>NZ_DFLY01000001.1:0-17629 GCF_002375525.1 Marinobacter sp. UBA3607 | reverse complement strand
AACCTTGGTCTGGAATACGCAGTTTGGCCGGTTGTCTTGTGGTATGTCTGCGTTGCAGGTATACAAAGATCTTGAACTGCTGGCCAGTAACTTGGAGTTGGTGGCGCGGGATATCGAGCATTATTGCAAAGCCAATCCGGAGTTTTGTGAAGTGGGTGGTGTAATGGTTAATACTTATCAAGCGAGTGCCCAAGAGATCATGTGAAGTGGGTGGTGTAATGGTTAATACTTATCAAGCGAGTGCCCAAGAGATCATGAAGAGTCTTTAAACAAATATCTTTGCCATATCCCTGTTTGTTTATTATTATTTCGCCCGACACTTGGTCTTTATGATCTTTGTTTAAAACCCCACCGATAACAGGTTTTAATATTATGGCAAAAATCAACGATTACTATCAGAAGAAACAGCTGATGGAAAAGCTGGCTGCAGAGCTGGAGAAGCTGGAAAAAGACCAGGCTTTGAAATCCGAGCTGGAGTTTGAAAACAAGGTTCGTGATTTGATGAAGCAGTTCGACAAGTCTCCGAAAGACGTGCTTCAGATTCTGGCTGCGATTGATCCCACCATTGCTGGCGGCAAGGTTGAAGCGCCTGCAGGCACCCGTGCCAAGCGCCCCCTGAAAACCTACAAGAACCCGCACACCGGTGAAGTGGTTAAAACCCGTGGCGGCAACCACAAGACTCTGAACGAGTGGCGTGACAAGTACGGTAAGGAAGCAGTTCAGAGCTGGCAGGAAGCCTGATTTCAGCCTGAGTGTGAACGGCATCATGGAAGGTGTAAGTTAACCTTCAGGTAATGAGTGGATGTGATGCTGTTCACTCTTTGATTTGCTTTGTCTGAGTATAGTGAGGATTGAGGTTCGCCATAAAAACATAATAAACGGGCGACATTGAGCTGGGCGTTGAAATCGGCTCACTAAAACAATTCAGAGACACGAACTATGACAAAGTTAGCGTATGGATGCGCTGCCCTTGCCACGCTCCTGCTGGGTATTTCGCCCGTTGCCCAGGCGGAGCTTGAACCTATTTCTGATAACAGAATGGGGGAGGTTACCGGGCAGGCCTTTATGAACATCGAAAATATTCCCGGCAATGGGGTGGATTACACCCGAATGACGCTGGGCATTGATGTTGAAACCCGCGTTAATATTGACGACATTCAGGTCGGCCAGATTGATGGCGGCACCGACTTTTCCGCACAACACCTCGCGCTTGGCCATATCGCCCGCAACGACGGCGAAACCTTTAATCGCGTTACCTATAACGAAGGTGAGGCTATTCCTTTTGAGGCCCGTAAGCCCTATATCGAACTTGCCGAGGATTCTGCCGGCCTGAAGGGGTTCCGTATGGGGTTTGCGGAGGCTCGTGGGTCGGTTTCTTCTCATACTGAGAGTTTTAGTGGGGCTCTACCTGGGCTGAAGATACGGGACGACCGTGTTGAGAATGGTGGTGTCTACGATACAACTCTTTATGCCGGTGCAGGAGAGACCGAGACTAATTATCGGGCGACACACGTCGGCTTGAAGATTGAAGGAGCTGAATCGAATTCCTGTGCGGTCGACCTGACCTGTGCAGCTCTCACCAATCTCCGGTCAGTCATCGTCGGTGAAGACACTGGTGTTGATGACGGCTCTGTCGCCTTCACGGATGCGTTTTTTATCGGTTTCCAGCGTGAAGATATGGGCTGGCAAACTCTGGACGGCGCCACTACCATCAATGTCGGAAAAGGCGTGTTTATCAACCTGCCGACTAACATGACGGTAGACCTCAGTAAGCTAACTGGCGCGGGTATTGACCGCTACCGCACCCACCAAGTGGACAAGGGCAACGATCTTTTTTGATAGCTGAAAAAAAAGTGGCAAGGATGCCAACATTACTTCTCCTGAATGGATTCAAATTCTTCTTCTACGCCAATGATCATCCTCCTGCCCACGTGCATGTGCTTAAAGGCGAGCGATGGGCTAAGATTGAAGTGGTTTCTTTGGCCGTCAAATACAGCACGCTGAAGAATCAGGAATTGAAAGAGTGTCTTTCGATTGTAGAGAGCCATCAGTCTGAGTTTCTGGAGAAATGGAATGCCTGGTTTCAAAGGTAAATCCGTTCACATCGATGATCGCCACCTGCACGTCGAGCTTGAGGATGGTCGGGTAATTTCCACGCCTGTGCATTGGTATCCGGAGTTAGAGAAGGCGTCTATCTCAGAAATTCGCCAGTACCGGTTTATTTGCGACGGCACGGGCATTGAGTGGCAAGCGCTGGATTACCATTTGAGTATTGAGGCGATGTTGTCTGGCAATGCCCGGCAAACTGCTGCGTGATTTTGCTACACTCCTGCCTCATCTGATTCATTGATTCGCAGGAGTCTTCCCCTTGATCCGCTCTTTCTACTGGCACGACTACGAAACCTTCGGCGTAGACCCGGTGCACGACCGCCCCTCCCAGTTTGCCGGTGTGCGCACGGATGCGGATCTGAACATCATCGAAGACCCGCTGGTGATCTACTGCAAACCCGCGGACGACTACCTGCCTTCTCCTCAAGCCTGCCTGATTACCGGCATCACCCCGCAAAAAGCGCTGCAAGACGGCTACCCGGAGGCGGAGTTTATTGCCCAGATCAATGAGGCGTTCAGCCAGCCTGGCACCTGCGCAGTGGGCTACAACAGCCTGCGCTTTGATGATGAGGTGACCCGCCACACCCTGTACCGCAACCTGCGTGATCCATACGGCCGGGAATGGCAGAACGGCAATTCCCGCTGGGATATCATCGATATGGTGCGGCTGACTTACGCCCTGCGCCCGGAGGGTATCAACTGGCCGAAGAAAGAAGACGGCAGCCCCAGCTTCCGGCTGGAGGAGCTGACGGTGGCCAATGGCATTGCCCACGAGGCAGCCCACGATGCTATGTCTGATGTGCTGGCGACCATTGCCGTGGCCAAGCTGATCAAGGAAAAGCAGCCCAAGCTGTTCGACTTTGTGCTCAAGCATAAAGACAAACATTCCGCCCGCCAGATGCTGGATACCGCAACCCTGAAGCCGGTGTTCCATATTTCTGCCAAGTACCCGGCCACTCGCGGTTGCTGCGCGCTGGTGGCGCCGCTGGCGGATCATCCCACCAACAAAAACCAGGTAATTGTCTACGACTTGCGGGAAGACCCGAGCGAGCTGATCAACGCCAGTCCGGAGCAGATCCGTGAGCGGGTGTTTACTTCACAGGCGGAGCTGGGGGAGGGCGTCAGCCGGTTCCCGCTCAAGGGTGTGCAGGTCAATAAATGCCCGGTGCTGGCGCCGGCCAATATGCTGTCCACCTTATCCAAGGAACGGCTGGCGGAGCTGGAGCTGGACGGCGACGTACTGCGCACCAACCTGGCCAAACTTCGCAACGCCCCGGACCTTCCCGCCCGCATTGCCCAGGCCTTCGACCACCAGTTCGACGGCAGCGACCTGACCGACCCGGACGAGCAGCTCTACGCCGGTGGCTTTATCAGCAATACCGATCGGGAGAAGCTGAACTGGCTGATCTCCGAACCGGTGGAGACATTGGGTGAACAGGAAGTCCGCTTTGAAGACGAACGGCTTCCGGAAATGCTGTTCCGCTACCGGGCCCGCAACTACCCGTCTACCCTGGATGGCGAGGAAATGGAACGCTGGGAGCAGTTCCGAAGCCAGCGGTTGATGAGCCCGGGCAAAGGCTGGCGCTCGCTGGAGGCTTATGGGCTGGAGCTGCAGGAACTGGCGGCAGATCCGGAGCTTTCGGAGCGGAATCGGCAGATTGTGGAAGATCTGCACCTTTATGGCGAGTCTATTATTCCGTATATGTAAGGCATGTTTTGCCACGGAATCCACGGAAGGACACGGAAAAATAAAAGACTTAAAGACTTTTTTGCCACGAAATCCACGAAAAAACACGAACAAAGATTACTGACTAGAACCTAAAACGTCTTCGTCTTTAATTTCGTGTTCTTTAGTGGATTTCGTGGCAAATCACTTTTCTTTTTTCCGTGTCCTTCCGTGGATTCCGTGGCAAAAAAGTCTTCAGTCTTCCCCCTCCGCAGCCTTCTGTCGAATAGCCATTCCCACGGCCATCCCGTACAATATGGCGCTTCTATTCAATACATCCATTCTGTTCAGTCTGGAGCAAAGCATGTCTGATATTAAAAAGGTGGTGCTGGCCTATTCCGGTGGCCTGGATACTTCCGTTATTGTTCGGTGGTTGCAAGACACCTACGGTTGCGAGGTGGTGACCTTCACCGCCGACATCGGCCAGGGCGAGGAAGTTGAGCCGGCGCGTGCCAAGGCGGAAGCGCTGGGCGTTAAGGAAATCTACATCGAGGACCTGCGCGAAGAGTTTGTGCGCGATTACGTGTTCCCGATGTTCCGCGCCAACACCATCTACGAGGGCGAGTACCTGCTGGGCACCTCCATTGCCCGCCCGCTGATTGCCAAGCGTCTGATCGATATTGCCAATGAAACCGGCGCCGATGCCATTTCCCACGGCGCGACTGGCAAGGGTAACGACCAGGTGCGTTTCGAGCTGGGCGCCTATGCGCTGAAGCCAGGTGTGAAGGTGATTGCTCCCTGGCGTGAGTGGGATCTGAACTCCCGCGAGAAGCTGTTGAAGTACTGCGAAGAGCGCAACATTCCGGTGGAAATGAAGAAGGGCAAGAGCCCGTACTCCATGGACGCCAACCTGCTGCACATTTCCTACGAAGGCATGAACCTGGAAGATCCCTGGTCTGAAGCCGAGGAAGAGATGTGGCGCTGGAGTGTGTCTCCGGAGGCCGCTCCCGAGAAGCCGACTTACGTTGAGCTGACCTACAGGAAGGGCGACATTGTTGCCGTTGATGGTCAGGAAATGAAGCCGCACGTGGTTCTGGAAACCCTGAACAAGCTGGCCGGCGAGAACGGTATCGGTCGCCTGGACATCGTTGAGAACCGCTACGTGGGCATGAAGTCCCGCGGCTGCTATGAAACACCGGGCGGCACCATCATGCTGCGCGCTCACCGCGCCATCGAGTCCATCACCCTGGACCGCGAAGTGGCTCACCTGAAAGACAGCCTGATGCCGCGCTACGCCGAGGTGATCTACAACGGCTACTGGTGGTCCCCGGAGCGTGAAGCCTTGCAGGCGCTGATCGACCAGACCCAGGAATACGTGAACGGTACCGTTCGCCTGAAGCTGTACAAGGGTAACGTAGACGTTGTCGGCCGGAAGTCTGAAGACTCCCTGTTCGACGAGAAGATCGCCACCTTTGAAGAAGATCAGGGTGCGTACGATCAGAAGGATGCGGAAGGCTTTATTAAGCTGAACGCGCTGCGGTTGCGGATTGCTGCTGGTAAGGGGCGTAAGCTCTAAGTAATAAAAAAGCCAGCTCATGGGAGCTGGCTTAAAAAATATTTCGGAAAGAACGAAAGTGCCTGAAAAATTCGTTAATCCTGTGGAGAGCATCCATACGGCGGCGGAGGTACTGCACGGCTCCTCCGCCATGGGTGGATACTGCTTCATTCCACGTTGCTAGATTAAGGCCTTCCGTTCTCTCTGTCTGTTTGTGATCTGTGTCGCAGTGTTACGGTGTGTAGTTCTTATACGCCTTCCCGTATTTCAGGTGTGATTTCCACGAAGCGACGGGTTTCGTAGGCATCTATCAGGCCTTGTATCGAGGCTTTTTCCATATCCTGTACAGACGGCGTGCCTTCTTCAGCGCTGGCGCGGCACAGGGCCATGCCGGCTTCTACGGAAATGTAGCCGGCGGTGGTTTTCAGGGCCTTGTGGTTGATGCCGTCGAAGATGCGCCGGAAGGCGGTGGGTGTGCAGTGGTCGCTGTTGGGGAAGTAAGACACGATCACGAACTGGTTGTCACCAATGCGGCACAGGGCGTCGATAGGGCGGATCAGGCTGTTCAGGCGGCGGGCGATGCCGATGGCCAGTTCGCTCATGACGCTGGGCGGGTGTTTGCGCTTCAGGTCTTGCCAGTTACGGATGCCGCACATTACGTAGGCACTGGCACCGCCACGGGATTCGGCATGGCGCAGGATTTTCTGCAGGCGCTGGCGGGCGTACTTGGCGTTGCACTGGCCGGTTTCCATGTCGATGATGTTGCTGGATTCCAGCTCCCGGTTGTTCTCCACCAGTAAGGCGTTGGCCCGCAGCAGGGTGTTCTGGCGGTCTGCCATGCGGTCTGCAGCGAAAATGCGGGGAATCAGCTGCTTGGTCATGTCGGACTTATAGATGAAGTCATCGACGCCCCGGTCGAAGGCTACCGAGAGGGCTTCCACGCTTTCCCGTGCGGTCAGCAGGATCACGTAGGTGTAGTGGTTGGTCTGCTCGTCCAGCTGGCGCACCTGGTCTGTGAGTTCCAGGCCGTCCATCTCGGGCATCAGCCAGTCGGCAATCAGGACGCTCACCGGGCGTTCTTCCATCAATTTCAGGGCCGCCGGGGCGTTGTTGGCGATGCGTATGTCGCGGTAACCGGCATTTCGCAAGGTGCGGCCAACCACCATACTGCTGAATTTGGCGTCGTCTACTACGAGGATGGGAAGGTCCAGGTTTGGCATTGTTTATCTACTTCTTACCAGTCCATTGTCGGGTGCGGTTCGCCTTGGCTCTTGGTATGCTTTGGCGGTTCCGGCGCAGCCGCTGTTAATCATGTCGCCACAGTATACCTCTGTGTTGCCTTTGGAGAATGACGACCATGCCTTCTTTTGACATTGTTTCCGAAATTGAAATGCACGAAGTAACCAACGCGGTGGACCAGGCCAAGCGTGATCTGGGCAACCGCTGGGACTTCAAGAATGTAGACGCGAATATCGAGCTGGAAGACAAGCGCATCACCGCCAGCGCCGAGCAGGAATTCCAGCTGGAGCAGCTGATTGATCTGCTGCGGATGGCCTTCGCCAAGCGCAATATCGACGCCCGGGCCCTGGCGGAAGACGGCGAGAGCAAGGCCGGCAAGCTGGTGAAGCAGCACTTTGCCCTGAAGCAGGGTATTGAAACCGATATGGCCAAGAAGATCGTGAAGATGATCAAAGACCAGAAGATGAAGGTTCAGGCCAGCATTCAGGGTGACAAGGTGCGGGTAACCGGTAAGAAGCGGGACGACCTGCAGGAAGCCATTGCCATGCTGCGCGAGGCGGAGCTGGATATCCCGCTGCAATTCAATAACTTCCGCGACTGATCCGGAGATTTCGCTATCGTACCCGGCACCCGCCTTGCCCTTCTGAAAGACGCCCTGTACACCTACACCCGCTGGCAGGTGATTGCCATGCTGTTTTTGGGGTTTTCCGCGGGGCTGCCGTTTTTGCTGGTGTTTTCCACCCTGAATGCGCGGCTGGCGGATGTGGGGGTAGAAACCGCAACCATCGGCTTCTTCAGCTGGCTGGGCATTACCTATTCCATCAAGGTGTTCTGGGCCCCGGTGGTGGACCGGCTGAAGCTGCCGGTGCTGAACCGGCTGTTCGGCAAGCGCCGGAGCTGGATTCTGCTGGCCCAGGCGGGCATTGCCACCGGCTTGTACCTGATGGCAGCGGTGGACCCCCTTTCCGCCCCGGAAACCCTCGCCCTGTGCGGGTTGCTGGTGGCCTTCTCCTCGGCCACGCAGGATGTGGCCATTGATGCCTACCGGATTGAAATCGCGGAAGAGCGGCTGCAGGCGGCGCTGGCGGCGACCTATATTTTCGGGTACCGGCTGGCGTTGCTGGTGGCTGGTGCCGGGGCTTTGTACCTGGCGGAGTTCTGGTCCTGGCAGGTGTCTTACCAGGTGATGGCGGCGCTGGTGGGAGTGGGTGTGCTGACGGTGCTGGTGGCCCGGGAGCCTGAGGTGAACCACTTTGCTGCGGCCGAAGACATTGCTGAGAAAGTTCAGGAAGAGGCTGCCCGCCGTGGGCACCTGCCGCCCCGGTTGGCGAAGCTGGCGGGCTGGTTCTACGCCGCCGTGGCCGGGCCCTTTGTGGACTTCTTCCGCCGCTATAAAGAACTGGCTATTGTGATTCTGGTGCTGGTGGCGGTGTACCGCATTTCCGATATCGCCATGGGTGTCATGGCCAATCCTTTCTACCTGGATTTTATGGGGTTCAGCAAAACCCAGGTGGCCGATGTGACCAAGGTGTTCGGCTTTTTTATGACCATTCTCGGCTCGATGGTTGGCGGGGTGCTGGTGGTGCGCTACGGCGTGCGGCGGATTCTGCTGGCCGGGGCGATTATGACGGCCGCTACGAATCTGCTGTTTGTGGTGCTGGCCCAGTACCCGCCGGATATCAAGCTGCTGGCGCTGGTGGTGAGTGCCGATAACCTGAGTGGGGGTATTGCTAACGTGGCGCTGATTGCCTGGCTTTCCAGTATGACCAGTGCTTCGTTTACGGCGACTCAGTATGCGTTGTTCAGTTCGTTGATGACGTTGCCCGGGAAGTTTTTAGGTGGGTTTTCGGGAATTGTGGTGGCGGATTTCGGGTATGCGCAGTTCTTTCTGGTTGCCGGGGTGATGGGGGTGCCGGCTATTTTGTTGGTGCTTTATATTATGCGGCATGGTCGGAGATTGGATGCGTTGGCTCCGGTTAAGACGAGCAGCTGATGTTCAGGTGTTTGCCCCAGTCTGGGGGTAGGGCGGCGTAGTGTTCGAACTGGGGTTGTTCGTCGAAGGGGGTTTCCAGCACTTTGAGTAGCTCTTTCATGGGCGCGTAGTTGCCGTTCTGGGCTTCCATGATGACTTGCTGGGCCAGGTAGTTGCGCAGGATGTATTTGGGGTTTACCTGGCGCATGGCGTATTCGCGCTCGTCGTGGGCGCGGGTTTCTGTTTGCAGGCGGGCTTTGTAGCGTTCGAGCCATTCGTCGGCCACGCTTCTGTCTGCAAAAAGGTCCCGCACCGGGGCGTTGCCATGGCGGTGCAGGTTGGAGATGCCGCGGAAGAATCGGGTGTAGTCCACCCGGTGTTCGTGCAGCATGCTAAAGGTGTCCATGATCAGGGCCATGTCTGCATCGTCGGTTTCTTCCAGCCCGAGCTTGGCCTGCATGTTGTGCTTGAAACGCTGGTTGTAGGCGGTTTCGTAGCTGCCGAGGCATTCGCGCACGGTGTCTTCTTCCATGATCGGCAGCAGGGCGTTGGCCAGGTAGTGGCAGTTGGTGAAGCCGATCTGGGGCTGGCGGTTGTAAGCGTAGCGGCCTTCGTGATCGGAATGGTTGCAGACGAAACCGGCGTCGAAGTCGTCCAGAAAGGCGTAGGGGCCGTAGTCGAAGGTGTCGCCGATGATGGACATGTTGTCGCTGTTCATCACGCCATGGCAGAAGCCGACCGCCTGCCAGTCTGCAATCAGCCGGGCGGTGCGTTCCACCACTTCGGTGAACCAGCGGGCGTGGCGTTGTGGTTCCGGCAGCTCAATCAGGTGGGGGAAGTGTAGCGAAATCACGTGCTCCAGCAGGGTTTTCACTGCCTCCGGGCCGTCATGGTAAGCGGCGAATTCAAAGTGGCCGAAGCGGATATGGCTTTTGGCGACGCGCATCAGGGCGGCAGCGGTTTCGATGGATTCACGCCGGACCGGGTCTTTGGCGCTGATCATAAACAGCGCCCGGGTGGTGGGTATGCCCAGCCCGTGCATGGCTTCCGAACACAGGTATTCCCGGATGGTGGAGCGCAACACCGCCCGGCCATCGCCAAAACGCGAATAGGGCGTGGTGCCCGCGCCTTTCAGGTGCCAGTCCCACCGTGTGCCATCCGGCGCCACAGTTTCCCACAGCAATAACCCCCGGCCATCCCCAAGCTCCGGGTTGTACATGCCGAACTGATGGCCGGTGTACTTCATGGCCACCGGGTCCATTCCTTCCAGCAATTCCGCCCCGGCGCCGATCTGCGCCCAGTCCTGCTCATCCTGAACATGAAACCCCAGCTGCGCCGCAAGCTTGTGGTTGAAGCACACCATCTTTGGCTGCGAAAGCGGCGTGGGCTTCACCCGGCTGTAGAAGCTGTCCGGCAGGTCCAGGTAGCGGTGTTCAACTTTGAAGGTGTCGTTGGTCATGGATTGGCCTGGTTTTTGAATCGGTCTCTAAAACGGGGTCAGACCCCCAGTACATTTGGTGCCATGAAATGTATCGGGGGTCAGACCCCCTCAGAGTGCAGAGTGGAGGTGGCGAATGCAACCACGGCTGGTGGTTTTTACCGATCTGGATGGCACTTTGCTGGACCACCACAGCTATAGCTGGCGGGCGGCATTGCCGGCGATGGAGCGGCTGGCGGCTAACGGGATTCCGCTGGTGCTGAATTCCAGCAAGACAGCGGCGGAGATGCGGGAGTTGCAGCGGGCGATGGGCCTGCGGGCGCCGTTTATTGCCGAGAACGGGGCTGCGGTGGTGATTCCGGCGGGATGTCTGAACAATCCGCACGACGAGGTGGTGCACTTTGGTGTTCCCCATAACGAGCTTATGCGCACACTTTTGGTGCAGCGGGAGGCCGGTGCACGATTCCGGGGCTTTTCTGACCTGTCGGCGCGGGAGCTGGCGCAGCTGACGGGGCTGAAAGAAGGCGAGGCAGCCCGGGCAAAACAGCGCCTGGCTACCGAGCCTTTGCTGTGGGATGGAACCGACGCCGAACTGGTGCAATTCCGCGCGGCGCTTGGGCTTGCGGGCTTGCGACTGGTGCAGGGCGGGCGCTTCTGGCATGTCATGGGAACCTTCGATAAGGCGGAGGGGGCCCGGTTCTTGCTGAGTCGTTACCAGGAGTGTTTCGGCAATGAGCCGTTAATCACCATCGCCCTGGGCGACAGCCCGAACGACCAGCGCATGCTGGAGGAGGCAGATATCCCGGTGGTGATAAGCGGGGCGAACAGTGAACAGCTGCAGTTTTCGTCCACCCGGCACGCCATGCGCTCCCTCAGACCCGGCCCCGAGGGCTGGAACGCTTGCGTACTCAACCTGCTCCTGGAGTACGGTTACCAGTAAAGGAGAGCCGCCATGGGCGACTTTTACCAGAACGGCATTGTCACCACCCTGCATAACCTTGTGCGCCGCCCGGTGGAAGACATCGAGGCCGACCTGATGCGCTTTCGCAAAGAGCGGCCGATGTCGCTGGTGCTGCCATCCCTGTATTCGGAGCTCGAAGGCCCGGCGCTACAGAATATTGTGCAGGAACTCACCCGGGTGCCGTACCTGGACGAGGTGGTGATTGGCCTGGACCGGGCTACCGAGGCGCAATACCGCCACGCACTGGCGTACTTTTCGGACCTGCCGCAACCGTTCAAGGTGTTGTGGAACGACGGCCCGAGGCTGCGGGCGCTGGACCTGAAACTGCGGGAGCAAAATCTGGCGCCGACGGAAATGGGCAAGGGCCGGAACGTGTGGTACTGCTTCGGCTATGTGCTGGCGTCCGGCGTGAGCGAATCCGTCGCGCTGCACGATTGCGACATTCTGACCTATTCCCGGGACCTGCTCGCGCGGCTGATCTACCCGGTTGCCAACCCGGGCTTCAACTACATGTTCTGCAAGGGCTACTACGCCCGGGTGGCGGACAGCAAGATGAATGGCCGGGTCAGCCGGCTGCTGGTGACACCGCTGATCCGCGCCCTGAAAAAAGTCTGCGGGCCTAATGATTTCCTGGATTACCTGGACAGCTACCGCTACCCGCTGGCGGGTGAGTTCTCCTTCCGCACCGATGTGATCAACGACTTGCGCATTCCCAGCGACTGGGGACTGGAAATCGGCGTGTTGTCGGAAATGAAGCGCAACTACGCCACCAACCGCTTGTGCCAGGTGGATGTGGCGGATGTGTATGACCACAAGCACCAGGAATTGTCGCCGGAAGATGCCAGCCGGGGCTTGTCCAAGATGAGCATGGACATCGCCAAGGCGCTGTTCCGCAAGCTGGCCACCAATGGCGAGATCTTCTCCAACGAGAAATTCCGTACCATCAAAGCGAGCTATTTCCGCATCGCCCTGGATTTTGTCGAGACCTACCAGAACGACGCCATGATCAATGGCCTGAGTTTTGACCGCCACAAAGAAGAAAAGGCGGTGGAACTGTTTGCCCAGAACGTGATGCGCGCCGGGGCGTACTTTCTGGATAACCCCATGGATACGCCGTTTATCCCCAGCTGGAACCGGGTGACCAGTGCTATTCCCGATATTCGTGAGCAGCTGCTGGAGGCGGTGGAGCTGGACAACGAGGAGTTCCGGCCATGAGCCAGTCACTCGAAAGCCGTCTGGTGACCATGCTGGAGGTAGTTTATCCGGCGCTGGACTGCGAGTTTCTGGTGGATCAGTTGCTGGATGCCATGGGCCTGGACCCGGAGGCTGAGCCACCGCCCGCGCACCAGAACAACTGGAGCCAGGCGGATGTGGTGCTGATCACCTACGCCGACACGGTACAGCGCCCGGATGAAAAACCGCTGGTGACCCTGAAGCGGTTTCTGGACGACTGCCTGCGGGAGTCGGTGACGGCCGTGCACATTCTGCCGTTCTTCCCCTACAGCTCAGACGATGGCTTTGCGGTGATGGATTACCTGGCGGTGAACGAATCCCACGGCAGCTGGGAAGATATCGAAGCCATCGCCCGGGATTACAAACTGATGGCGGACCTGGTGATCAACCACATGTCGGCCCGCAGCCGCTGGTTCGAGAACTTTCGCAAGCGGGTGGGGCCGGGCAAGGATTACTTTGTTGAAGCCAATCCCAAAGATGACCTGAGCCAGGTGGTTCGGCCCCGCACCTCGCCCCTGCTGAATCCGGTGCAGACCGAGGACGGCGAGCGCTATGTGTGGTGTACCTTCAGCGAAGACCAGGTGGACCTGAATTTCGCCAACCCGGAGGTGCTGATCGAATTCGCCGGTATCATTCGTTATTACCTGGAGCGGGGCGTGAAGATTTTCCGGCTGGATGCGGTGGCCTTTCTCTGGAAAGAGCCGGGCACGCCCTGTATTCACCTGCAGCAGACCCACGAGCTGATTAAGATTCTGCGGCTGCTGATTGAGCATCACACCGCAGATGCCGTGGTGATCACAGAAACCAACGTGCCCAATCGGGAGAACCTGACCTACTTCGGCAACGCCAACGAAGCCCATGCCATCTATAACTTTTCCCTGCCACCGCTGCTGATTAACACCCTGGTGACCGGTAATTGCCGCCATTTGAAAACCTGGCTGATGGGCATGCCGCCGGCGCAGATGGGCACCACCTACCTGAACTTTATTGCCTCCCACGATGGCATAGGGATGCGCCCCACCGACGGGCTGCTGGACGAAGACGAGAAGCAGCGGCTGATCAATACCCTGGAATCTTTTGGGGGCAAGGTGTCATACCGGCGCACGGCCGATGGCCGGGATCAGCCCTATGAAATGAACATTGCCCTGTGGGATGCCCTGAAAGGCACCGCCGAGGGTGGGGCAGACCACTGGCAGCTTCAGCGCTTTCTGTGTGCCCACACCATTATGCTGGCGCTGGAAGGTATTCCGGCTTTCTATATCCACAGCCTGCTGGCCACCGGCAACGACCTCGACCGTGTGGAACATACCGGCCGGCTGCGTTCCATCAACCGTAGCCAGTGGAAGCTGGACAGCCTGGAAGCAACGCTGGCCGATCCTCTCAGCCATCACAGCAAGGTGTACCGGGAACTCAAACGCCTGATTGCCATCCGCCGGGCCCAGCCCGCCTTCCACCCCAACGCCACCCAGTTCACCCTGCACCTGGGCCTGCAACTGTTCGGGTTCTGGCGCCAGAGCCTGCGCCGGGAACAATCCATCTTCTGCATCCACAACATCAGCGCCGAAGTGCAACAAGTGGCCCTCAGCGACATCAACCTGATCAGCACAGACCAATGGACAGACCTGCTCTCCGGCCAGCCCATCGAAGACCTCAGCGGCACGATTACCCTGAAACCTTACCAATGCCTCTGGTTGGGGGTCAGACCCCCGATACATTTGGCATGACGAAATGTACTGCGGGTCTGACCCGCAGTGGCTGAGGTAGCCGCTGAGCCGAATATGGGTTGTAATCGGCTCAGGTTCTGATCCGAATAGGCAGGTTTTTTCGGCTCATGTATATCTGACAAGAACAAGACTGGCCGCGTTTCACGTGGGATGAGGGTGCTCTGCGCTCCTCGGTTGCTTGATTCTGCCGGCGAGGAATTTGGGGAAGGCATCAACGCCCGGAAATACCAGTCTATGGCTAAGGTCAGCAAGGCCACGGCTACGCGGGATTTGACGGACTTAGTGGAGAAAGGTTGTATTTTTCAGTTAGTCGGGGGCGGGCGCAGTACCCGCTACGCCTTGTTGCTGCACAGTGACTGATTGACCAAGCCGGTTTGTGACCGGGTTGTTTGTAATGCCGTGATGGGTGGTTATAATCGGCCCTGCTCAGGACGAGTTTGTTATAACCATTTACACTTCAGGGACCGAAGTCATGCCCCAGGCAAGCGGATTGCAGTTCACCGCCCGTGTAGGCGAATTCCCCTCTGATCACTTTTCGGTACTTGGCTTCGCGCTGACCGAACAGCTGTCTTCCTTATTTCATGGCCGGTTAGAGCTGGCCAGTACTGACCCCGATGTAGCCGCAGCTGACATTCTGGAACAGCCGGTAGACCTGGTGGTTTGGCAGGACGGCCAGCCCCTGCGCCGATTCACCGGCGTAGTGAACGAATTTATGCGGGGCGACACCGGCCACCGCCGCACCCGCTACGAAGTGGTCATCCAGCCACCCCTGTGGCGTCTGGGCCTGATGCACAACAGCCGCATTTTCCAGGCCCAGAGCACCGACGCCATTGTGCGAACCTTGCTGGAAGAGCGGGGCATAGCGGATTCGGTGTTTGATCTGAAGCGCACTCCGGCCGAACGGGAATACTGCGTTCAGCACCGGGAAACCGACCTGCAGTTCCTGGAAAGACTGGCCGCCGAAGAAGGCTGGCACTACCGCTACCAGCACGGCAGCGTGGACGGTGAAGAACAGCCCGCCCTGATTATCGCCGACCACCACGGCGATGCCCCCAAACTGGACCCGGTCGCCTGCAACACCCAAGCCGGTGGCAGCAGCCGACAGCCCTGCGTGTTCAGCTTCGCCTACGAAGAGCGAGTCAAAGCCGCCTCCGTGGCCATGAAAGACTACACCTTCAAAAACCCCGCCTACGCCCTGATGCACGAAACCAGCGCCGGCAGCGTCAACCACCGGGAAGACTACCAGCACTACGACTACCCCGGCCGCTACAAGGCCGACGCCAGTGGCCAGCCCTTTACCCAGGCCAAACTGGACGCCCTGAGAAACGATGCCTCCCTGGCCAAGGGCAAAAGCAACTGCCCGGACTTCGCTCCCGGTGCAAAGGTAGAACTGCAGGACCACGATAGCCAGAGCCTGAACCGGGAATGGCTGCTGACCGCCATCACCCACACCGGCAAGCAGCCCCAGGCGATGGAAGAAGAGGGTGGCAGCGAACCCACCAGCTACCACAACGACTTCACCGCCATCCCGGCCGACAAAACGTGGCGGCCAGTGTGCAACCACAAGCCCATGATGGACGGCCCCCAGATGGCTATCGTCACCGGCCCCGAGGGTGAAGAGATCCATTGTGACCAGTATGGCCGCGTGAAAGTAAGATTCCCTTGGGATCGTTACTCCAAAAATGACGAACACTCCAGCGCCTGGCTGCGAGTCGCCCAGGGCTGGGCCGGCGGCCAATACGGCTTTATGGCTTTACCGAGAATTGGCCACGAAGTGATCGTATCCTTCCTGGACGGCGACCCGGACCAGCCCATCATCACCGGCCGAACCTACCACGCCACCAACACACCGCCCTACGCGTTGCCGGAACACAAAACAAGAACCACTCTGAAAACCAAAACCCACAAGGGCGAAGGCAGCAACGAACTCAGATTTGAAGACGAAGCGGACCAGGAACAGATCTACCTCCACGCCCAGAAAGACCTGGACCTGCTGACGGAAAACAACCGCACGGAAGTCATCAAGAACGACAGCCACCTGACGGTGGAAAACAACCGCTTCAGCCACACCAAAGGTAATAGCCACCACACCACCGATGGCGAGCACCGGGAAAGCATCGGAGCGGACTATAGCCTCACCGTTAACGGAAGCCACCACAGCAAGCAGGGCAAGAACCAGCTGGTGGAAGCCGGCACCGAAATCCATCACAAGGCCGGTATGAAAATAGTGATCGAAGCCGGAGCCGAGGTGACGCTGAAAGCGGGTGGTAGCTTTGTGAAGGTAGACCCGAGTGGGGTGACCATTTCCGGGCCGCTGGTGCGGATGAACTCCGGGGGTGGGCCGGGGAGTGGTAGTGGGGTTGGGGTTACGGGGCCGTTGTTGCCCGAGAGTTTGAACGAATTAACGGCCAACGATGAACCTGTGCAGGTGGCGGAAACCGGCACCAGAGCGACAGCGGGGCCTTCTGCAGCCTCGGTGCCTGCGTTGAAATCCGCAGCTAAAAAGGATGTTGCTCTTGTGAAGCAATGCGGCCGCCAACCAGATGGTACTTGTGCCATGGACGCCTGTGCATGTGAGGGAGACATTGCATGATGAGCCTGGATGAGAAGACCATTGAGCGAGCATGGCTACTGATTGATGGTGCGGTATTTGATGCTCCTAGATTCATCTATGAATACGATGATCAGCCGGAACTCGAATACCTGTACCTTGGCACGCCCCATGAGTCGGTCATCGAGGTGAGCCCCTGCCTTGTAAAGCCTTCGCCATCATCGCGAATATGGTCAGAGCAGGTAAGGTGGCAGGACCATGCCGTTGTCCTGATGGCAGACGAGATCCTGTCCGTATTGGCCGATCATTTGCGGAGCCTGTTGAGCGTCAAGTTGCCTGATGGTGGCTATTCCTATCTCAGGTTCTATTCCCCAAAGCAGCTGGTCAGGTTGATGGGAGCGTTCAGTGATCTGGAGCGAGACCAATTCAGTGGCCCGATTACAGACTGGCTGGCTTTCCAAACTGATGGTCAATGGCGGCGATTCAGTGCAGATGGCCAGAGACCAGCCAGGCTGGCTTCTGAAGAAGGCTGGTTTGTTCTTGCTGATCACCATATTGAGGCCCTGGCCGCTATGGCCAAAGACGAGTTCGTGAGCCGGTTGGCCCAATACCTTTCCCTGAACGATGCATCCAGGCTGAACGCCCTGATTCAGCAGGCCAACTCGTTTGGGTTCCGTACAGAGAAAGACGTAAGCCGATTTGCAGAGCTAGCTGTAGTGCACGGAGAGCGCATTGAGCATCCAGAATTTCAGGCCATTTTGTCCAGTTCTGAAATGCCAGCAGGTATGCGCTTGAGTGAAGTGGATAAACGTTTGGCATATGGAGTTGCCTCATGAGTTCCGAATATACCGTCAAGTCCGGCGACACCCTCAGTGCAATTGCACAGCGACACCAAACTACCTTAAGCAGCCTCTTGAGACTGAATCCGGATATCGACAATCCTGATCGGATCTTTCCCGGGCAGCGGCTCAAACTTCCCGCTGCGAACGACGCAGATTTCTCCAGCTGCGAGGTCGGACAGGTTGCTCAGGAACAATCATGTACAGAAGAAATTGTCGAAGTTGTCCATGTCACGGGTTCTGATGAGTTGATCCTGTTGACTAAAGAGGAGCTCTCCGAGTGGCTTGACGAAGAAAAATTCGTTTGTGGCCCAATCAATGTGCGTAAACCGCTGAAGGTTG
>NZ_DFLY01000003.1:0-121625 GCF_002375525.1 Marinobacter sp. UBA3607 | reverse complement strand
CGGAAGGGCACCCCCACACGCTTGCCCAGACTCCGTGCAAAGCCGGCCTAACTGAGAAGTCCGGTGGTGTGGTCAGGTAGTCCTTTCCAAAACTGTGCGGAGCCATGGATGGCGGAGCCCAAGCGCCACATGGACGTGCCGCAAGGAGCGTGTTTTGGAAAGGACTACCTGACCACGCCGCTCCCCCGAACATAAAGAACCAGCAGGAGAAAACACAGCCATGACGGTAGAAACCAACAAAGAGACACTAGGATTCCAGACCGAAGTGAAGCAACTGCTTCACCTGATGATCCACTCTCTGTACTCGAACAAGGAAATCTTCCTTCGTGAGCTCATCTCAAACGCCTCAGACGCCGAAGACAAACTCCGCTTCGCCGCCCTGAAAGACGACAAACTCTACGAAGGCGATTCCGAACTTAAAATCCGCCTGGATTACGACAAAGACGCCGGCACCATCACCATTGCCGACAACGGCATCGGTATGACCCGTGACGATGTGATTGCTAACCTTGGCACCATCGCCCGCTCCGGTACTGCCGAGTTCCTCAAGCAGTTGTCTGGTGACGAAAAGAAAGACAGCAAGCTGATTGGCCAGTTTGGTGTGGGCTTTTATTCAGCCTTCATCGTGGCGGACAAGGTGGATGTGTTCACCCGTAAGGCCGGTGCACCGGTCGAAGAGGGTGTGCATTGGGAGTCCAAAGGCGATGGCGAGTTCACCATCGAGCCGGTGAGCCGTGAACAGCGCGGTACTGAAATCGTGCTGCACCTGAAAGCCGAAGACAAAGAGTTTGCGGATGGCTGGAAGCTGCGCAGCCTGGTGAAGAAGTACTCTGATCACATCTCCTTCCCGGTCGTGATGAAAGCCGAGTCCGAGGAAGAGGACAAGAAGGGCGAAGACGAGACGGTCAACGATGCCACCGCCCTGTGGACGTTGCCCCGCACCGAGATCAAGGACGAAGAGTACAAAGAGTTCTACAAGCACATCGCCCACGACTTCGAAGACCCGCTCACCTGGTCCCACAACAAGGTGGAAGGCAAGCTGGACTACACCAGCCTGCTGTATATCCCGAAGCGTGCGCCGTTTGACCTGTATAACCGCGAAGCACCCCGTGGCCTGAAGTTGTATGTTCAGCGCGTATTCATCATGGACGACGCCGAGCAGTTCCTGCCGTTGTACCTGCGTTTTGCCAAGGGTGTGATCGATTCCAACGACCTGTCCCTGAACGTATCGCGGGAAATCCTGCAGAACGACAGCACTGTGGAGAGCATCCGCACTGCCATGACCAAGCGGGTGCTGGACATGTTGTCGAAGCTGGCCAAGAAAGAGGGTGATGAATACCAGGGCTTCTGGGACGAGTTCGGCACCGTTCTGAAAGAAGGCCCGGCAGAAGACTTCAGCAACCGCGAGAAAATCGCCGGGCTGCTGCGCTTTGCCTCTACTCATACCGGCGATGAAGCTCAGAACGTCTCCCTGGACGACTACATCAACCGCATGAAAGATGGCCAGAAAAAGATCTACTACATCACCGGCGACAACTTCGCGGCCACCAAGAGCAGCCCGCACCTGGAAGTGTTCCGCAAGAAGGGCATCGAGGTACTCATCCTGTCGGATCGTATCGACGAGTGGATGATGGGTTACCTGAACGAATACGACAGCAAGCAGTTCCAGGACGTTGCCCGTGGTGACCTGGACTTGGGCGAGGTGGAAACCGAGGAAGACAAGAAGCACCAGGAAGAAGCCGCCAAGGAGCATAAGGATCTGCTGGAGCGCATCAAGACAGCCCTGGACGACCAGGTGCAGGAAGTGCGGGTAACCAACCGCTTGACCGATTCACCCGCGTGCCTGGTGGTGGGCCAGTTCGATATGGGCGCCCAGATGAAGAAGATCATGGAAGCAGCCGGCCAGAAAGTGCCGGAAAGCAAGCCGATCTTCGAAATCAATGTGGACCACCCGCTGGTACAGCGCCTCGAAAGCGAGCAGGGCGAGGAGCGCTTCAAGGAGCTGTCTGCGGTTCTGTTTGACCAGGCCACATTGGCCAGCGGTGAACAGCTGAAAGATCCCGGTGCCTATGTCAGCCGCCTGAACCGGTTGTTGCTGGAACTGGCGAATTGATATCAACCATCGCGTAAGTAGACAAGAGGGGCTGGTGAGTAAATCACCGGCCCTTTTTTTGTTGGAACTGAGAATCTCTATCGATAACCAAAAGCTTTCGTGAAGTTATTATTAATCAATTTTAGCTAATGATGTTGGTGGCGTATGGTTGAGTTGTTCCAGAAAACCAGGGAGTTGCGCCATGTCAGTATTGAGAAATATGACCCTTGTAGGATGGGATGAGTCTCTTGGCATTCTTGCGCTGTATTGCTGCGAGTATGCCATCGCCCAGTAACAGGCAGAGGCTGATTTGGCAATAAGGAACGCGGTGGACCTCTTATAGTCAGCCACTATGCTGCCATTAGGAAAGATTCAAGCAGGCAAATGAGAGTGATCTATATTAAGTGATGCCCTGGTCGGAAAATACCAAATGTGCTAACGACGCGAAGAACAGGAGAGTGCTATGACAGCTAATACGTCTGGTGGTAAGTGCCCGGTAATGCACGGGGCAAACTCCACCGAAAACCGTGATGTAATGAATTGGTGGCCGGAAGCCCTCAACCTCGACATCCTGCACCAGCACGACCGCAAGACCAATCCCCTCGGTGAAGATTTCGACTACCGGGAAGAAGTCAAAAAACTCGATTTTGAAGCCGTCAAGAAAGACCTGCACGCCCTGATGACAGACAGCCAGGACTGGTGGCCGGCAGACTGGGGTCACTACGGTGGTCTGATGATTCGTATGTCGTGGCACGCCGCTGGTACCTACCGTATCCAGGACGGCCGTGGTGGCGGTGGTACGGGTAACCAGCGCTTTGCCCCGCTGAACTCCTGGCCCGATAACGTCAGCCTCGACAAGGCCCGCCGTTTGCTGTGGCCGATCAAGAAAAAGTACGGCAATAAACTGAGCTGGGCAGACCTGATTATCCTGGCTGGTACGGTGGCCTATGAGTCTATGGGCCTGCCGTCTTACGGCTTCTCCTTCGGCCGTGAGGACATCTGGCACCCGGAAAAAGACATCTACTGGGGTAACGAGAAAGAGTGGCTGGCACCGTCTGACGAGCGCTACGGCGACGTCGATAAGCCAGACACCATGGAAAACCCGCTTGCCGCGGTTCAGATGGGCCTGATCTACGTAAACCCGGAAGGTGTAAATGGCCAGCCGGATCCGATCAAGACCGGTGAACAGGTTCGCGTAACCTTTGCCCGTATGGCGATGGACGATGAAGAAACCGCAGCCCTGACAGCCGGTGGCCACACAGTTGGTAAGTGTCACGGTAACGGTGACGCAGGTGCCCTCGGCCCCGAGCCGGAAGCGGCGGATGTAGAAGAGCAGGGCTTTGGCTGGAGCAACCCGAACATGAAGGGTAAGGCCGCCAATGCCGTGACTTCCGGTATTGAAGGTGCCTGGACCACCCATCCGACCAAGTTTGATATGGGTTACTTTGACCTTCTGTTCGGCTACGAGTGGGAGCTCAAGAAGAGCCCGGCCGGTGCCTGGCAGTGGGAACCCATCAACATGAAGGAAGAGGACAAGCCGCTGGACGCCAGCGACCCGTCCAAGCGCCACAATCCGATCATGACCGATGCGGATATGGCCATGAAGATGGATCCGAAGTACCGCGCCATCTGCGAGAAGTTCATGGCAGATCCGGAATACTTCAAGGATTGCTTCGCCCGTGCCTGGTTCAAGCTGACTCACCGTGACCTGGGACCGAAGAGCCGTTACATCGGCCCGGAAGCGCCGGCAGAAGACCTGATCTGGCAGGATCCGGTACCGGCAGGCAGCACCGACTACTGCGAAGAAGTGGTGAAAGAGAAGATTGCAGACAGCGGCCTGAGCATCAGCGAGATGGTCAGCACTGCCTGGGATAGCGCCCGTACCTTCCGTGGCTCTGACATGCGCGGTGGTGCCAACGGTGCCCGCATTCGCCTGGCCCCGCAGAAAGATTGGGAAGGCAACGAGCCGGCCCGTCTGAGCAAGGTACTCAAGGTGTACGAGCAGATCTCTGCCGAAACCGGTGCCAGCGTGGCCGATGTGATCGTACTGGCTGGTAGCGTGGGTATCGAGAAGGCTGCGAAAGCTGCCGGTTATGATGTACGCGTACCCTTCCTGAAGGGCCGGGGCGACGCAACCGACGAGATGACCGATGCACCGTCTTTCGAGTACCTGGAGCCGGTAGCCGACGGCTTCCGTAACTGGCAGAAGAAAGACTACGTCGTGAAGCCGGAAGAGTTGCTGCTCGACCGCGCCCAACTGATGGGGCTGACGGCACCGGAAATGACCGTTCTGATCGGCGGCATGCGGGTGCTCGGCACCAACCACGGTGGCACCAAGCACGGTGTGTTCACAGACCGTGAAGGCCAGCTCACGAACGACTTCTTCGTGAACCTGACCGACATGGCCTACAGCTGGAAGCCGGTGGGTAACGGAACCTACGAGATCCGTGACCGCAAGACCGACCAGGCCAAGTGGACCGCAAGCCGCGTAGACCTGGTGTTCGGCTCCAACTCCATCCTGCGTTCCTACGCAGAGGTGTACGCCCAGGACGATAACGGTGAGAAGTTCGTGAAGGACTTTATCGCTGCCTGGACCAAGGTCATGAACAACGACCGCTTCGACGTACAGGCATAATCTGCCGGTAACGTTGTAAAACCCGCCGGGCATCCTGTTTCGGGATGCCCGGCTACCTATTTCCCCCCGAATTCCTTACAATCCGCTCCGCCTGATTTTTGATCAGCCGCATTCTGATTCACTTCTCTCAGTTTCTGGAGCTTTCATGCGAATCATCCTTGCCCCGATGGAAGGGCTGGTCGACGCACCCATCCGTGAAACCCTGACCAAAGTCGGCGGGATTGACCGGTGCGTGACGGAATTTATTCGCGTGACCCACGGCATGTTGCCGCCCCGGATTTTCTACAAGTACGCCCCGGAACTTTACAACAACGCGTTGACGGAAGTGGGCACGCCCGTGGCCGTTCAACTGCTGGGCTCCAACGCTGAAATGATGGGCCGTCATGGGGCCAAGGCCGCCGAGCTGGGAGCAGGGCAGGTGGACATCAACTTCGGCTGCCCGGCCAAGACCGTGAACAAGCATAAGGGCGGCTGTGTACTGATGCGCGAGCCGGAGCTGATGTATGAGATCACCGCAGCCGTTCGTAAAGCTGTGCCTGCGGATATTCCGGTCACAGCCAAGATGCGACTGGGCTATGACGACCGTTCCATGGGCGTGTCCTGTGGCCAGGCTCTGGAAGCGGCCGGCGCCTCCGAGATTGTTATTCACGCCCGCAGCAAGGTGGATGGTTACAAGCCACCCGCTTACTGGGAAGAAATCGCCAAAGTGCGTGAAGCGGTGAAAAGTCATGTGATTGCCAACGGTGAGATCTGGACCGTGGACGATTACTGGCGCTGCCGGAAAGTCTCCGGCTGCGACGATGTGATGATCGGCCGGGGCCTGATTGCCCGGCCGGACCTGGCGGCACAGATTAAAGCCTCCCAGAACGGTGAAACACTGGAATCCATGACTTGGGCCGAGGCTGTGGTTCTGGTGCGGGAATACGCTGCTGCCCTGCAAACCCGCCTGGAAGACAAATACGTGACTGGCCGCATCAAGCAATGGCTCAACTACCTGCGCCAGGGTTTTGCCGAAGCCGAAGCCCTGTGGCCCCAGGCCCGTAAAATCCGGGAAGTGGCGCCGATGCTGGCTTGCCTGGATCAGCCGGTAGACCTCTCGCAACGCAGCACTAACGCCGCCTAGCCCTCGTTCTCCATCGCAGGGCTGTAATCGCCAGAACGGGCAAGGCCATTGAGTCTCGCCCGTTTTTTCATGGCCTCCTGCGCTGCCCCGGCATTCTCCAGTTTTCCGGCCCAGGCTTTCTGGGCAGGTTCCTGCAGCGCCCGGCCGTAGGAGAAGCTAAGCTCCCACGGGTGGTAGCCCAGGCTGTTAAGGGCGTTGAGGTTTTCGGTGGATTCTTCGGGCGTCTGGCCACCGGAAAGAAAGAAAATCCCCGGCACGGCCGCTGGCACCACTCGCCGGAACACGCTCAGTGTCGCTTCGGCAACCTGTTCGGGCGTGGCTTTGCCGGATTCCTTGCCCGGTGTCACCATGCTGGGCTTCAGCACCATGCATTCCAGGTTCACCCGGTGCCGGTGCAGGGCCTTGAACACTTCCAGCAATACGTCTTCGCTCACCTCTGCGGCCCGTTCGATGGTGTGATTCCCGTCAATCAGTACCTCCGGCTCAACAATCGGCACAATACCCATGGACTGACACACGGCGGCATAGCGGGCCAGTACCTCGGCATTGGATTTGATGGCCTGGAACGAAGGCAGGGTATCCGAGATATGGAACACATCTCGCCACTTGGCAAATCGCGCACCCATAGATTTGTAATGCTCCAGCCTTGCAGCCAGGCCATCCAGCCCATAGGTAATCTCGTCCCCCGGGGCATTCACCAGCGGGCCTTTACCCTGATCAACCTTGATGCCGGGCACAATGCCCTGACTGGCAAGCAGATTGGGGATGGCGACGTCATCCAGGCTCAGTTGTTCCAGGGTTTCGTCGTACAGAATCACGCCGCTGATGTGCTCGCCAAGGCCGGGCGTGGAGAAAATAATGCTGCGGTATTCCCGCCGTGTGGCTTCCGTGGATTCCACGCCGACCGCCTTGAAGCGCTTGGCGATGGTAGGGGTGCTCTCGTCGGCAGCCAGTATGCCTTTGCCGGGCTGCACCAGGTCGGCAATGGTGGTAATCAGTTCGTCCTGAATGGTCATGGTACCTCCGTGGAAGGATGTGGTGATCAAACGTGCTTTTCAGTGTAGCCGGTAATTTGCGCGGTGGTATTTGATCTGGGCTAAGGCAGGATAAGGCCCCAGCTTCTAGACTTGAGAAAGAACAAAACAACAGGGACAACAACAGGGACAAGGCGCCATGAAAACCGTTGTGAGTATCAGCCAGGGCTCATCCGAGTACGACTACGAGCTTGAAACCCGTTTTCTGGGCCAGGACTTCCGTGTTGTCAGGGTGGGGAGTGATGGCAACCTGGACCGTGCCGAGGCCGTTCTGGATTCGGTGCGTGAACAGGCAGATGCCATCGGCCTGAGCATGATCCACGACCATTACCAGGTAGGGCGGGAGCAGCTTCAACACCCGGATACCTCGCGTCTGGAAGCCTGTGTGCCGGACAAGCCCGTCACCACCGGGGCCGGTCTTCGGGGCATTCTCCAGGAATGGGCCGTGCGCCATACCCAGACCGAACTGGGCCATTTTTTCGACAATGCCCGCGTTTTGTTCCTCAACGGCCAGGCCGGTTTCCGCATTGCCAAGGCGCTGTCGGAACATACAGACAACCTGCTGTTCGCTGATCCTTACCTGGATTTCGGCGTGCCACGTCTGCTGACTTCCCTGAGCCAGCTGGAAGCCTACACCAAGCTCACCGCACCGGTGATGTTCAGCCCCAATGCCGTCAAGGTCATCGAGCGACTGCACCGTACTCCGCTTTACCGGATGGGGGAGAAACTGATCAGCGGTTCCCTGCATGAATCGGTCAGGGACTGCCATGTAATTGTCGGGGCCATGGGGGATCTGGAGGCTTTCACGGAGAAAGAGCTGGATGGCAAAACCGTGATCACCTCCCGGGTGAGCGAATCTGCCCTGGACTGGTTCCGTTCCCGGAAAGTCGCCATGGTGGTGGACTACAGCCCCTGGCTGGAAGGTCGGCCAGTGGGGGTGAACGTTATGGAGGCGATGATCAGCGCAGCGTTGTCACGAACTCCGGAGCAGCTGGGGGCGGATGACTTTCTCGATGTGATCGAGCGGCTCGGGGTGGAACCCCGGATTCTGTACCCCAATGGCTACCGCCGTATAAACCGGTTCGCCTTTGTAATCCATCCGCTGTCGCAACAGTATCTGACCAAAACCCCGCCCCTCGACTGGGTCGCCAGCGTATCGCCGCCGGCGGTGATGAACCTGGTGGAAAAAGCCATCGCCTATACGCCGCCATTTGTGTATTCGAAGGTCTCCGGCATTCAGTCACCCACTGGTGATGAAGTGGAAGGCTGGCTGATTACCGTGGGCGGCACCCCGAAAGAAATCATGGCCCACGACCCGGAGTTTACCTACAGCCGCTTGCTGGCGGCGGCAAAGCTGGCCAGGAAACTGGGTGCCCAGATTATGGGCCTGGGCGCGTTTACCAAGGTAGTCGGGGATGCCGGGATTACGGTGGCCAAGCGGGCACCGCTGCCGATTACTACCGGCAACAGCTACAGCGCCTCAGGTGCCCTTTGGGCCGCCCACGAAGCGGCGCAGCGTATTGGCAGGGTGAGTATCGGCAAAAGCGGCAAGATGGCTGGCAAGGCCATGGTTGTGGGCGCTACCGGAGCCATTGGTTCTGTGTGTGCCCGGTTGCTGGCCAAGGCCGTGGATGAAATCTATATGGTGGCTCCGGAAGCGGCCAAGCTGCTGGCCCTGAAGGAAAGCATCGAACTGGAAACCCCGGGTGCTACCGTTCACGTGGCAGCCACCACCGATCGCGATCTTCCGGATATGGATATGGTGGTAACGGCCACCTCCGGGGCCGGCAAGCGCATCCTGGATATCATGAAGGTGAAGCCCGGCTGCGTGATTACCGACGTGGCCCGGCCGCTGGATATTCCGGCAGAAGATGTGGCCCGGCGGCCGGATGTGTTGGTCATCGAATCCGGTGAAATCCAGCTTCCCGGGCCGGTAAAGATGAAAGACATTGGCCTGCCCAAAGGCATCGCCTATGCCTGCCTGGCCGAAACCATCGTACTGGCGCTGGAAGCCCGGTTCGAGAACTTCACCCTGGGCCGTAATATCGAATGGGAGAAGGTGCGGGAAATCTACAAACTCGGCCTGAAGCACGGCATGCAGCTGGCGGCAGTGTCCGGGGTTAACGGTGTGTTCACCGAGGAGGACTTCGAACGGGTACGGGCGCTTGCTGCAGAGGCCACAGAGCCCGCCTGATCACGAAATTGGCCCGCAATCACCTGACGCTCCCGTAAAAGGGGGCGTAGTCTGTAGGAAGGTATTCGAGCCCACAGGTTCAGGAGAGTTTGCTATGAACGCGCCAGCGACACAGATCAAGAAGTCCACAAGGGGCTACCGGAGTGCGACACCGCCGGGGCTGGTTCCGGAAGTGCGCAGTCCGGATTTCGAGTTTCCGGAGGATCTCCCAAAATACTGGTGGGATAACGACCCGGTAAAAACCTTGTTGCTGGGGGCGTTGTCTGCCAGCTTCCCGCCCGGAGAAAAATTCTTCATTGATTCTGTTCGTCACTACCAGGACCAGATTACGGACCCGGAGCTGAAGAAGGCGATCCGGGCATTTATCGGCCAGGAGGCTCATCACTCGAAAGAGCACAAACTGATGAACGGCTTCCTGGAGGAGCGGGGCGTTGGTCTGGGCCGGCTAGAGCGTGAAGTGCAGTGGTTCATGAACAAGCTGCGCAGGAACTTCACTCCGGAGCGCCAGCTGGCCCATACCGTGGCGGTTGAGCACTTTACGGCCCTGATGGCAGAGGAGTTTCTGCTCAAGTTTGATGCGCTCGAGGAAATGGACCCGAGGATCGCGCCAGTCTGGGCCTGGCACGCTATTGAAGAGTCAGAGCACAAGGCGGTGGCCTTTGATGTTTATAAGAGTATCGGCGGCAGCGAGTTTATCCGGGTGACGGAAATGATGGTTGTGAGTGTGATCTTCCCGTTCTTCAGCACGCTGCACGTGATTCAGCTGATGAAGGAAGACGGCCAGCTGGGGAACCTGAAATCCTGGGCCGGGGCCTTTAATTATATGTGGGGCAAGCCGGGTGTGTTCCGCAAGTTGATACCGTCTTACCTGAAGTATTACAGCCCGAACTTCCACCCCTGGAACAACGACGCCCGGGATCTTGTGGAGAAGGCTAAGAAGCGCTGGCTGCCAGCGTCACTTCAAGGTTGAGCAGGGCCCGTTTACGCTCGATGCCCCAGCGGTAGCCTCCGAGGCTGCCGTCAGACCGGACAACCCGGTGGCAGGGTATTACCACCGCCAGTTTATTGGCTGCGCAGGCCGTAGCAACGGCGCGCGTGGCTTTCGGGCGGCCCAGCTTCCGGGCAAGTTCGCTGTAACTGACGGTGGTGCCTGCCGGAATTTGCAGAAGGGCTTGCCAGACTTCTTTCTGGAAGACAGTGCCTTTTGGTGCCAGGGGCATGCCGAGGCTGCCAGTGGGGGTGTCGACAAACTGCCGCACGGGCTCAAGGATGTCGGCGTTGCCGGCGGTTGCGGGCTTGAGAACCTGGCCGGGAAAATGGGCGTGAAGCAGGGCGACAAGTTCTTCATCTGTGTCGCCCAGCTCGATGGCGCAGAGGCCTTCTTCAGACCAGCTGGCCAGCAGCTGGCCCTGTGAGCATGGGGTGATGCCATAGTGCATCACCGCATTATCCTTCCAGTACTTTGCGCATGTTATAGCGCAGGAACTGGGCTCCACGAACCGTGACTCGCTGCTCGTCGACCACTTCAAAGCCGTGCCGCTCAAAGAACGGCCGTGCGACCACGCTGGACTCGGTTTTCAGCTCTTTCACACCCATGCCGATCAGTTGCTTCTCCGCCTCATGGTAGAGGGTGGAGGCAATGCCCCGGCGGGCAAAGTTGGGCGCGGTGAACACCAGGTCAATGGTGCCGTCCTTGTCGTAGGAAATGAACCCAGCCAGGTCGTCGCCTTCCTCGGCGACCAGGGTTTCCAGCGAGTCCAGCCGCTCGCGCCAGACATCCAGGTGAGGCGTGCGGGAGGCCCAGGCATAGCGCTGGGTTTCATCATAGGCCCCAGCGGTCAGCTCATGTACGGAATCCGTAAACAGCCGAACCACCGGGCTAAGATCCTGAATCTGGTACTTGCGAATCGTGATAGACGTGATTGTGTTCATGTCAGCTCAGTGTGCACCTGTGTTGGATAGCAGGATAAAACCGTTATTCCACTATACCCGCAGCATACCCCGTACAGCAGGAAAATCCAGCATTCATACCTACTCAAATTGCTTGACCCCATTCCCGGCACTCTTTAACATTCATTAAAAATGAATGTTAATAAACCTTGATAGAGGAACACCTGATGGCACTGTCATTTCTGAATATTTTCAAGAAAGAAGAGAAAGAAACTGAAACCGCAAAGGTTGAAGGGTTTGACCCGAAAGCCAACGCGGAAGAGAAGAAGGAAGAAACCAGCAAAGGCGGCCATGGCGGTGGCACCTGCTGTGGTTCCTGTTCCTGAGACGCCTGGCGTTTATCTGTAATTGCCTGTAAAAAAAGCCCGGTTGCTTGCGCAACCGGGCTTTTTTCAACTCGTCAGCTGATTACTTCAGCCGCACTTGCTGTCGCCGCAGGACAGGCAGGTAGCACAGCCGTCCATCACGATCACAGCCTTGGTGTTGCATTTGCCGCACATGGTGGCGTTGGCAGGGTAGTCGCTGCCTGTGTCGTCGTTGGTGGCCTTGTCCTGGCTGGCTTCAAACTCCGCACGCTTCTCGGCGAGAATGCGCTTGGTGGTTTCGCTCAGCTCGTCGCTTTCCAGCAGGCCGATGGCTTTCAGGTGTTTCTCGATCACGGCGCCGATTTCGGCAACCAGTGACGGCATGAAGACGCCGCCTTTCTTGAAGTAACCACCGTTCGGGTCATACACGCTGCGCAGCTCTTCCACCAGGAAGGTTACGTCGCCACCTTTGCGGAATACCGCCGAGATAACGCGGGTGAGGGCGATAACCCACTGGAAATGTTCCATCGACTTGGAGTTGATGAACACTTCATAGGGCTGGCGGCTCTCGTGGTCAGTGCCTTCGTTGAGCAGGATGTCATTGATGGTGATGTACATCGCGTGCTCGGCCACGGGCGGCTTGATCTTGTAGGTGGTGCCCAACAGGAAATCCGGCCGCTCGATGTATTCATTCATCTCCACCGGCTTGGTTTCAGCCTGTACCGGTGCCTGGTGTTCGTTCGGGGTTTCCGCATCGGCTTTCTTGACCCGGTAGCCGACGATTTTGTTGCTGATTTTGACTGTCATTTTGCTGTTCCTGTCTGTCGGTTTCCGGACTCAGTATTTTCCGTAGGTGCCTTCTTTGAGGGCGTCGAAAAGGTTGGCGGCGGTATGGACTTCGCCATCGTACTCTACCTGTTCGTTGCCCTTCAGGGTGACTTTGCTGCCATCGTCCAGGGTGAACTCATACAGGGTATTCTCAAGGTCTTTTTCTTTAACCAGTACACCCTGGAACGCCTCCGGGTTGAAGCGGAAAGTGGTGCAACCCTTAAGGCCCATGTCGTAGGCGTACAGGTAGATGCCCTTGAAGTCCTGGTACTTGAAGTCCTGCGGTACGTTGGCGGTCTTGGAAATGGAGGAATCAACCCACTTCTGGGCGGCCGCCTGAATGTCTACGTGCTGCTTCGGTGATACATCATCGGATGTGGTGAAGTAGCCGGGCAGCTTCTTGTCGTCGTCATCGGAGAACGGCATGGCGCCCGGGTTGACCAGGTGGCGGTAGGCCAGCAGTTCGAAGCTGAACACGTCCACTTTCTCTTTGGTTTTCCGGCCTTCACGGATGATGTTCCGGGCATAGTGGTGCGAGAAGCTCGGCTCAATACCGTTACTGGCGTTGTTGGCCAGGGACAGGCTGATGGTGCCAGTCGGAGCAATGGAGGTGTGGTGGGTAAAACGGCCACCTTTCTCGGCCAGTTGCTTGACGAGCTCCGGCTCTACGTGGCCGATCTGCTGCATGTAGCGGCTGTACTTCGCGTGCAGCAGCTTGCCCTTGAGAATGTCGCCCACCTTGTAGCCGTCTTTGGCCAGCTCGGGGCACTTGCTCATCATCTTCGGAGTCACTTCGAACTCGTCTTCCATGATCGGAGCCGGGCCCTTCTCTTCGGCCAGGGCCAGGGACTGGCGCCAGCCTTCTACGGCCATCTCCCGAACCACTTCTTCGGTGAACTTCACGGATTCATCTGAACCGTATGGCATGCGCAGCATCGCCAGGGTAGAGCCGAGGCCCAGAATGCCCATGCCATGACGACGCTTGTAGGTAATCTCGTGGCGCTGTTCGGCCAGCGGCAGGCCGTTGATTTCCACTACGTTATCGAGCATACGGGTGAAGGTGCCAACGACCTTGCGGTATTTCTCGTAGTTGAAGCTGGCCTTGTCGGTGAACGGGTAGTCCACGAACTTGGTCAGGTTGACCGAACCCAGCAGGCAGCTGCCATAAGGGGGCAGGGGCTGCTCGCCACAGGGGTTGGTGGCACGGATGTCTTCGCAGAACCAGTTGTTGTTCATCTGGTTGACCTTGTCAATCAGGATGAAGCCCGGCTCGGCGTAGTCGTAGGTGCTGGTCATGATGGTGTCCCAGATGAACTGGGCTTTCACCGTCTTGTAGATGCGGCAGGCGACCTTGCCTTCATCGTTAATAACGTAGCTGTCCTGAACCGGGAAGTCGCGGTACAGGAACTTGCTGGTGTCGGCCAGGTCCAGGCCCTCTTCTTCCACTTCCTTTTTGGTGACCGGGAAGGAAAGGTGCCAGTGGTCGCCGTTACGTACGGCTTCGATGAAATCTTCGGTGATCAGCAGAGACAGGTTGAACTGGCGCAGGCGGCCATCTTCACGCTTGGCCTGGATGAACTCGATGACGTCCGGGTGGTGAACGTCAAAGGTGGCCATCTGGGCACCGCGGCGGCCACCGGCAGACGACACGGTGAAGCACATGCGGTCGAAGATATCCATGAACGACAGCGGGCCGGAAGTAGTGGCGCCGGCGCCGGCCACGTAGGCACCACGGGGGCGCAGGGTGGAGAATTCATAGCCGATACCGCAGCCAGCCTTGAGGGTAAGGCCTGCTTCGTGGTTTTTCTCCAGAATGTCATTCATGGAGTCGTGGATGCTGCCAGACACGGTGCAGTTGATGGTCGAGGTCGCCGGCTTGTGAGCCTCGGCTCCGGCATTGGAGGTGATACGGCCCGCCGGAATGGCGCCGTTCTGCAGGGCCCACAGGAATTCTTTCATGTACTTGTCGCGTACATTCTTTTTCTCGACTTCGGCAAGGGCGCGGGCAACCCGTTCGTAGGTTGCGTTGATGTCCTTGTCGACCGGCTCGCCAGTCTTGGTTTTCAGCTGGTACTTGCTGCTCCAGATGTCGAGCGAAGCTTCCTGCATCGGAATCGTTGTGATTACTGCCTGTGCCTTAGCGTTCATTGCCACCCTCGGTTTCCAGTCTGTCTTTGGCTTTAACCCTATATATGGGCTTATTTTGAATGGAGTATAACAGGATATAGTGTTCTGTGAATAAGGTACGAACTATTGCCGGAGCGATGCCCCGCAAAGAAATTCAATGGAAAAAGGCTTGAAACTCCGCAACCCCGCATGAAACCTGCGTTTGCGGAGATTACTAGATGTAGTGGTTAAAAGGTGATCCTTGCCACAATTAACAAAACAAAAAAAAGCGGGGCCAGGCCCCGCTTTTCAGGTCAGGCTCTGGTTTGAATCAGCCGAGTAACAGGCTGTCGTCGTCTACCTGAAGCCCACGCTGTTTCTCGAACAGTCCCAGAAGGTCTTTCACCTCCAGGCCTTCCCGATCCTTACCGGCGATGTCGAACACCACCTGGCCCTGATGCAGCATCACAGTGCGACTGCCGACTTCCAGTGCCTGTTTCATGCTGTGGGTGACCATCAGTGCGGTCAGCTTCTGCTCTTCGATGATCTGCTCGGTGAGATCCAGCACAAAGGCTGCGGTTTTGGGGTCCAGCGCCGCGGTGTGTTCGTCCAGCAGCAGGATGCTGGACGGGGTTAGACTTGCCATCAGCAGGCTCACAGCCTGGCGCTGGCCGCCGGAAAGCAGTCCCATCTTATCACCAAGGCGGCTTTCCAGGCCCAGCTTCAGGGAAGACAGGCTTTCCCGGAACTGGCCCAGATACTGTCTCTTCACCGCAGCACTGAGGCCACGGCGCTGGCCGCGCTTGATGGCCAGCGCCAGGTTTTCTTCGATGGACAGGTTTTCACAGGTGCCCGCCAGGGGATCCTGGAAAACCCGGGCCACCCGCGCAGCGCGCTTGTAGGTTGGCAGCCGGGTTACGTCCTGGTTGTCCACGATAATCTGGCCGCTGTCGACCATCACTTCGCCGGCCAGGGCGTTCAGGAAGGTGGACTTGCCGGCACCGTTACTGCCGATAACCGTGACAAATTCACCCTGGTTTACAGTCAGGCTCATGCCCCGCAAGGCCGGGTTCTCCAGGGGAGTCCCCTTGCCAAAGGTGAGCCTCAGATCGGTTGCGCTGATCATAGTGCCTCCTCAGGCTTTCTTGCGGGTGAAGCGGTTGGCGATATTGGTGCGCACGCCCGGCAGAACAATGGCCAGGGTTACCAGCACTGCGGTGATCAGGTTCAGGTCCTGTGCCTGCAGTCCCAGAATGTCGGCATTCAGGGCAAAGGCGATCGCGAGGCGGTAGATGATGGCACCAATCACGCAGGCCAGTAGGGCCCGGATAACCGTAGACGGTGTAATAACCGCTTCGCCACCAATCAGCGAGGCCAGGCCGATAACGATCACACCAACGCCCATGGTTACGTCTGCCGCGCCCTGGCTCTGGGCGAACAGGGCGCCGGCCAGGCCAACCAGGCCGTTAGAGAGGGCAACGCCGAGAATGATCATGCCGCCAGTCGCGATGCCCTGGGCGCGCGCCATTCGGGCGTTGGCGCCGGTGGCGCGCATGGCCAGGCCGGTTTCGGATTTCATGAAACGCCAGAGCAGGATCAGTGACACAAAAACCACGATCACGAACAGCAGTACCGGAACCTGGTGGTAATCCAGCCCCAAGTCGTACCAAGGGGTCAGCACGGTTTCTTCGGTAAGCAGCGCAATATTGGGCCGCCCCATGATGCGCAGGTTCACCGAATAAAGCGCAATCATGGTCAGGATGGAGGCCAGCAGGTTAAGAATGTTCAGTTTAACGTTCAGGATGGCAGTCACCGCGCCGGCGGCCATGCCTGCAAGGACGGCACAGCCTGTGGCCAGCCAGGGGTTCCAGCCTTCCAGCAGCAATACGGCTGCCACAGCAGCGCCAAGGGGAAAGCTGCCGTCTACCGTCAGGTCGGGAAAGTCCAGAACACGGAAAGAGATATAGATACCAAAAGCAACCAGGCCATAAATGAGGCCGGTTTCGAGTGCGCCGTAAAAAGCAATTTCGCTGAGCATGGGTATGGATTCACCGTGAAAGAAAACGGGCGGGCCCTTTTGGGGTCCGCCCGTGTTGGTCAGGCGTTACTTGTCGTTCTTGACGACTTTTACTGCTTCCTGGATGAGGTCTTCAGACAGGGTAATGCCCATGCGCTCACCAGCTTCAGGATTCACATACAGGTCCAGCTCTTCCATGATTTCCACCGGCATGTCTGCGGTGCTGGCACCTTCAAGTACGCGGGCTACCATGGCGCCGGTCTGGCGGCCGTGGTTGTAGTAGTTGAAGCCCAGGGCTGCAACCGCACCGCGCTCTACGGTAGCGGTGTCGGCGGCAAAGACCGGGATCTTGGCGCGCTCGCCTACGGAAATAACCGCTTCAGCTGCACTGATAACGGTGTTGTCGGTGGTCAGGTAGATGGCATCGGCCTTGCCAACCAGGGAGCGGGCAGCGCCCAGTACTTCGGAAGTCTTGGTGGCAGCGCCTTTAACAAGCTCCAGTCCACGGGCACTCAGGCGCTCTTCCAGCAGTTCGACCAGGGCAGCAGCGTTGGCTTCACCAGGGTTGTATACGGTACCGATACGCTTGGCATCCGGCATTACACGCTGGAGCATATCCAGGTGCTTTTCGATCGGCAGCATGTCGCTTACGCCGGTGATGTTAGCGCCAGGTGCTTCCCAGCTCTTAACCAGCTTGGCGGCAACCGGGTCGGTTACGGCGGAGAAGACAACGGGAATTTCCCGGGCGGCTGCGGCAACTGTCTGGGCTGACGGTGTGGCAATGGCCACGATGACGTCCGGGCTTTCACCCACAAACTTGCGTGCGATCTGGGACGCGATAGCCGAGTTGCCCTGGGCACTTTCGTGCATGAGACGCAGGTTTTCACCTTCACGGTAACCACGTTCGGCCAGCTCGTCGACCACGCCCTGATGGGCGGCATCCAGTGCCGGGTGTTCAACAATCTGGGTGATGGCAACTACACGAGTGTCTTCTGCCTGAACCAGGCTTGCAGCGGCGAGCAGCGACGCGCCGATCAGCGTACGCAGAGTTTTCTTGGCCATATGCCGATCTCCGGGTCTTTTGCAGGTTTCCCCTTGGAACGGGGTGGAAAATTTTCAAAGTTCGCAAGTATACCACAGGGTTGCGGGGTTCGGGGTAGCGATTGCGATGAACTTTATCGGTTGTTTTTCCTCAATGTATTGAACTGCAGATAATTTTGCATTCATCACGTTTTGACGAGTGAAGGTGTGTTCAAATAGGCTACTAAAGTCGTAATGGCTATTCAGGCCACGGATAACACTAAAAACGCAACTCTGAAAACTATAAAGACAAAGCAGGAAGGTCCATGGACACAGCAAAGAAACTTCCCCTGGAAATGGTTTACCACCGGGAGGCCACAATGGCGGACTCCCTCTATATGACCCAGCCCATCGGCGATGGCAAGGTGGTGCAATACACCTGGGGCCGGGCGGTAGACGAAGCCCGCCGGATGGCATCGTACCTGAAGTCTCTTAACCTGCCGGAAAAAAGCCGTATCGGCCTGATTTCCAAGAACTGTGCCCAATGGGTGATGACCGACTGGGCAATCTGGATGGCCGGCCATATCTCCGTGCCACTGTATCCCACCCTGAATGCCGATACCGTCAACTACATCCTCGACCATGCCGGGTGTGAAGTCCTGTTTGTAGGCAAGCTGGACGACTGGGACATGATGAAGCCCGGCGTGCCGGATTCCGTGCGCTGCATTTCCTACCCCCTCAGCCCGCCCAATGATTTTGAAACCTGGGACGATATCGTTGCCAAGTATCCGCCGCTGGAGGGCAAGACCGAGCGTGAGCCCGAAGAGCTGGCCACCATTGTTTACACTTCCGGCAGTACCGGCCGGCCAAAAGGTGTGATGCTGAGTTTCAATAACATGGCCTTTGCTGCCGCCGGTGGCATCGAAACCCTGGGCGTGGGCCCGGGTGAGCGGATGTTGTCTTACCTGCCGCTTGCCCACGTGTTCGAGCGGACCTTTGTGGAGCTTGGCTCACTGTACGCCGGGTTCGAGCTGTATTTTGCCGAGTCACTGGATACCTTTGTCCAGGACCTGCAGCGTGCACAGCCGACCCTGTTCCTGTCTGTACCCCGCCTGTGGGTGAAGTTCCAGCATGGCGTGCTGCAGAAGGTGCCGAAGCAGAAGCTCGAGCGTTTGCTGAAGATCCCCGTGGTCAGCAAGCTGATCAAGAAAAAAGTGCTCAAGGGGCTGGGACTCGACAAGGTCAAGCTGGCAGGCTCCGGTTCGGCGCCGCTGTCCAACGATGTGCTCGACTGGTACCGCAACCTCGGGCTGGAGCTGCTGGAAGGCTACGGCATGTCCGAGAACTTTGCCTACTCCCACATGAACAAGCCCGGCCGTACCCGGACCGGTTATGTTGGCGAGGCGCTGCCCGGCGTTGAAGTTAGAATCAGCGAGCAGGGCGAGGTGCTGGTGAAGAGCCCGGCCACCATGATGGGCTATTACAAGGACGAGGAGAAAACCCGGGAAACCTTCACCGAGGACGGCTTCCTGAAAACCGGTGACAAGGGCGAAATCGACGAAATGGGTCGTCTCAAGCTGACCGGCCGCATCAAGGAGATCTTCAAAACCAGCAAAGGCAAGTACATTGCCCCGGCACCGATCGAGAACCGCCTGATGGCTCACGATGCCATTGAGATGGTGTGCGTTTCTGGTGCCAACCAGACCCAGCCCCATGCGCTGGTGCTGCTGGGCGAGGAAATCCGTCCTCAGATGGCCGACGCCGGTTTCCGGAAGGAAATCGAGGAAAGCTTCAAGAAGCTGATTGCCGACGTGAACAAGACGGTGGATCCCCACGAGCAGCTGGCGTTCATCACGGTTGTCAGCGATGAATGGTCCATCGAGAACAGCTTCCTGACACCCACGCTGAAGCTCAAGCGTAACGTGGTGGAGGATGCCTACCAGACGAAGGTGGATAACTGGTATGCCCAGAAGCAGCCGGTGATCTGGCAGTAACGGCTGCAGGATTGATGGTGAACGACAAAGGCCCGGCATATTGCCGGGCCTTTGTTTTTTGCGCCAGTTGAAAGCGGGCTCTAAGCCATGGAGCGGGAATTGGAGATGGAGCGGTTCATCAGAATAATCGGGATGATACCGGCCAGCACAATGATCAGCGCGGGCAGTGCGCTATGGTACAGCTGCTCGTCAGACGCAAACTGATACACGTAAGTGGCCAGGGTCTCATAGTTGAAAGGCCGCAGTATCAGCGTTGCCGGCAGCTCCTTCATGCAGTCCACGAAGACCACCAGTGCCGCCGTAATCAGTGTACCCCTGAGCATCGGCAGGTGGACTTTCACAAGGGTTTTGCCGGGGCTGTGGCCCAGTGAACGGGACGCCATATCCATGCTTGGGGTTACTTTCTGCAGGGCGCTTTCCACGCTTCCGGCTGATACTGCCAGAAAGCGGACGGTGTAGGCGAAGATCAGGGCAAAGGCACTGCCGCTGAGCAGCAGGCCGGTACTGACTCCCAGGTAATCCCGCATCAGGGAATCCAGCCAGTTATCAAACCCGGCCAGGGGGACGATCACACCGACTGCCAATACGGCACCGGGCATGGCATACCCCAATGAGGAAAGGCGCATCAGCACCTGCATGCCACGGGTGTTGTGCAGCCGGCGGCTGTAGGCCAGGGTTACCCCGATTACCAGCGTGGTCAGGGCGGCCGAGCCGGACAGGAACAGGCTGTTCATGGTGTTGCGCAGGAAGTCGGGGTTCCAGCTTACATCGAAATATTCCCAGGCGTAGTAGCCGAGCGTTGCACCGGGAATGACAAAGCCCAGCACCAGTGGCACGGCGCATACCACTACGCAAATCATCTGGCGCGGGAAAGACATGGTGAACCGGTGCAGCGGCTCACGGTTGTCCCGGGCGGCAAACTGTTGCTGCCGGCGGCGGGAATAGCGTTCCAGCGTTACCAGCAGTACCACGAACATCAGCATGGTGGTGGCGATCTGCGCGGCTCCCCCCAGATTGCCCAGGTTCATCCAGGTATCGAACAGGCCTGCGGTGAGGGTTTGTACCGCAAAGAAGTCCACGGTGCCGAAGTCGTTCAGGGTTTCCATCAACACCAGCGACAAGCCTACGGCGATGGCCGGGCGCGCAATGGGCAACACTACCTTGAAAAAGGTGCTCAGGGCAGAATGGCCAAGGCTGCGGCTGACCGCAAACAGTGATGGGGACTGTTCAAGAAACGCGGCGCGGCCGAGCAGGTACACGTAGGGGTACAGTACCAGCCCGATCATGATGGTCGCGCCGCCCAGGCTGCGTATTTCCGGAAACCAGTAGTCGGCGGCGCTTTGCCAGCCAAACCAGTCCCGCAGGGCAATCTGAACCGGGCCCGCGTAATCCAGCAGGCTGGTATACACATAGGCGATCACGTAGGCGGGCACCGCAAAGGGCAGCATCAGCGCCCATTCGAAAAATTTACGGCCGGGAAATTCGCACATGGTGACGGCCCAGGCCGTTGCCAGCCCGATGGCCAGTGTTATTACGCCCACACCGATCATCAGCTTGATGGTAGTCACCAGGTAGCGGGGCAGGGTGGTTTCCAGGAGGTGCGGCCATATGTTCTCTTCCGGGAACAGGGCCAGGACAATCACCGACAGAACGGGTAAGGCTACGATGGCAGTGGTGACCAGTGCGCTGATCATCCATCGTTTGGAGGTTCGTTTGGCCAGCAATGGTTGCGATAGACCCGGATTGGCGCTGGTAACGACCTCTGTCATGAGTGATCCGTTCTGATAGTGGTGATGAGAAGTGTTCCGATTTTAGATACTGAGCATGCTCCCTGCAATGATGCGGGTCATTTCCTTTTGTCCTGCTAAAAGAAAAGGTGCCCCGGAACCCTCCGGAGCACCTTTCGAGTCAGCTATAAAAGCTATCGATCAGTTACTGATGGATCAGCCGTCGTAATCCACGGTGTCGACCAGTTTTACTGCAGCGTTCCGGTTGTTGGCAATCTCCTGGAGAGACAGGCCATCAGGGTTGATCTCACCCCATTCAGCCACCAGTCCGGTGGGCTTCACCTCCGGGTTAGCCGGGTACTCGGTGTTTGCCTCGGCGTAGATACGCTGGGCGCTCGGCGATGACAGGAACTCCATCAGTTTGATGGCGTTGTCCTTGTTGGGAGCGCTCTTGGTCAGGGAGATACCGCTGATATTAACGTGGGTGCCGCGGCCTTCAGCGTTCGGGAATACCAGGTTCACCTGTTCGGCAATCGGGCGCTGGTTTTCATCCATCAGCATGTTGCCATAGTAGTAGCTGTTACCAATGGCTACGTCACATACGCCTTCGGCGATGGCTTTGATCTGGTCGCGGTCGCCACCTTGCGGTTTGCGGGCCAGGTTCTCTTTAACGCCTTCCAGCCATTCCCGGGTGGCTTCCTCTCCATGGTGGGCAATCATCGAAGAAATCAGGGCGATGTTGTACGGGTGCTTGCCACTGCGGGTACAGATGCGGCCTTCCCACTTGTCATCGGCCAGGTCTTCATAGCTGGCGATTTCACCGGCTTCCACGCGCTCTTTGGAGGTGAAAATCAGGCGACCACGGGTAGTCAGTGCATACCACTTGCCTTCCGGGTGGCGCAGGTTTTCCGGAATGTTCTTGTTCAGCGTGTCTGACTCAACACCGGCAACCAGGTCTTTCTCGACCAGCTCGTTAATGCGGGAGATATCGACCGTCATTACGATATCTGCCGGGCTGTTGCGGCCTTCACGCTCCAGGCGCTCTGCAAGGCCCTGCTTGGCGAAAACCACGTTGGTTTTGACGCCGGTTTCGTCAGTAAAGGCATTCAACAGAGGTTCAAGCAGGTAAGCCTGGCGGTAAGAATAGATATTCACTTCGCCGTCTGCAGAAGCGGTCAGGGGCAGGGCCGTCAGGGCGATGGCAGCGGTAGCGGCAAGTTTCATTCGCATAGTTTCGTTCCTTTGGACTTTGAGCCTGTATGGAGATGAATCTTACAAGCAACTATAAACGTCAACCATTCTCATTACTATCAGCATCGGAGTCAATAACCCTTTTGGAATAAGTTGGTGCCGCAGAATGATGAGTAGTACGTAGATAAAAAAGGCAGGCCGTTGATAATGGAGTCAGTCAAGCAAGGAAGGTTTTTACTGATGAAATGCCCGTCGATCGCCCGAAGTGTTGTGATTTTTGGACTGCCACTCCTGCCCCTGCTCGGTTTGTCGGGGTGTGCCAGTTATTACACTCACTACGCCATGTTTCCAGCGGAGAATTCGGCCGGCGAAAGCCGCCAGGTAAGGGTGCACTGGGATAGCGCCGACTATCCTGACTGGTGGTTGCTGTCTGACAAGTCCACCACCATGAAGGTGGAAACGGAGTGCAGCGAGCGGGTCTGGCGGCTGGCTGATGACAGTCATGACCAGGCAGGGGAGTGCGGAGATGGCATCCGGGCCTGTGCAGATCCGGCCCGGGACACTGTGGCGGGTTCAGGCCAGCCGGCATCCGGCGCCACCGCGTGTATGACAGTTTCCTCCCCGGACGGAGCCGGGCGCATTGCGGAGCTGGGCGGCCGGTTTTCTTTGCGGGTTTCCTGTGAGCCTGTGCAGCGGCAAATAGTACGGGGTGACGAAGAAGTTAACGTCGATTACATCCGCTCCTCAGCGGTGGCTTATACCGTGTTCGCGAGGCGGGTACCCAGAGGCTCTTTGAGTGCGCGCTTGCCGGCCTTTGATGAATCGCTGTGTAAGGAGGAGTGATCAGCCAGGTGTAACCTGTGATGGCTGTCCCGCTGATACAGTTTGTTGCACAAAGATAAACTGCGTTACCTGAGGGCGATGTACAGTGACGGTTGGCTACTAAATTAAAGTGACGTTTTTTTGTGCAAGTGACAAACTGTAAAATAGTGTCAAAAGCTTGAGCCGAGGTGCGTGGTGGGCGTAAGTCAGAGAAAAATAATGGTCCATGACCTCGAGATCGGCATGTTTGTGTCGGATCTCGATCGTCCATGGCACCAGACGCCATTCCCCATTCAGGGGTTCTACATTCGTTCCCAGAGTGATATCCGGGCCCTGCATTCCCATTGCAAGTGGGTCAAGGTAGACGTTGCCGAAGCGCGGCAGAAGGTTGACCAGGAAGAGGGCAATGTCCGTCTGTTCAGCCAGCGGGCTTCCGGGCGGGGTAATGGCCGGAACGAGCTGAAACTGCCGCCACTGAGTATCCGCGAGCCGGTCAGCCACCAGGTTACGGTACCTCTGCGTAAAGAAATAAAGGCTTCGCGGGAACTTCTCGACGATGGCGAGGCGGCTCTTCAGAAGGTTTTTAATGCTATTCGCTCCGCCAAGGCCCCTGATTTGCGGCCGGTAGCCAATCTCACCCGCAAGATGGTCGCCAGTGTCGTTCGTCAGCCCAGTGCTCTGCTGTGGCTCAGCCGCACCCGCCACTATGATGATTTTCTTTACCAGCACGCCCTGAATACAGCGGTGTGGGCGTTGGTTTGTGGCCGTCAACTGGGCTTGAATGAAGGTTTGCTCAACCACCTGGCGATGGGCTGCCTGTTGTCCCAGGTAGGCAAGACTGCGCTGCCCAAAGACCTGGTTGAGCGTGAGCAACAGCTTTCCGCGGAAGAGTACGCGCAATACCGCAGTTATATCGAACGTGGTGCGGCGCTTTTGGAAAACTCGGGGCTGTCCCGGGCGGTGATGACGGTGGTTCAGAACCATCGAGAGCGCCATAACGGTTCCGGTTTCCCTCAAGGGCTGAAAGGCGACAGAATTCCGTTGCTGGCCAAGGTCGCCGGTATTGCCGAGTTTTTCGAATCGCTGATTACGCCCCGCGAAACCCGCGATTCACTGACGCCGGCGAAAGCGGTGTCGATGCTTTACGAAATGCGTAACATCGAGTTTCAGGATGACCTGGTCGAGGCCTTCATCAAGGCAATCGGGGTTTACCCCACCGGCAGCCTGGTGGAGCTGTCAGACGGGCAGCGGGGCATTGTGATTTCCCATTCGCCGGAACGGCGGCTGTGGCCCAGTGTCATGGTGATGCAGGATGCCGGTCGCCAGTCCCGTAAAACGGCAAAGATTATCGACCTGGCCAGCTATAACGAATCGAAATCCGGAGAGGCGATGCTGTCTGTTAAAGAGTGCTTGCCCCATGGTGCGGAAGGGCTGGACCCGGCCGGCTATGATGTGACCGGAGCCGAGTCCCGCTGGTCGCTGGGCAAGCTGCTCAGTCGATAATTACCCGGATATCCTTGGTAATCCACCGGTAGGTGTCTTCGGGCCTGAAGTTGATCCGGATGTCGGATTCACCACCGGTGTCGCCCGCCACATAGTACTCTACTTCCGCCGTCTGCCAGCTCCAGGAGTGCACCGCGATATCATTCGGTCGGGTGCTGACTGCCTCGATTTCGGCTAACGCCGCCTCGCCACCGATTTTTCGGATTCCGATGGTTTTGATGCCAGTGTCGCTGGCGGGATGACTGGCAAGGTAGTCTTTCAGGAAGTAACGGCGGCCGTAATGGTTGGAAATGCTCGCCAGCTCCCGCTCAAGGTAGTTTTCAGCCTGCTCACTGTCGACATCTTCCAGGGTTCTGACGGCTTCGCGGATTCGGTCGGCCAGGGATTGCACGTCTTCTTTATAAACGGTGTTCGGGTCCAGGTCCTCGTCGTTTTCAGGGCGGGACGGTGCCGCCTCAATCTCTTGCGGGCTGGGCGGCGCGCCACAGAGGCGGTCACCCTCAGGGTAGAAGCAGATACTTTGCAGAATGCGGTTCGCTGGCGAATCTGCCGCGGAAAAATCCTGGGCGCTCACGGTGAAATCCAGGGTGTCGGGGATATCCGGATCGTTAATGGCTGCATTCAGCTGCTCGATCACCCGCGGGCGAATGTCGATGCCTTCGCCTTCGCTCACGTTGCCGGACCAGTCCAGCGCCAGCAGGAACCGTGTGCGGTTTTGCAGCTCGGTGTTGTTCGGGAGCAATCTGGCTTCCACCGGCCGGTGATCTTTCAGGCCCCGATCGTTCACGCTGGCGGTTTTCAAGGCTTCCCGCAGTTCCGGCTGAAAATCCAGGAAGCTGACAAAATCCTGTGCCGGAACGTTATCGATGATCGGTAACTTGCCCACTTTCAGTGACAGGGTTTCACCGGGATAGTAGCGGAACTCGCCGGCTTCGTTGGTTTCACCGCTCTGGCTGTTGGTGGTGTAGGTCAGTCCGCTGAGGCCTTGGTAATTGATTCGCCCGATGCGGGTGTCGTCAGAGCCGGAGCCGCCGCTGTCCAGGCAGCCGGTGCAAACCACGGCAGCGGAAAGTGGAAGAAACAGGCGGGTAAGGTGAACGAGTTTCATGGTATGTCGTACAATCCCTTCGCGTTGACCTGATGCACCCGATGCCTGGTGACAGGTGTCTTGTAAGTTGTTGTAACGGCATTATAGGGACGGTGCCTGGAGTATATCGGGAATCCTGTCGCAGTTTGGGGGTTTGGCCTGCTGGCCGGTTTGTAATCCGCGGCCTTGAAATACCGCCTTTTGCCACAATTCAATAGCTCTCTACTTTTTAGCCTGGCTTGCCAGGTAAATTTCGGAAACGGTACGGTTTATGACCTTTGCACTCGAAATCGAAGGGCTGGAGAAAAGCTACGGCGATGGCTTCCGGGCCCTGAAGGGAATCGATCTGAAAGTCAGGGAAGGGGACTTTTTCGCCCTGCTGGGCCCCAATGGTGCCGGCAAATCCACGACCCTGGGCATAGTGTCGTCCCTGGTGAACAAGAGTGGCGGCAAGGTGAGGGTGTTTGGCCACGATATCGATACGGATCTCTCGGGCGCCAAGCTGAACCTTGGTGTGGTGCCACAGGAGTTCAACTTCAACCAGTTCGAGAAAGTCATTGATATCGTCACTACCCAGGCCGGGTATTACGGCATTCCCCTGAAGCAGGCCAGGGCTTCTGCCGAAAAATACCTGCGCAAGCTTGGTTTGTGGGACAAGCGTGACACCCCGTCCCGCATGCTGTCCGGCGGTATGAAGCGGCGCCTGATGATTGCCCGGGCGCTGGTGCATGAACCCAGGTTGCTGATTCTTGACGAGCCGACCGCCGGTGTCGACATCGAATTACGGCGCTCTATGTGGCAGTTCCTGGAAGAGATGAACCGCCAGGGCACCACCATTATCCTGACCACCCATTACCTCGAAGAGGCGGAAGCCCTGTGCCGTAACATCGCCATTATCGACCACGGCGAGATTATCCGGCACACCAGCAAGCGGGAACTGCTGCAGCAGCTGAACGTGGAAACCTTTGTTCTGGATACAGAACAATTGATGGATTCCGCGCCGGAACTGGACGGCTTCCGTAGCAGTCTTAACGAAGACGGCGCCCTGGAAGTCGATGTGGAGAAAGGTCAGAGCCTGAACTCCCTGTTTGTCGAACTGGAACGTCAAGGAATCAAAGTGGTGAGTATGCGTACCAAGGCCAACCGGCTGGAGGAGCTGTTTGTGCGAATGGTCGAAGACAATGCCCGGGCAGCCGAAAACGGTGCGGGGGTGAAAGCATGACCATTCAGGCCCTCTGGATCGCCTTCCAGACCATTGTCCTGCGGGAAATCCGCCGCTTCACGCGCATCTGGCCGCAGACGCTGTTGCCGCCGGCGGTCACCATGACCCTGTACTTCATCATCTTCGGTAACCTGATTGGTTCCCGGATCGGCGACATGGGCGGCTACGACTATATGCAGTTCATCGTGCCCGGTCTGATCATGATGGCGGTGATCACCAACTCCTACGCTAACGTGGTGTCGTCGTTCTTTTCGATGAAGTTCCAGCGCAGCATCGAGGAGTTGCTGGTGTCGCCGGTACCCAACTGGACGATTCTGGCAGGTTATGTGGCGGGTGGTATGGCCCGGGGCCTGAGTATCGGACTGATTGTCACCCTCTTGTCCCTGGCGTTTACCCAGCTGTCTATCCACAACCTGCCCATGGTGGTGATTACGGTGTTCCTGACCTCGGCACTGTTCTCCCTTGGTGGCTTTATCAATGCCATGCTGGCTACCAAGTTTGATGACATCTCCATTGTGCCGACGTTCGTGCTCACGCCGCTGACCTATCTCGGTGGTGTTTTCTACAGCATCGACCTGCTGCCGGCGTTCTGGCAGGGGGCGTCGATGATCAACCCGATCCTGTACATGGTGAACGGGTTCCGCTACGGCATACTGGGTGTTTCGGACGTTAATCCGTTCATCTCCCTTGGTATGATTGTCGTCTTTATTGTCCTGTTGGCTGCCGTTGCACTGCGCATGCTGGCCCGGGGCAAAGGCATCCGTCACTGATCGGGGAATCTTTACGACATGGCATTGCATAACGCTCCGCTGGGTAAATCCAGCGAATACCCGGATCAGTACGATCCTTCGCTACTGTTTCCGGTCGCACGGGAAGAGAATCGGCGTCGCATCGGCCTGGAAGACGGTCGCTGGCCCTGGTTCGGGGAAGATCTCTGGCAAGCCTGGGAAATCTCCTGGCTTCGGCCTGGTGGCGTGCCGGCGGTCGCCTGGGCGGAGATCCGCTTTCCTGCCGCGTCACCGTCCATCATCGAAAGCAAGTCGCTCAAGCTGTACCTGAATTCCCTCAACCAGGCCGTGTTCTCCACCGTCGAACAGGTGGCGGAAACCATTACCGCTGACCTGTCCAGTGCCTGTGGAGCGTCTGTGGATGTGCGTCTGCTCAGTGTGGATGAGTCGGCACCGGCTATCGGGCGCCCGGAAGGTTATGAGCTGATTGATGACGAGCCGGTAGATGATGTGGTGTACGAGTACTCGGCGGAGTCCCTGGCGGTGTCCGGTGAGCAGGTCAGCGAGCAGCTGTGTTCGCACCTGCTGAAAAGCAACTGCCCGGTCACCGGCCAGCCGGACTGGGCAACGGTGCTGATCCGCTATCAGGGCAAGAAGATAGATCGATCCGGCCTGTTGCGCTACATCGTCAGCTTTCGCCAGAAGCAGGACTTTCACGAGCACTGCGTGGAAACGGTGTTTACAGACCTGATGGCCCGCTGCAAACCGGAACACCTGACGGTGTGTGCACGCTATACCCGCAGGGGTGGGCTGGATATCAATCCGTGGCGCAGCACCAGCCCTGAGCAGGGTCCGGGGCCGCGGCTGGTACGGCAGTAAAGGCGGGGGTTATTCGCTGTCTTCCTCGATGCGCAGCCGGTCGGCGGCGTCTTCGAGGGCGGCCAGTATGGCCTTGCGCTCTCTCTCGGTAATCTTTTCCGAATCCATATACATGGCAAATCCGCTGTGCTCGTGTTCCATGAAGCTGCGGTGCGGGCCCATGTCCCGGCGGAAGTCCACCACTTCATAGATCGGCACCGGCTTGGCAAAGCCTTTTACCGTGATCTCGCCCTTGTCGCGGCACATGATGCGATCTTTCACCAGCGAGAAGGTTTCATAGGAAATCAGGATTTCGCCAGAATCCGCCAGGGACTCCAAGCGGCTGGCGAGGTTCACTTCCTTGCCGATAATGGTGTAGTCCATACGGTTTTCGGCGCCGAAGTTGCCCACAGTGGTGTAGCCGGTGCTGATGCCCATGCGGATCTGTAACGGTGTCTTGATGCCCTGGCTTCGCCACTTCTGGCGCATGATCTTCATGTGCTTGCGCATCTCGATGGCCATGGACACGCAGGCAAAGGCATCTTCTCTCTGGCCCCGGCTGGTGGGGTCACCGAAAAAGACCATGATGGAATCGCCAACGAACTTGTCGATGGTGCCGCCGTATTTCAGGGCCACTTCCGACATTTCGTTGAAGTAATGGTTGAGCAGTTCGGTCAGCGCTTCCGGCTCCATTTCTTCGGAGAGTTCGGTAAAGCCCTTAATGTCCGAGAAGAAAATAGCGAGCTTCTTGCGCTGGGTTTCAAGCCGGACATCCCGCTCGCCGGTAAAGATGGATTGCCAGACCTGGGGCGACAGGTATTTGGAAAGCTTGTGCGACAGGGCAATGGATTGCTCCCGCTGGTTCTGGATCTGGGTTTTGGCCAGGAGCAGGGCGCGGGCTTGCTGGTGGGAATAGTACGCGGTAACGCAAATGTAGGTGCCGGTTGCCAACACCGAGATCAGGCTGGTCAGCAGTGGCGACTGGAAGCTTTCGGCAACACCGAAGCTGGCAACCGACACAGCCGTGGCCGCGCCCATCAACAAGGTGCCTACCAGCCATTGGCGTGTGCCACCAACAATCAGGCAGCTGAACATCAGCATAAGCACGGTGGATACCGCAGGAATGGCGACTAATCCGATCATTCCGATAAAGCCACCGCCGATCACGCAATCCAGGAACAGCATTTTCTGCCGGATGCGGGGAGATCGTCTCAGAAAGGTGCGACGGGATATCAGGTGTGCGGCGTGGGGCCAGAGCATGGTGCCGGCGACCAGCCAAAGCATCCAGCCCGGGAAGATACCTTGCAGCACGCCGGCAATAATGATGGCAGTGTTGACGCCATACCCGAGAATCCGGCCGCTGTAATCCGGCATAGGCGGAATAGCCACGGTTTCGTGGCTTGAGAGGTCGCCATGCACAACTTTTCCGGCGGACCCGGTAGCGTTGCGTAATTCTGCCGGTGCGTTCATCATTTCAGAGCCTGGCCCCAAGCACAGATTCAGACACGGAGTTGCTAAAATTCTTTTGGTCGCTCATTGTGTGCTGCCGGTTTTTTGTAGTTTTGAAGTGAGCTAACACTGAAGGTTAGCAGTATTACGTATAAGCCACAATTTTTACAGGTGTCTATGAGCTCTGTTACCCGCTTTCTGCTTGACCGTGCCTCCGAGCCCCGCCTGGAGGCCCCGGCTCCGCCCAAGGATGTTCTCGAGCAGGCTTTCCAGTGTGCAGCAAGGGCTCCGGACCATGCCTTGTTGCGGCCCTGGCGCTACCTGGTGATAGAGGGTGAGGCGCTGGAAGCCCTTGGCGAGCTGTTCGCCTCTGCGTGCCCGGAAACCGCCAGTGAGCAGGAAGTCGAAAAATCCCGTAAAGCACCGCTGAGGGCTCCGATGGTGATTGTCGGGATTGCCTCACCGCAACATCATCCCAAGGTACCGGAAGTAGAGCAGGTGATGTCTGCTGCCACCGGCATGGCATTTATCGGCCTGGCATTGCGCGATGCGGGTTACGGCGGCATGTGGCGCACCGGCCCGGTTACCTACCATGCACAGGTGCATCGTGGCCTTGGGCTGGCGGAAGGCGAATCGATAGTCGGTTTTCTGTATACGGGTACTGTGGTGCAGGAAAAGCCACACGTGCCGCGGCCGGAAACCCGTGAATTTGTTGAAAATTGGCAAGCGCCGGGGCAGCTTGCATCCTGGGATGAATGATCGGTTGCTTTCAGAATCAGGGTCAGTATAATCCTCCCACTCTCCGATGGCGGCGTGGTGAAATTGGTAGACACGACGGATTCAAAATCCGTTGGGGTAAAACCCGTGGCGGTTCGAGTCCGCCCGCCGCTACCACTTATTGGCCGCAACCTGCGGCGTCGTGAATAGCCCGGCCCATGAACGTCTCTGATTTCCACTTTGACCTGCCGGACGAGCTCATCGCCCGTTACCCGCTCAAACAACGCAGTGCATCCCGCTTACTGAATCTTGATGGCTCTACCGGCCATACCCGGCACCTTCGTTTTACTGACCTGCCTGATCTGCTTCAGCCTTGCGACCTTCTGGTGTTCAACAATACCCGTGTTATTCCAGCGCGCCTGTTCGGCCAGAAGGAAACCGGTGGCCGGGTAGAGGTGCTGGTTGAGCGAGTGGTCGGTGAACACGAAATCTTGGCCCACACCCGTTCTTCAAAGTCTCCCAAGCCGGGGCAGCGGGTGTTGCTTGAGGATGGTACGGCCCTGCGCATGACCGGCCGGGATGATGCCCTGTTCCGCTTTGTCTGCGAGAGCGAAGAACCCATTCTTGATGTGCTCGAGCGCATTGGCCACATGCCGTTGCCTCCTTATATGGAGCGGGATGATGATCAGTCAGACCGGGAGCGTTACCAGACTGTCTACGCCAGGGAGGCGGGTGCCGTGGCGGCGCCTACCGCCGGGCTTCACTTTGACGACGATCTGCTGGGGCTACTGAAAGAAAAGGGTGTTGAGTTTGCCTACGTCACCTTGCACGTAGGCGCCGGTACCTTTCAGCCGGTTCGGGTGGATAACGTCAAAGACCACGTGATGCACAGTGAGGTTGCCCACGTTCCCCAGGAAACGGTAGATGCCGTGAACCAGGCCCGCGCCAGGGGCGGTCGGGTAGTGGCGGTGGGCACCACCTCGGTACGGTCGCTGGAATCTGCCAGTCACAACGGCGTGCTGTCAGCCTTTCGGGGTGAAACCGATATCTTTATCTATCCCGGCTACCGTTTTCAGACGGTGGATGCGATGGTCACCAATTTCCATCTGCCGGAGTCCACGCTGATCATGCTTGTCAGTGCGTTTTCCGGCTATGAACATATTATGTCTGCTTATCGTGAGGCGGTTCAGGAGCGTTACCGGTTTTTCAGCTACGGTGATGCCATGTTCCTGACCGGCCAGCAGCCAAGCCTTGGGCGCCAGGCTGCGTCTGGCCAAGCCGATACTGATCAACCGGAATCCCGTGGAGAATCCCTGTGAGTAATTCCTGTTTCATGAGCTTCGAGAAACTTGGAGAAGATGGCAAGGCCCGGCGTGGCCGCCTGACCTTCCCCAGGGGAACGGTCGAGACGCCGGCGTTCATGCCGGTGGGCACCTACGGTACCGTCAAGGGCATGCTGCCCCGGGACATCAAGGAAATCGGTGCAGAAATCATTCTGGGCAACACTTTCCACCTGATGCTCCGGCCGGGTACGGAAGTGGTCAAGGCCCATGGTGACCTGCACGACTTCACCCAGTGGCAGGGGCCGATCCTCACGGACTCCGGCGGTTTCCAGGTATTCAGTCTGGGCGAAATGCGCAAGATCACCGAGCAGGGCGTAACCTTCCGTTCACCGGTGGATGGCTCGAAGGTGGAGTTGTCGCCGGAGATTGCCATTGGCGTGCAGCGGGACCTGGGATCCGATATCGTCATGATTTTTGACGAGTGTACGCCGTATCCTGCCACCGAGAAGCAGGCGAAGGAATCCATGGAGTTGTCCCTGCGCTGGGCAGAAAGAAGCAAGAATGCCCATGAGGGTAATCCTGCGGCACTGTTCGGAATCGTTCAGGGCGGCATGTATGAATCCCTGCGGGACCGCTCGCTGGAAGGGCTGACCAATATCGGGTTTGACGGCTATGCCATTGGTGGCCTGTCGGTAGGGGAGCCGAAGGAAGACATGATCCGCATTCTGGATCATCTGCCGCCCAAGATGCCGGAAGACAAGCCCCGCTACCTGATGGGTGTGGGTCGCCCGGAAGATATTGTTGAGGCCGTGCGCCGCGGTGTCGATATGTTCGACTGTGTAATGCCCACCCGGAATGCCCGTAACGGTTACCTGTTCACCTCAACCGGCATCGTGAAGATTCGCAATGCCAGGAACCGGCACGACACCGGGCCCCTGGATGAACGGTGTGACTGTTACACCTGCCAGAATTTCTCGAAGAGTTACCTGCACCATCTGGACAAGTGTGGTGAAATGCTGGGCTCCCAGCTCAATACCATCCACAATCTGCGCTTTTACCAGAACCTGATGAGCGGATTGCGTGGCGCCATTGAAGCAGGTACATTGTCCGACTTTGTAAGCGAATTCTATGCCTTACGCGGCGAAAGTGTGCCGCCGCTGGGCGATTCCTGATCAAGTTTTACACCTAGACAAGTCAATAAACGGAGAACCTGAATGAAATCAATCAAACTGCTCATCGCCGGTCTGCTGTCTCTGATGCCTGCATTGGCCATGGCTCAGGATCCGGGCGCCCAGGGTATGAGCGTGATGGGTCAGATCATCTTCTTCGCAGGCTTTATCCTGATCTTTTACTTCCTGATCTGGCGCCCGCAGTCCAAGCGTGCAAAAGAGCACAAAGCTCTGATGTCCGGCCTGAACAAGGGTGACGAAGTTGTCACTTCCGGCGGCGTAGCCGGTCGCATTACCAAGGTTGCGGACGACTTCATCGTTCTGGAAGTGTCCGATAACGTAGAAATCAAGGTTCAGAAAGTAGCTGTAGCAGCCGCCCTGCCGAAGGGTACGCTGAAGGATATCTGAGCTGGTCAGGCGCCGGCGCCCTGTGGCGCCGGCTGATTCATACTGGCTGACACACCAAGACCGACGACCAGTCGGCTCAAAGGGATCCCATGCTGAACAAGTATCCTCTCTGGAAAAATCTGGTGATCGTGTTTGCACTGGTCATCGGGTTTATTTACGCCTTACCCAATTTTTTCCCCGACGACTACGCCATCCAGATCACCGGCGCCCGTGGTAGCACCGAGGTAGACCAGCGTGTGCTCGACCGCGCACTTGGCGAACTCGAAAGCCGCGGTATCGAAGTCAAATCCAGCCTCCTCGAAGAGCGGGACGCCCTGATTCGCCTGACCAGTTCCGATGACCAGTTGCGGGCGAGGCCGGCAGTGCAGGCGGCCCTGGGTCGGGAATACCTGGTGGCCCTGAACATGGCTCCGTCGACTCCCGGTTGGCTGCAGAGTCTGGGCGCCGGCCCCATGAAGCTGGGCCTGGATCTCCGTGGCGGTGTTCACTTCCTGCTGGAAGTGGATATGGAGACGGCGGTTAACCAGCGCCTTGAGGCCCTGTCCGGCCAGATCAAGCGCGATATGCGTGAAGAGCGCATCCGCTACCGGGGCGGTGATGTGGGCGAGAACCGCAACATCATCCTGAGTTTCCGCGATTCGGAGACCCGGGCGGAAGCATTCACGCTGATTCGTGACAACTACAACGAATTCCTGCTCGACGAGAGCACCGAGGGTGGTGAATTCCTGATTTCGCTCGCCCTTTCTGAAGCCGAAGTTCGTAATATCCAGGAATACGCCCTGGAGCAGAACCTGACCACTATCCGTAACCGGGTAAACGAACTGGGTGTTGCCGAGCCGCTGGTACAGCGCCAGGGCGCGAGCCGAATTATTGTGGAGCTGCCGGGCGTGCAGGATACGGCACAGGCCAAGCGGGTTCTGGGGGCTACGGCCAACCTGGAATTCCGGATGGAAGCCCGCCAGGACACCGCCTCTGCCGAAACCGAGCAGTTCAGCTTCCGGGATGAGCCTAATCGTTCAGCCCGCCTGGAGCGGGACGTTATTGCGACTGGTAATAACGTGGCAAATGCCCAGCAGGCGTTCGACGAGAACGGCCAGCCGCAGGTTAACATCACCATGGATTCCGTGGGTGGTGACCTGATGAACCGCGCTACCCGCAACAACATCGGTCGCCGCATGGCGGTGCTGTTTATTGAGTACCGTACCGAGACCGAAACCCGCGAAGTCGATGGCGAGATTGTCGAGACCGACAAGCGCGTAGTAGAGAAGGGCTTGATCAGCCTGGCAACGGTGCAGTCTGCCCTGGGCAGCAGCTTCCGTATCACCGGCCTGGATTCCATTCCCGAAGCCGCGGAACTCGCGCTGTTGCTGCGTGCCGGTGCACTGGCTGCGCCGATGTACTTTGTGCAGGAGCGGACCATCGGGCCAAGCCTGGGTCAGAAGAACATCGATGCCGGCCTGATGTCGGTAATGATCGGTTTTGCCCTGGTCCTGATCTACATGGCGTTCTTCTATCGTGGCTTCGGCATGATGGCCAACGTGGCGCTGACCCTCAACCTGATGTTGCTGGTGGCGTGTATGTCGATACTTTCGGCCACCCTGACGCTGCCGGGTATTGCCGGTATCGTTCTGACAGTGGGTATGGCCGTCGATGCCAATGTGCTTATCTTTGAGCGCATAAAGGAAGAGCTGAAATCGGGCGTGCCGCCGCAAAGCGCGATCAACTCCGGTTACAGTCGCGCCTTCGTATCCATTTTCGATGCCAACATCACCACGCTGCTGGTGGCGGTGATTCTGTTCGCCATGGGCTCCGGCCCGGTCAAGGGCTTCGCCGTTACCCTGTGTATCGGTATCCTGACCTCCATGTTTACCGGCCTGATGGTCGGGCGCAGCATGGTGAACCTGGTGTATGGCGGCCGCAGGGTCGAGAAACTTTCGATCGGAGGGAAGCTGGCCAATGGCTGATACCGAAAAGCAACCGTTTGACTTCATGGGCTTCCGAAAGATTGCTTCGGTGCTCTCTATCGCTCTGGTAATTGCGTCTATTGCGTTGCTGGGCATTCGCGGCCTCAATCTCGGCATGGACTTTACCGGCGGCACCTCCGTCGAATTCGAATATGCCGAGGCTCCAAGCCTTGATGAAATCCGTACCCAGCTGACGGAAGCCGGCTACGAGCAGTTCTCGGTTCAGAACTTCGGAGCCGACACCATCGTGCTGATCCGCATGGCGGAAGCAGGTAACGATGAGCTGGCGAGCGAGGTGACCGAGGTGCTGTCACGCACGGGTGCCGAGCTGGAGCTGGTGAGTTCCGAGTTTGTCGGCTCCCAGGTGGGTGACGAGCTGAAAGAGGATAGTGGTTTGGGGCTGCTGATTGCGCTGGCCGTAGTACTGATCTACGTCGGTATGCGTTTCCAGTTCAAGTTCGGTATCGCCTCGGTGATTCCGCTGGCCCACGATGTGTTGATTGTGCTGGGTGTGTTTGCCCTGTTCCAGTGGACCTTTGACCTGACCGTTCTGGCAGCCTTGCTGGCCATTATCGGTTACTCCCTGAACGACACCATCGTCGTGGCGGACCGTATCCGGGAGAATTTCCGGAAAATGCGGGTAGGGGAGCCGTGGGATATCATCAACCAGTCCATCCACGAGACCATCACTCGTACGATTAACACCTCCGGCACGACGCTGGTGGTGCTGATTGCGCTCTATTTCCTCGGTGGTGAGGCGATCAACAACTTCGCCCTGGCTCTGATGATCGGTGTGGTTGTGGGTACCTATTCCTCCATCTATGTGTCTGCGAACATGCTGATGGTGATGGGTGTAACCCGCGAAGACCTGATGGTGCCTGCAAAGGAAGGTGCCGGAGACGAGGCGGAGGAAGAGCAGCCGCCCGAGTGGTTGAATCGCATGTAATGCATGCCTGCCGGGCCCTTGTGGCCCGGCATAAAAAAACCGCCAACCCGAAAGGATGGCGGTTTTTTTGTGCCCGGTAAATTTACCGTGGCAGGCGACCCCGGAAGGGGTGCAGTACTTTCAGAACTTCGCGGAACAGTTTCGGGTTCGCCACAATCAGCTGACGGGCGTTGCCAGCCGAGGGATTACCGGAAAAGTCGCCGGTCAGTGCGCCGGATTCCATGGCCAGGGTAACCCCGAGGTCGAGGTCAGCTGCGGCAGGGCGGAAGATAACGGCTGCATCCAGCAGGCCGGCGGAAACCCGGGCAATATCCAGGACCACGCAGCCGGAGGTGCGGAACATGGCGGTTTCGCTGGCCAGCGTCGCAGCCATTTCGCCCCACACCATCGGATCATCGCCTTGACGGGTCTGGTCCAGAAGGTTGGTGGAGATTGCGGCCTTGGCCGGCAGTTTTACGTCGGAAGCCCGCACGCGGCGGCTGTTCAGGGCAGCACCATGGCCGCGGCTGGCGGAGTATTCCTCGCCGGTCACCGGGTTAACCAGTAGCAGGTTCTCGGTGCGGTTGTTCTTTTTCTGGGACAGGGCCAGGGCGAACTCGGGAATGCCCCGAACAAAATTCTCACGCCCCAGAACCGGGAAAATGTGCCAGCTTTTATCGCTACCGTTGGCATCAGCCTCGCCCATCGGAGCGATGGTGTGGTCTTTGTAGGCCTTTTCAAGCTGTTCGGCAAAGTTGTCGTAAATGGACTGCTCAACCCGTTCCAGCTGGCGCAGGCGGTCAGACTCATCTTTACCGTTAGGTTCCTGGCGCTCGAAGTGGGCTTTCAGGTAGTCGGATCCCTGGCGGGCAACGCGCAGGGCCATTTTGATTGCTGGTTGCATCTGAGTGTTCATTATCCGGGTGTGTTAAGGCCGGCTATCATAGCAAAAACTCCCTTCGCTTGTACGTTTTTTGGCTCAGGAAATCCACGGATACCATGGGGTTCGGGCGAAGTTGCGGGATTTCCGGAGAGCGGAAACGGTCGGGTTTCTGCTATCATGCCACTCTTTTTCGCGAATGTACGACCAGTCACAGGCCCCACGAACATGCACAAGCACGCAATGCCGCAGGAAGGAAGCGACACTTTCAACGATCAGGTCCGGATTGTTCTGGTTGAAACCTCCCACTCCGGAAATATCGGTGCGGTTGCCCGGGCGATGAAGAATATGGGGCTGGGGAATCTCTGGTTGGTGAATCCTTCGTCTTTCCCGGATGAAGCCTCCTACGCTCGTTCGGCCGGTGCTTCGGATGTGCTTGACCGGGCCCGGGTGGTTTCTTCGCTGGATGAAGCCCTGGCGGACTGCATCCTGGTGATGGGCACCAGCGCCCGCGGCCGCAAGGTACCCTGGCCGGTGATGGCGCCTCCGCAGGCGGCTGCCATGGCATCAGAGCACAGTGCGAAGGGGCGGGTGGCGCTGGTATTTGGCAGGGAGAATCACGGGCTGTCGAACGACGAACTTCAGCGTTGCCACTATCATATCCATATTCCGTCGAACCCTGATTACAGTTCGCTGAACCTGGCCATGGCGGTTCAGGTGGTCTGCTATGAACTGCGCATGCAGTACCTGCGGGGCCTTGAAGAGGGCGAGTCCAGCCCCTACCTTGAGGCTATGGTGGCGCCGGGTGATGCCGGCTGGGATGTGCCGCCGGCAACAGTGAATGATGTGGAAGGGTTCTTTGGCCACCTGGAGCAGGTGCTGGTGGATGTGAATTTCCATCGCCGTGACAATCCGCGTCAGTTAATGAGCAGGTTAAGGCGCCTGTTCCAGCGGGCACGGATGGATGAAATGGAAATAAACATCCTGAGAGGCGTACTCTCTGCAGTCCAGAAGGCCGCCGGAACCCAGCAAGGTGGTATGAAGCATAAACCGACGGCGGAATCCTCCGCAGACGAAGGGCGGGAATAAGGTCATGTTCGAGCGTTTAAGGGAAGACATCAACAGCGTATTCCATCGGGATCCGGCGGCACGGAACACCTTCGAGGTGCTTACCAACTATCCCGGTTTGCATGCCTTGTTGTTCCACCGGCTGGCTCACTGGCTCTGGAACCTGGGGCTGAAGTGGCTGGCCCGAACCCTGTCTACCCTGGCCCGCTGGTTTACCGGTATCGAGATTCATCCGGGCGCAACCATTGGCCGGCGGTTCTTTATTGATCATGGTATGGGCGTGGTTATCGGCGAAACCACTGTCATCGGTGACGACGTCACCCTGTATCAGGGGGTTACGCTGGGCGGTACCAGCTGGAATAAAGGCAAGCGCCATCCCACCATCGGAAATGGTGTGGTGGTTGGTGCCGGTGCCAAGATCCTGGGGCCGTTTGAAGTGGGAAAGGGCGCCAAGGTAGGGTCCAATTCCGTAGTGACCAAGGCGGTGCCTGCGGGCGCGACCGTCGTCGGCATTCCTGGCCGGGTGATCGTGAAGCGCCAGGGCGAAGATGATGTCCGCCGCAAGCAGATGGAAGAGCGGATGGGCTTCGATGCCTACGGGGTTACCGAAGAAATGCCGGATCCTGTGGCCAGGGCCATGCGTTCGCTGCTGGATCACATGCACGCAGTGGACGATCGCATTGAAAACATGTGCAAGGCCATTCGCAAGGTGAACAGCGAATACCAGAACGGCGAGTTGCCACCTTTGCACGAGGAAGATTTTGACTGCGTGCGGGACGAAACCGACGCCGACGGAAAAGGCTGAATACTTGACTGTTTTAGTTGGTCAATTCATACTTCCGCATGCATACCGCGATTCATTCCCATTAACGGGGCTGAAATTATGAAGCTGACCACCAAAGGCCGCTACGCTGTAACGGCGATGCTTGACCTGGCCCTGCACGGAGCCCAGGGGCCGGTAAGCCTTGCAGATATTTCAGCCCGGCAGGAAATTTCCCTCTCGTATCTCGAGCAGCTGTTCTCCCGCTTGCGCCGTCATAGCCTGGTGGTGAGCGTGCGGGGCCCGGGTGGAGGCTATCGTCTGAGTCGCTCTGCCGATGATGTCTATGTGGCAGAAGTGGTGGATGCGGTCAGCGAATCCCTGGATACCACCCGTTGCGGTAACAAAGGCGACTGCCAGAATGGCGAAAAGTGCCTTACTCACCATTTGTGGTCAGACCTGAGCAGCCAGATTCATCAGTTTCTCAGTGAAATCAGCCTGGGCGACCTGATGCGAAAACACGAAATCCGCCAGGTGGCGGACCGCCAGAACCGCAAACAGTCTGATGGCGATCCGGATACCATCAATACACGGCGTTTGATTGACCAGGCTCCGGCCTGATAACCGACACTTCCTTTGACTATGAAAATACCCGTATATCTTGATTATGCGGCGACGACGCCCGTTGATCCTGCCGTTGCCGATGAGATGGTCAAATATTTGACCATTGATGGAGTTTTTGGCAACCCCGCGTCTCGCTCCCACGGATACGGCTGGCAAGCCGAGGCCGCTGTTGAAGGGGCCCGTCGCCAGGTAGCCGACCTTATCCATGCCGACCCCAGGGAGATTGTCTGGACCTCCGGGGCAACGGAATCGGACAACCTTGCCATTAAAGGTGCCGTAGCCGGCCGGGCCAGTGCCCACGTGATTACATCGACGATCGAGCACAAGGCAGTTATTGATACCTGCAAGTGGCTGGAGCAACAGGGCGTAGAGGTTACCTGGCTGGCGCCGGAAGCCGACGGGCGTATTTCGGTTGAGGCGGTGGCGGGTGCGCTCAGAGAAAACACCGTACTGGTGAGCCTGATGCTGGTGAACAATGAGCTGGGTTGTATTACCGATACAGCTGCAATAGGCGAACTGTTGCGTAGCCGTGGCGTGTTGTTTCACGTGGACGCCGCACAGGCCGCCGGAAAGATGCCGGTCGATGTCGCCACACTGAATGTCGACCTGATGTCGCTTTCCGGCCATAAGGTCTACGGTCCGAAAGGTGTCGGTGCGCTGTATGTGCGTCGATCTCCGGAGGTCAGCATCGAGGCCCAGATGCATGGTGGCGGCCACGAGCGGGGCATGCGCTCCGGTACTTTGCCTACCCACCAGATTGCCGGCATGGGGAAGGCTTTCGAGCTGGCCGGGCAAGGGCTGTCCGACGAACTTATGCGCATGGAAGCCCTACGTGAGCGCTTTATGGGCGGGCTGGAATCCCTTTCCGGCGTTCATTTCAACGGCAGCCGGGAACATCGGGTGCCGGGCATTGTCAATCTGTCCTTTGAGGGTGTTGAAGCCGAGTCCCTGATGCTGGGCTTGCGGCAGGTGGCGGTGTCATCCGGTTCTGCCTGTGCTTCGGCTACGGTAGAGCCCTCGTTTGTGCTGCGTGGCATTGGTGTGAGTGACGAACTGGCCCATCGGGCATTGAGATTTTCCTTCGGGCGGTTCACCACCGATGAGGAAATCGACTTTGCCGTGGAGCAGATAGTGCAGGTTGTGTCCCGACTTCGTACGGTGCGGTAGGCAGTTGCACTCGGACTGCGTATAATCGCACCCCTGAATTTTTACCCTAACCAGACTGGAGAAACATCATGGCAAACGAGCGCACGCTCTCTATCATCAAGCCCGACGCGGTCGCCAAGAACGTTATCGGCGAAATCTACAGCCGTTTTGAAAAAGCCGACCTGAAAATCGTTGCGGCCAAAATGATGCACCTGACCCAGGAGCAGGCCGAAGGTTTCTACGCCGAGCACAAAGAGCGCCCGTTCTTTAACGACCTGGTTGCTTTCATGACTTCCGGTCCGGTTGTTGTGCAGGTTCTGGAAGGCGAAGGCGCCATCCTGAAGAACCGTGAGCTGATGGGTGCAACCAACCCGAAAGAAGCCGACGCCGGCACTATCCGTGCAGACTTCGCTTCTTCCATCGACGCAAACGCCGTTCACGGCTCCGACTCTGCAGCTTCTGCCGAGCGCGAAATTGCGTATTTCTTCTCCGACAATGAAATCTGCCCGCGCGGCTAATGTTGTCTGTTCAGGGGCAGCTTACGGCTGCCCCTGAATTGGTTATCTGATCGAGGTTATGTCATGACTGCCCCTGCCGAAAAAATTAATCTTCTGGGGATGCCCAAAGCCAAGCTCGAGGCATTTTTTGAAACCCTGGGGGAAAAACGTTTCCGGGCCCAGCAGGTGCTGCAGTGGATCCACCAGCGTGGCGTTGATGACTTCGATCAAATGACCAATATGAGCCGCGTTCTGCGCGAAAGGCTCAAGGAAATTGCTGAAGTGCGTGGCCCCGAGGTGGTTTACGACGAAACCTCCAAAGACGGCACCCGCAAGTGGGTTATGCGCATGGATAACGGCAACAGTGTTGAAACTGTGCTTATTCCTGATGGGGAACGTGGCACCTTGTGTGTGTCGTCCCAGATTGGCTGCAGCCTGGACTGTACTTTCTGTTCGACGGGAAAGCGGGGCTTTAACCGTAACCTGACAGCGGCAGAAATCATTGGCCAGGTGTGGGTGGCGCGCCGCGCTTTCATGCCGTTTGATCCCACCGATCGGCCGATTACCAACGTGGTCATGATGGGCATGGGAGAGCCCCTGCTCAACTTCGATAACGTGGTTGACGCCATGAACCTGATGATGGAAGACCTGGCTTACGGTATTTCCAAGCGTCGGGTTACCCTGAGTACCTCCGGTGTTGTTCCGGCCCTTGACCGGCTGGGTGAGGTTACCGATGTTTCACTGGCCATCTCTCTGCATGCCCCTAATGATGAACTTCGTAACACGCTGGTGCCGCTGAATAAAAAGTACCCGATTGCCGAGTTGCTGGCAGCGACCCGCCGCTACCTGGCGCGCCTGCCAGACAAGCGTAAGGCCACTATCGAGTACACGGTCATAGAAGGTGTGAACGACCAGCCAGAGCACGCCCGGGAACTGTCCGTAATCTTGAAGGGGTTGCCCTGCAAGATTAACCTGATACCGTTTAATCCATTCCCGGAAAGCGATTTCCGCCGGCCCAGCATGAACGCAACCCGGCGCTTCCAGAATGTGCTGAACGAAGCCGGCTTCGTGACCACCATCCGAACCACCCGTGGTGATGACATCGATGCTGCCTGCGGCCAGCTGGTAGGCCGGGTGGAAGACCGGACTCGCAGAAGCCAGCGTTATATTGCCGTTCAGCAAGTTAATCCCTGAATACAGGGGGTCAGAAACAACCAAGGTAAGGTGTTTGTTGATGGTTAGGAATTCCAAGGTAAAACTGGCTGTATTGGCCCTGATTTTTTCAGGGATGCTGGTGTCCGGATGCGTAACCACCACAGACAGCCGTTTCAGCCGGGAGGCTGACCGCGAGAAGGCCTTGAGCAGCTACGTTCAGCTGGCGACAGCCTACATCGGGCAGGGTAACCTGGAGCGGGCCCGGCACCACCTTGATCGCGCCCTGGAAATTGACAGCGGAAATGCCGAGGCATTGGCTGCCATGGGGCTGGTGTACAGTTATGAAGGCGAAGAGCAGCTGTCCGAAGAAAGTTTCCGCAAGGCTGTGTCAGCGGACGGAAGCTATACCCGTGGGCGAGTCTATTACGGTGCCTTCTTGTACGGCCAAAAAGAATACGAAGGTGCCCGTAACCAGTTTTCCGTTGCGTCCCGGGATACCGGGTACAGAGAGCGCGGAGGTGTCTTTTACAATCTGGGCATGACAGAAGAGCGCCTGGATAACCTCGAAGGCGCAGAGGCAGCCTACCGCAGAGCCGTAGAGCTGACCCGCGGCGAAGCTCGCTCGTTACTGTCACTTTCACGTGTGCTGGTGGAACAGGACAATTACACCGAAGCGTCCCGGTATTACAGTCGCCTTCAGACCATGATTCAGGGCAATACACGACTGACCCATTCCGCAGAAAGCCTTTACACAGGTATCCGCATTGCCCGTTATTTCGGGGACAAAGACCAGGAAGCCAGTATGGCTTTGTTATTGCGGAACGAATTCCCGGAATCCATAGAGTATCAACAATACAAGGTGCTGATTGCCAATGACCGGTGACGAGCAGCTGAATAACGTATCCGCAGAATCTGTCGGACAGCAGCTCCGGCGGGCACGGGAGAAGGCAGGGCTGAGTCTGGCAGCGGTTGCAGACCAACAGCACCTTCGGGTTTCCGTGATCCAGGCGATTGAAAGCGGTGATTACAGCAAAATTGATACCGAGCTGTTCCTGAAGGGGTATGTCCGTGCCTATGCGCGGCAGGTAGGCCTGGATGCAGACTCGATTATCCGTGACCTGGACACAGAGCTTGAGCCTCGCCGCCAGGAGCGGGAGCAGGCGCTGCAGGCTAACCCGCTGGTAAATATCGAACGACGCCGACGCCAGAAGCGTCGGGCCGCCAAGCTGATTCTCGTGCTGGTGGCCGCAGCTTTGATTGGCTTTCTGGCCTTTACTTATCTCAGCAACAAAGACTCCGCGCTTCCGGCGACACCGCAACCGGAAGCAGAGCAGCCCGAAGCCGTCGAAGACCCTGCCGGGTTGCAGCCGGACAGCACTGTAACTGCTCCTTTGATTGAAGCTGACGAGCCCGATGTGGTGGTGCCAGAGCTGCGGGAGTCTGTTGTTGAATCCGCGCCCGAGGCAGGGCCGGTTATGCCCGAAGACGGGGTGACCCTGGAGCCTGACATGGCCCCTGCAACAGCCCCTGAGGCTGACGACCAAGCCCTTGAGACCGAGCCGGCGGACGTTGCGCCTGTCGCTGAACCGGTTCCGGAAGAAACAGTTGTGGCTAACGAGCCGCCGGTAGCGGCCCGTCTGCAGATGACGTTCAGTGATGATTGCTGGATTCAGGTTACTGATGGCGCCGGTAACCGCCTGGCTGCCGGTCTTCGTACCCGCGGCAACCAGCTGGACGTATCCGGTGAGGCGCCACTGAGAGTGGTAGTTGGCGCAATGAGTGCCGTTGAAACCATCCAGTTCCGGGGCGAGGCCCTGGACCCTGGCCGTTTCCGCGTAGTGAACAACCGAGCAGAGTTCACCCTAGAACCCTGAACGACCGCCTGAACAGATTGTTGGTTCCAGACCATGAAGCAAGATTCCCCGATCAAGAGACGTAAATCCCGCCAGATCATGGTGGGCAATGTGCCAGTGGGCGGAGATGCGCCCATTTCGGTACAGAGCATGACCAACACCAATACCTGTGATGTTGATGCCACCGTCGGCCAGATCAAGGCCCTTGAAGAGGCCGGTGCGGATATTGTCCGCGTGTCTGTGCCGTCTATGGAGGCGGCCGAGGCGTTCGGCAAGATTCGTGAGCGGGTCTCGGTGCCGTTGGTTTCGGATATCCACTTTGACTACAAGATTGCGTTGCGGGTTGCCGAGCTGGGTGTTGATTGTTTGCGGATCAACCCCGGCAACATTGGCCGGGACGACCGGGTGAGTGCGGTGATCAACGCTGCCAAGGATCGCAATATTCCGATCCGCATCGGGGTGAATGCCGGGTCACTGGAAAAGGCATTGCAACGCAAGTACGGCGAACCGACCCCCGAGGCGCTTGTGGAATCTGCCATGCGCCACATCGATATTCTGGACAAGCACGACTTCCAGAACTTCAAGGTCAGCCTGAAGGCGTCCGACGTATTCATGACCGTCGCAGCCTATCGCCAGATTGCCTCACAGATCGAGCAGCCCTTGCACCTGGGCATTACCGAGGCGGGCGGTTTCCGGTCCGGTACCGTGAAATCCGCCATCGGCCTCGGCATGTTGCTGATGGATGGCATTGGCGACACCATACGGGTCTCCCTGGCGGCAGACCCGGTACAGGAAATCAAGGTAGGCTTCGACATCCTCAAGAGCCTGCGTTTGCGTAGCCGCGGCATCAATTTCATTGCCTGCCCGAGTTGTTCACGCCAGAACTTCGACGTCATCCAGACCATGAACGACCTGGAAGCCCGCCTTGAAGATGTGAACACCTCACTGGATGTGGCCATCATTGGCTGTATCGTTAACGGGCCGGGTGAAGCCAAGGAAGCAGACCTGGGGCTGACCGGCGGAAGCCCGAAACACCTGCTGTATGTGGGCGGAAAGCCGAACCAGAAACTGGACAACACGGCACTGGCTGATGACCTCGAGCGGCTGATCCGCGAGCAGGTTGCCAAGCGCCAGGAGCAGGAAGAAGCCGTTATCGCCCGGTCTTCAGACTGAGCGTTACAAAGACACCATTCAAAGATTTTCAGGGTTTAAACTTGGCTAAAATTCAGGCAATTCGGGGGATGAATGACATCCTCCCGGACCAGACCCCGGTCTGGCAGTATGTAGAGTCCACGGTAAGACAGGTGCTCGGCCAGTACGGCTACCAGGAAATCCGTATGCCGGTGGTAGAGCACACCGAGCTGTTCAAGCGCTCGATCGGTGAAGTGACCGATATCGTCGAAAAAGAAATGTATACATTCGACGACCGCAATGGCGACAGCCTGACTCTGCGCCCTGAAGGTACAGCCGGTTGCGTTCGGGCCGCAGAAGAGCATGGCCTGCTGTTCAACCAGACACGCCGTTTGTGGTACACCGGCCCGATGTTTCGCCATGAGCGGCCCCAGAAAGGGCGGTATCGCCAGTTTCACCAGATCGGTGTCGAGTGCTTCGGCATGGCCGGCCCTGACATTGACGCGGAGCTGCTGGTTCTGACCGCCCGCCTGTGGAAGGCGTTCGGGCTGACCGAGCATGCCCGGCTGGAAATCAATTCCATCGGTACCAGCGAATCCCGCAAGGTGTACCGGGAGGCGCTGGTTCGTTATCTCGAGCAGTATAAAGACCAGCTCGATGACGACAGCAAGCGTCGTCTTGGCACCAATCCGCTTCGCATCCTGGACAGCAAGGACCCGGCCACCCGTGAAATCCTGAACGGGGCACCGTTGCTGGATGATTACCTCGACGACGAATCCCGCGCCCATTTCGAGCAACTGAAATCACTGCTGGATGCGGCCGGCGTAAGCTACACCGTCAATCCGGCACTTGTTCGGGGCCTGGATTACTACGGTAAAACCGTGTTCGAGTGGATCACTGACAGCCTTGGCGCCCAGGGCACCATCTGTGCCGGTGGCCGTTATGATGGGCTGGTTCAGCAACTTGGCGGCAAGCCCACCGATGCGGTAGGTTTTGCCATGGGTCTGGAGCGGCTGATTCTGCTGCTTGAAACCCTCGACCTGGTGCCGGAGCAGGTCAACAACAACGCCGACGTATACGTAACCGCCATGGGCGAGCAGGCCGTTGCACCAGCCATGGCGGTGGCCGAATGTCTGCGTAATGAGTTGCCCGGAGTGGTGGTGGTCAGCCATTGTGGTGGCGGAAGTTTCAAGAGCCAGATGAAAAAGGCTGACCGGAGCAATGCCCGCTACGCAGTCATTCTGGGAGAGAACGAAATTGCCAGCGGCACGGTGGCCCTGAAACCACTTCGAAATGACGATCCCCAGCAGGAAGTTAACCAGTCCGAACTGGCTTCAGTCCTGAAGGGTTTGCTTTAAGTTTTCTTGGTAACGCATTGTATTTTAATAATTAATCAGGAGTTTTCATGGCCGAGTTGCGCACAGAAGAAGAACAGGTCCAGGCGATCAAGGATTGGTGGAAAAAGAACGGCAGTTCGCTGCTGATCGGTATCGGCGCGGCACTCGCCATTGTCTTCGGCTGGCAAGCCTGGCAGAACCACCAGGCCCAGCAACGGGCGGAAGCAGCCAACCAGTTCGCCAATCTGCTGAACGCCTTTTCGGGTGAGCAGGGAGAATCTGACACAGACACCATGGCCTTTGTCGCCGAAACCCTGCGTGAAGAGCACTCCGACAGCGCCTATGCCATCTACGGCAACCTGGTGATGGCGCGCCAGCAACTGGCCGAACAGAACGATCCAGCCGCTGCAGTAGAATCTCTCAGCTGGGCGCTGGACAAGGCTGCTGATGACAAGGCGCTTTCCCTGGTCGTGCGCAACCGCCTGGCTCGGGCCCAGTTTGCCGCCGGCAACCACGACGATGCCCTGGCCACGCTTGATGGTGCTGGCGAAGCGGATGCCTTCAATGCCATTTTCTCCGAACTTCGGGGCGATATCCTGTTGGCCAAAGGCGACCAGGATGGTGCCCGGGAAGCCTATCTGACCGCCCGGGAACAGAACCAACAGGGCCGAAGCGGTGTCCTGGAACTGAAACTGTCTGACCTGGGCGTCGGGGAGGACGCCTGATGCCGGTATCCAGAAGCATCCGCTCGGGTTTCCTGGCGGCGGCATCCATTGCGGCAATGGCCCTGGCCGGATGCAGCACCACCGATACCTTTGAACAGCCTGCCCCCTTGCCGGAAATCGACGAGCGTGTGGAGTTCGACCGGGTGTGGTCCATGTCGGTTGGCGATGGCCACGACGGTGAGTTCCTGCACATGGCGCCGCTGTATGCGGGTGACACCTTGTATGCTGCCTCTGCAGACGGCGAGGTTGTCGCGGTCCAAAGCGAAAACGGCGAGCTGATCTGGGAGCAGGACCTGGACGAGCGTTTGTTTGCGGGCCCGGGTGCTGATGCCCGGCAACTGTACCTGGCAAGCCGGAATGCCGAACTGATCGCCCTGTCCAGTGAGGATGGCAGTGAACAATGGCGCGTGAGCCTGCCAACGGAAGTGGTAGCTGCGCCGCAGTCTAACGGTTCCCTGGTAGTGGCGCAGACCACCGATGGCCGGGTGATCGGTTTTGATGCCGGGAACGGTGACCAGCTCTGGCAGTACGATGCCCAGGTTCCGGTTCTGACCATGCGCACCGGCGCTGCTCCGCTGGTGGGTGGAGACGTGGTGATCGCGTCCTTCGCCAACGGCCGGGTCATTGCGTTGACGGCAGCCGCCGGGCAGCCGGTCTGGCAGTACGAAGTAGGCCAGCCGCAGGGCCGTACAGAGCTTGAGCGCCTGGTGGATATTGGCGGCCAGCCGCTGGTGCTGGATTCCGCCATTATGGTGGCGGGTTATCAGGGCAAGCTGGCCCTGGTGGATATTCGTTCCGGCCAGGAAATCTGGAGCAGGCCGGCATCCAGCTTCTATTCACCGGCAATCGGTAACGGCAATATCTACCTGGCCTCGGCCAATGGTGACATCCAGGCGCTTCGTGGCAACGACCGCAGGGAGCTGTGGGTTCAGGATCAGTTGTCCTGGCGCCAGGTAACCCGTCCGGCCGTCTCCGGAGACTATCTGGTGGTAGGCGATTTCGAGGGTTATCTGCACGTGTTGTCCGCCGAGGACGGCAGCCTGCAGGGCCAGGTGAAGTTCGACAGTGAGGGTATCCGCGTACCGGTTCAGGTTACGAGAGATGGTAATCTGCTGGTTTACGGAAACGGCGGCAAACTGTCCGTGCTCAGGCTTGAGCAGGACGACTGACAGCCCCATGAATTTACCCGGCTACGGCCGGGTTTCTGTTTTATTTGCATAGCAGACCAATATGACCCCAGTAATAGCCCTGGTGGGCCGCCCAAACGTTGGCAAGTCCACCCTGTTCAACCAGATGACCCGTTCCCGGGATGCCCTTGTGGCAGATTTTCCGGGCCTCACCCGTGACAGAAAATACGGGGAAGGTCATTACGAAGGGCAGAAGTTCATTGTTATCGACACCGGCGGTCTGACCGGTGACGAAGTCGGCCTGGACGCTGAAATGGCCAGGCAGTCCCTGCAGGCTGTGGAAGAGGCCGATATCGTCCTGTTCCTGGTAGACGGCCGGGCAGGGCTGACGGCCGGTGACGAAATGATTGCTGACCACCTGCGCCGCTCCGGCAAGCAGGCGCACCTGGTGGTTAACAAAACCGACGGCCAGGATCCGGATGTTGCGGCGGCGGATTTCTATCGCCTGGGCTTTGAATCCAGCTTTACCATCGCCGCAGCCCATAACCGCGGTATCCGTACCTTGCTGGAAACCCTGCTGCCTGAACCGGTAGATCCGGAGGAGCAGGACCGGGCCGATCGTTATCCGGGTATCCGCATCGGCGTTGTGGGCCGTCCGAATGTAGGCAAGTCCACACTGGTTAACCGGATGCTGGGTGAAGACCGGGTGGTGGTTTATGACATGCCGGGTACCACTCGCGACAGCGTATACATTCCCTACGAGCGCCATGGTGAGCAGTACACCCTGATTGATACCGCCGGGGTACGGCGCCGTAAAAACGTTCACGAAGTGGTGGAGAAGTTCTCCATCATCAAAACCCTGCAGGCCATCGACGACGCCCACGTGGTGATCCTGGTGATTGACGCCCGGGAAGGTCTGGTAGACCAGGACCTGCACCTGATCGGCTTTGTGCTGGATGCCGGCCGGTCACTGGTGATCGCCGTCAACAAATGGGACGGCATGGATCCGGAAGACCGAAGCAAGGTGAAGGAGCAGGTGGCCCGTCGCCTCGATTTCCTGGATTATGCAGACAAGTACTATATCTCGGCGCTGCATGGCACCGGGGTAGGCACGATGTACGAATCGGTGCAGGCCTGCTACGAATCTGCCATGGCGAAGTGGCCCACAAACCGCCTGACGGCAATCCTGCAGGATGCCGTAGCCCAGCATCAGCCGCCCATGGTTCATGGCCGGCGAATCAAGCTGCGTTACGCACACCAGGGCGGCTCTAATCCGCCGGTGATTGTGGTGCACGGTAACCAGGTGGATTCGCTGCCCGGGGCTTACAAACGGTATCTGGAGAACACCTTCCGCAAGGTGCTGAAAGTGGTGGGATCGCCCATCCGCTTCGAATTCAAGTCCGGTGAAAACCCGTTTGCCAACAAGGTTGACCGGCTGACACCACGGCAGAAGGTCAAGAAGGATAACGACCTGAAGAAAGGTCGCAAGATCAAGAAAACCCGGCAGAAAAGCGTTAAACGCTGATCAACCGGGCTCTCCGCAGGACCGGGAGTGGTTCACGCCACTCCCGCTTCCTCTACCTGGCGCGCCTGAACGGCGGTCAGGGCAATGGTGAACACGATATCTTCCACCAGCGCACCCCGTGACAGGTCGTTCACCGGCTTTCTCAAACCCTGAAGCATCGGGCCAACGCTGACTACATTTGCGCTGCGCTGTACGGCCTTATAGGTGGTGTTACCGGTGTTGAGATCCGGGAACACGAACACCGTGGCCTTACCGGCTACCTTGCTGTCTGGTGCCTTGGATTTGCCGACACTTTCAATCGCAGCGGCATCGTATTGCAGCGGACCGTCGATCAGCAGGTCCGGACGACGTTCCCGGGCAATGCGGGTGGCTTCACGCACCTTGTCGACATCCTGCCCACTACCGGACTCGCCGGTGCTGTAACTGATCATGGCAACCACTGGCTGGATACCGAAGGCCTCCGCCGATTCGGCGCTCTGGATGGCGATGTCGGCCAGCTCTTCCGCGTTCGGGTCCGGGTTGATGGCACAGTCTCCGTATACCAGCACCTGTTCCGGCAACAGCATGAAGAATACTGACGACACCACCTTGGCGTTGTCGTGGGTTTTGATCAGCTGCAGGGCAGGGCGCACGGTGTTTGCGGTAGTGTGGATGGCACCGGAAACCAGGCCATCGGCTTCATCCATGGCGACCATCATGGTGCCGAGCACCACGTTGTCTTCCAGCATGGCTTCTGCCATGTCTTCGGTAAGCCCCTTGTGCTTCCTGAACTCCACCATCGGTGCGATGTAGCGGTCGCGGATCGAGGCAGGATCCATCAGCTCCAGGTCTTCCGGTAACTCAAGCCCCTGTGCTGCCGCTACCGAGCGGATTTCCTGGGGATTTCCGATTAACACGCAGCGGGCCAGTTTGCGCTGATGGCAAATAATGGCTGCGTGCACGGTACGGGGCTCGCAGCCCTCCGGCAATACGATGCGTTTATTGGCAGACCTCGCTCGCTCCGACAGCTGGTAACGGAAAGCCGGTGGCGACAGCCGGCTCTGGCGCTGAACCTTAAGGTGTTCCTGGAGCCAGTCGGTATCCACGCGGCGGGCAACCGACTCCATGGACTCCTCGATCCGTTCCGGATCATCAATCGGGATGGCGGACGACAGGCTGGCCAGCATATGGGCGGTTTCGTAGGTGTTGGCATCGGAACTGAGTACCGGAAGGCCGGTATCCAGTGCCCTGCGACACAGGTCGATGACCCGGTTGTCCGGCATCAGTCCGCCGGTAAGCATCAGGCCCGCCAGGGGCACACCGTTCAGGGCTGCCAGGGCCGTGGTCACCACGATATCTTCGCGGTCACCGGGGGTGACCATCAGGGTGCCAGGCTTCAGGGTGTCGGTCATATTCCTGATGGTGCGGGCACACACAGACACTTTCTGAACCCGCCGGCTGTGCATATGGCCTTCGTGCAATACCGGCACCCCGAGCTCCCTTGCAACATCGGACACCCGTGGCGCCAGCAGGTGTGGCTGCCAGGGAATCTCGGCCAGCAAGTGGAAGCGGCCAGACGTGAACACCTTGCAGGCCGAGCGGTAATCAATAACGTCTCCCTTCGCCGGACGGTGGTGGTCCAGGGTCATGCCGGATTTCTCCGGCGCGCCAATCTTGTTCAGGATGACGGCAATGACGTCCGGATCTGAGGGGGCGGCAAACAGGCGCGCAGAGAAATCCAGCTCCTCGTCAAGGTCGGAGGCGGAACAGCTTCTTGGTGCGCTCACCAGGATTACCTCGGAGCCCAGGTTGCGAGCCACTTCGACATTGAGTCGTGCGATGTAGGCTTCGCTCCGGTCTGGCACCAGGCCTTCGATGATAACGATATCGACCTGGTTGGCGACTTTCTGGTACTCGCCAACGACATTTTCCAGAAGCAGGTCACCCTTGCCTCGATTCAGCAGTTGCTGGGCTTCTTTCAGGGGAATCGGATCGGGTGGTTGCAGGTGGCTGCTGGCGGTGACAAACGCCGTGGAAGAATCGCGGCCGGCGTTATGGATGGCTTCGCCGCGGTGTACCGACTGGCTGAATGGCTTGTAGAAACCAACGCTCACGCCTTCACGCTCGAGGGCCCGGAGCAGGCCAAGACAAACGGAGGTCAGGCCGGATTCCATCGAGGTAGGTGCAATAAAAAGACTTTTTGCCATGGGTTGTCCTGTAAATCTATCGGGTTCGGTCGTTCAGGCGGAGGCCAGGCGCTCGGCTTCCTGGGCAATAACCAGTTCTTCGTTGGTGGGAATCACCAGTACGGGGAACCGTGAGTCGGGGCTACTGACAAAGCCGTCGCTCATCCTGCCATGATCACGGTTCAGGCCGGTGTCCAGTTCAATTCCGAGCAGCCCCAGGTGTTTGACGGTTTCCTGTCGGATGCGGGGGCTGTTCTCACCGATACCGCCGGTAAACACCAGGGCGTCGAGTTGTGACAGAGAGGCCGTCATGGCACCGACATAGCGGGCAAGGCGGAAACAGAACACATCAATTGCCAGTTGTGAGGGTTCGTGGCCGTGATCAGCCAGCTCGCACAGGGATCGCATATCGTTGGTTTGCCCGGACAGACCCAGCAATCCGCTGTCGTTGTTGAGCATACGGTGGGCTTCGGCGGCGCTGACGCCCCGGGTAGCCAGGTAGTCGAACAGGCCGGGGTCGACGTCGCCGCTTCGGGTGCCCATCACCAGGCCTTCAAGGGGTGTAAGGCCCATGCTGGTGTCAACGCTCAGGCCATCGCGGATGGCGGTGATGCTGCAGCCATTGCCCAGGTGTGCCGAGATAATCGATGTGGTCGCCGGTGTTTTACCCAGCAGCTTTGCGGCCTCCCGGGCCATAAAGTAATGACTGGTGCCGTGAAAGCCATAGCGCCGGATGCCCCATTGGGTATAGCAATGCTCGGGTAGCGCATAGCGATAAGCCCGCTCCGGCAGGGTGTGGTGGTAGGCGGTATCGAAGACGGCGGCGTGGGGGCGGTCCGGGAACAGGGCCCGCATGGCACGGATACCGGCGAGGTTGACCGGGTTGTGCAAGGGGGCCAGTTCAGCACAGGCTTCGATGGCCTGTTCGGTGGCATCATCCACCAGGACGGCTTCACGGAAGGTTTCGCCACCGTGTACAACCCGATGGCCGATAGCCTTGGGTGTGCCGGTCAGCAATTGCCGGTTCCGAAACTCGTTCACCAGCGCCTGCAGGGCCTGTTCGTGACTGGCGCCGGCCGGCAGTTTCACCGGATTGTCGTCACCGGAAATCCGTGCAAAGGCATCGCTGTTGTTCAGCTTTTCGGCCAGCGCCGAAGCGATTTTCCGGTTTTTCTGATCAAAAAGTGCAAGTTTCAGGGAGGAACTGCCGCAGTTCACAACCAGTATTGATTCTTCCATGTTCTCGCCGTGTTGGTTCTAGGTGCTGGCCCGCTCGTTGGTGTCGAGCCATTGGATGAAATCCTGTTCCGGGAGCGGAGTGCTGTAGAAGTAGCCCTGTGAGTAATCGCAATGTTCTTCCTTCAGGAAGTGGGTCTGGGCTTCGGCTTCGACGCCCTCTGCCACCACTTTCAGGCCAAGGCTGTGGGCCATGGTGATGATGGCGCGAACAAGCGAGGCATCGTCGTTTTCGGTCAGCACGTCCTGGATGAAGGACTTGTCGATTTTCAGGGTATCAAAGGGGTAGCTCTTGAGGTAGCTCAGAGCTGAGTAGCCGGTACCGAAATCGTCCACCGTCAGGCGGATTCCGGAACGGTCAAGCTTGCGAAGGATATCAGCGGTTTCAATGGAGTTGTCCAGAATCAGTCGTTCGGTGATTTCCAGTTCCAGCAGTTCCGGGCTCAGCCCGCTGGCGTCGAGCGCACGCATGACGGCATCGGTAAAGCCCGGATCCCTGAACTGGCGCGGCGACACATTCACCGCCACACCGATGGGGTTTCCGGTCAGGGTTTGCCAGTTGCGGGCGGCTTTGCAGGCTTCCTGGATGACCCACTCGCCAATCGGAATGATCAGCCCGGTTTCCTCGGCCAGCGGAATGAAACGATCCGGCATCACCATGCCCAGGGCAGGGTTGTTCCAGCGCAGCAGGGCTTCGGCAGACACCAGCTTGCCGGAGTGGGTGTCGATGATTGGCTGGAAATAGAGCTCGAACTCGCCGAGCTCCATGGCCTTGCGCATGTAGGATTCCATCTGCAACCGCTCGTGGGAGATCTCGGTCATTTCCGGCGTGAAGCGGGAATAGGCGCTCTTGCCCTTGTGCTTGGCTTCGTACATGGCGGCATCGGCGTGCTGGAGCAGGGTGCCACTGTTATCGGAGTCCTGTGGGAAGGTAGCGATACCAATACTGGTGGTAACGAACACTTCCTGCCCGCCCAGCATGAACGGGGTCGAGAAGGTTTGAAGGATGCGATCAGCCACCTGGCAGGCGGCATCGGGGCCACTCAGGCCGGGCAGCACCACCAGGAATTCATCGCCGCCCAGGCGGGCGACGGTACTGGTGCCGCGAAGGCAGCTGGAGACCCGTTTGGAGGCTTCAATCAGCAGGGTGTCCCCGGCATCGTGGCCAAGGGTGTCGTTAATGTGTTTGAAGTTGTCCAGGTCGAGGAACATAACGCCAACCTGGGTTTCATCCCGGCGGGCCTGGGCGATAGCCAGCTTCAGGCGATCCAGTGCCAGCATGCGATTCGGCAGGCCGGTAAGCACATCGTAGTTGGCCTGGCGCAACAGTTGTTGTTCGTAGCGTTTACGGATGCTGATATCTTCACCGAGAATCAGGTAGCCGGTGGTATCGCTGTTGGAATCCTTGATGGGTGTTACCACCAGCTGTTCCCAGTAACGCTCACCATTGCGCCTTACGCTGTTCACTTCACCCTGCCAAACGCCAACCCGCTTCACCTGCAGCCGTATTGCCTGCCACAGGTGCCACGCTTCCCGGCTGTTCATGGATTGGTCCACCAGTGCGGACGGGTGTTTGCCGATGATGTCGTCCTGGGTGTAGCCGGTGAGCTGGCTGAATTTCTGGTTGGCGTATTCGATGTGCCACTGCCGGTCGCAGATCAGCACAGAAGAGGGGCTCTGTTCGATGGCCTGGGAGAACTTCAGGATATCGGCAGCGTCCCGCTCACGGCGTGCCACATCTTCGTTCAGCCGCTCACGCATCTCGTTGATGGCGTCTGTTACCAGGCCCAGTTCGTCCCGGCGATTGCCCGGGGTGTCCGGCCGTTCCAGTTTGAGCGGCCGCGACAGGGTTTTCAGGGAAAGATCGCGGGTGTAACCGGCCATGGCGGTCAGGTGCCGGGTAACCAGGTGGCGGAAAATCCAGAGAATGAGGATGGAAATAAAGAAAATGGTGAAGAACTGGGTGGCGATGATGACGCCCACCCGGTGCCTGAGATCCTGATAGACCCGCTCCAGTCCGGCGGTGATGGTAATTCGGCCAAGGTTGAAGGGTTCGTCATCCCGGTAAACCAGGTCAAAGCTGTGGCTGAGCACGTCGCCCCGGGGGCTTTGCCCCATGACCAGTTCGGAATCCGGCTCTATGCGCAGGCGCAGGTGGTCGATATCGGGCAGGCTGAGAATGCCTTCCATCTGGGTTTGCAGGGATTTCTGGTCGAGGGCCCATAGGCTGCGGGCAAGGCTGGACGAGTAGCCTGCTTCGATCACATCGAGCCTCTGCTGGATTTTGTGGAGGTCCTGGCGGTAGTCCGAATAGATCTGTATGCCGGACGCCAGCAAAGTAAAGGCCGAGCTGAAGAGAAGGATCCATGCCAGGAGCCTGATAGAGAGAGGAGAGGCCGTACGAATACGTTTCAGACGTGTCGTAATGTCTGGCATTTCAGTGACCAGGCCACCTTGTGAAGTATCTGACATAACCAGGCGCTGCAAACCGTGTTGTGATTTGGGCGTTAACCCAGCTTCCCTGCAAACGACTATAGCAACAGTTTATGACAACTGCCCTGCAAACTCAGGATAAATCGGAAGAATTGCCGGAAGAAGTCTCAGTTTGACACTTATTGCAACGGTGTTTCGGGCTTGATGCAGGTCAAGATGGTGTGGGCGGTAGGGGCGTAACCTGAGCTTAGTCAAGTTCGGAATCAAACAGGAGAACGGCCATGTATATGGACGCTGTAGTAATCGCAGGTATCGTAACAGTGTTGCTGATGATCGGATTTTTCGTAGGCGTTGGTGTCTTCATCATGAAAGATCAGAAGCACCACGGTGCGAAGGGTGTCGCCAAGCATCATCATGGAAGCCATGGCGGATAGCACCTTCGGGTGCTATCAAAGCTTGGGAAAAATTGGCGTCCCCTAGGGGGTTCGAACCCCTGTTGCCGCCGTGAAAGGGCGGAGTCCTAGGCCACTAGACGAAGGGGACGCAACGTTTTCAAAAGCTTGCCTCGTCGAGGTGGCGCGTATATTAAGTAAGGGCCTTGGGCCTGTCAACGCTTTTTTTCAAAAAAATTCACTTCACGCCTTCTTGCAGGGCATCCGCTAACTCCGGGTACTTGAACCGGAATCCTTCTTTTTCCAGTCTTGCCGGAACCGCTCGTTGGCCGGTGAGCAACAGCCGGGCCATTTCCCCCAGCATCAACTGTAATGCGAATGCAGGTGCAGGCAGTATCGCGGGCCGGCTCAGCACCCGTGCCAGCCCCTTGGTAAATTCGGCATTTGTTACAGGTGCAGGGCTGACTACATTATAGGGGCCGTGAGCCTGTTCGTTTTCCAGCATCCAGATCAGGGCGGCGACAACGTCGTCTCTGTGCACCCAGGGCATATACTGGAGACCGCTTCCAAGCTTACCGCCCAGCCCCAGTTTGAAGGGCAGCAGCATTCGCTGCAGGAAACCTCCACCGGGGCCGGCCACCACGCCTGTACGGGACAGGCATACCCGTACACCGAGTTTCTCCGCCTCCAGAGCTGCCTGCTCCCAATCGCGGCAAAGCTCGTGGGTAAACTCGATATTGGGTGAGGTCTCTTCGGTAACTAATTGATCGCCCTGGTTTCCGTACACACCTACAGCAGAGCCGGATACGAGTACCCCGGGTTTGGTCGCCCAGCTTTCCATGGCGCTGACCAGATCATGGGTCAGTGCGATGCGGCTGTCCCTGAGGGCTTGTTTTCGTTTATCAGACCAGCGCTTGTCTGCAATGCCTTCGCCGGCCAGGTTGATGACCGCATCAAAGCCGGCGCCACCGGAGGTCTGCCCAAGGTCGCCAATTACCTGAACGGGGCCACAAAGTTCCTTGACGATGTTGGGCGCCTGTCGGCTCAGCACTGTCAGTGACCAGCCCCGGCTGGCCAGTTCCTGGCAAAGAACCTGGCCAATGAAGCCGGTACCGCCGGTTATCAGAATTCGCTTTTCCATGTCTGCTTCCCTCCATGCAAACCGGGTGGTCAGACTGCAGCGCGGCCCAGTTCGTCCTGGACAACATCCCGGATGGCTTCACCCAGGTGCGGGTTCTGTCCAATAGGGTCTGCCAGCCGGATCTCTACACCATGCTGTTTCTCGAGCTCTTCAATCATGGCCGGGACGTCTTTGCGTAAATGCCGGCCCGCAGCCAGGAACAACGGAACGATGGTAAAGCTGGTGGCGCCGCTTTCCTTGCCCCGGGCAACAATCGTCTCCAGGGAAGGCTCGGCCAGCTCCATATAGGCAATGGACGAGTCTTCGACTGACTCGAGGGTAGGCTTGGCCAGTTGTTCAAAGGTATCGCACCAGCGCTGGTCGCTGCTGCCGTGAGCCAGCAGGATAATGCGGTGAGGATTTGCCATGAGGTCTCCGGAATGATCAGATGGATTGGCTGATACGTAATGACTGCAAAGTTATACGATACTGTTGCCCTAAATGTATCAGGGAGTGGTTGAATGTTCGATTGGAAAGAGCTTTTGGATTACTGGTTTGGCCCCCTGGATGACCAGGGCCTGCCGGATGCATTTCATCGTAACCGCTGGTTCCGGTCTGACAGAAAGTTTGACCAGGAGATTCGCCGCCGCTTTTTGTCCCTGGTTTTGTTTGCCTCCGAGGAGGGGCTGGAGCACTGGCGTACAGCTGCCGGCGGTGCCCTGGCGGAAATCCTGTTGCTGGACCAGTTTACCCGGAATATCTTCCGGGGCGCTGCGCTGGCTTTCGAGCACGATCGCCTGGCCAGGCAATTGTGCCGGCGGGCGATGGACCAGGGCCAGGATGTTCAGTTACCGGCGGTTCAACGCGCCTTTCTGTATATGCCGTTACAGCACTCCGAGAAGATCAAGGACCAGGAATTGTCGGTGGAGTGCTATCGGCAGTTGGCGGCAAGCCACAACGGCTTGCTGGGAGATTTTCTTGAGAGCTTCCTGCAGTCAGCCCGGGACCATCACGACATCATTGCCCGGTTTGGCCGCTTTCCCCACCGTAACCGTGCCCTCGGGCGTAAATCTACGAAGCAGGAGCTGGAATATCTGGAGGGAGGGCGGAGGTTTGGCCAATAATCCGCTTTCATAATTTCTTAAAAAAACTGTTGACGCGCTGCGATCGATCAGTAGAATACGCAGCCGTTGAGAGGCAACGCCCTCACAAAGATCTGCGGGAATAGCTCAGTTGGTAGAGCACAACCTTGCCAAGGTTGGGGTCGCGAGTTCGAATCTCGTTTCCCGCTCCAGATTCCAAAAAACCCGACCCCAGTGTCGGGTTTTTTGCTTTCAGGCTCCGGATAACTCCCCTTTCTATTGTCTGTGTCAGCTATACTCGGCATCCTCATTTTTAAACTGATCTGTGCGAGCGCTCAAGATGAAGGTGCAGTCACTTTACCTGTATCCCGTAAAATCCCTGGCAGGCGTTGAAGTTCCAGGTTTTGAGCTGGACGATTTCGGCCCGAAAGGGGATCGCCGCTGGATGATCGTGGACGATCAGAACCGGTTTGTAACCCAGCGGCAGGTGCCAAGGCTTGCCCTGGTCAGTGCGGTGATGAGCGATGATGCGGTAGAGGTGCAGATTCCGGATCAGGGGCGTTTTTCCCTGGTGCCGCAGGAGGAGGAGCAGGTTCGGGTCGTGGTCTGGCGTGATACCGTCGATGCCCTGATGGGTGACCCTGCAGCAAGTGCGGCGTTAAGTGAGTTCTGTGGTGTCCCGCTTCGCTTTGTCTATATGCCCGATTCCAGTTTTCGCCGGGTCGATTCGGAGCGGGTCGCCGATAACCGGCGTGTGGGCTTTGCCGACGGCTTTCCGTTTCTGCTCGCCAACCAGGGGTCACTGGATGAGCTGAATACCCGCCTGACGCAGCCGGTATCCATGACACGGTTCCGGCCCAATATTGTCATACAGGGCGTGCCGGCATGGGCCGAGGATAACTGGCGATCGCTGGTGATCGGGACTGTAGGATTTCAGGTCGTCAAACCCTGTTCCCGATGCGTTCTGACAACCGTAGATCCCGAAACGGGCATCAAAGATGCCGGAACCGAGCCTCTGAAAACGCTCTCTACCTATCGTAAAACGCCTGATGGCGTAATCTTCGGCCAGAATGCCATTCATTTGAGTAGTGGCAGAATCTCGGTTGGAGACGGTGTTGCCATTTCCCAACAGGAGTCGTGAACAAGGTGCCCTTACTGAACCTGGATAAAATTTCCCTTTCCTTCGGCATGCATCCCTTGCTGGATGAGGCCTCGCTGACCATCGAACCGGGTGAGCGGGTGTGTCTGTTAGGGAGAAATGGCGAAGGTAAATCGACGCTCCTGAAAATCGTCAGCGGTGATGTTACTCCTGATGGAGGCATTGTACGCCTGGAAGAGGGCTCGGTGCTGGCGGTATTGCCCCAGAACCTGCCGTCTGGCGACACCCGCACCGCCTACGATGTGGTGGCTTCGGCGTTTCCGGAAACCGGCGAGTTGCTGGCGGAGTTTCACTGCTTGTCCCAGCAGGCAGATGAAGCCAGCCTGGACCGGATGATGAAGGTTCAGGAGCGCCTCGAGAGCCTGGATGGCTGGCGCCTGGACCAGAAGGTCACCACGATCCTGGCCCAGTACGGCGTAGATCCGGACCGTACGCTCAATACCTTGTCTGGCGGCTGGCAGCGCCGGGTTTTGCTGGCAAGGGCGTTGGTGGCAGAGCCGGACATCCTGTTACTGGATGAACCAACCAACCATCTTGATGTGCCCGCGATTGCCTGGCTGGAAGAGGCTCTGGGCCAGTTTCGGGGTGCCATGCTGTTTGTCAGCCATGACCGGGCCTTTATCCGGCGCATGGCGACCCGCGTAGTCGAGCTGGACCGGGGGCAGTTGATCAGTTTTGCGGCCAACTATGACAAGTACCTGGAGCTGAAAGAAAAGGCGCTGGAAGATGAAGAGCGCCAGAACGCCTTGTTCGACAAGCGCCTGAAACAGGAAGAGGCGTGGATCCGGCAGGGCATCAAGGCCCGCAGAACCCGCAATATGGGCCGTGTAAGGGCGCTCAGGGCCATGCGGGAAGAACATCGCCAGCGCCGGGTTCGCGGTGGCACTGCCAATTTCTCAGTCGAAGAGGCGGCCCGTTCCGGCAAGCTGGTGGCCGAAGCCCGGCAGGCAGGCTTTGCCTACCCGGGCAGTGAGCCGGTTATCCGGGATATGACGCTGACCATTCTGCGAGGCGACAAGATCGGCCTGGTGGGGGAGAACGGAACCGGCAAGACCACGCTGGTGCGATTGCTGCTGGGTGAGCTTGAGCCTACCGAGGGTAGCATCCGGCTGGGCACCAATCTGCAGGTGGCGTACTTCGATCAGCTGCGGGGTGAGCTGGACCTGGAAAGCAACGCTCTGGATAACCTGGCCGAGGGCCGGGAATTTATCGATATCAACGGCCAAAGCAAACACGTTCTGGGTTACCTGCAGGAGTTCCTGTTCACCCCGGAACGTGCCCGTTCGCCGGTCAGTGTTTTCTCGGGTGGTGAGCGAGCCCGTCTGTTGCTGGCCAAGCTGTTCAGCAAGCCTGCCAACATCCTGGTTCTGGACGAACCAACCAACGACCTGGATGTGGAAACCCTGGAACTGCTTGAAGAACAGCTCTCGGAGTTCAAGGGTACGGTGATTGTGATCAGTCACGACCGGGAATTCCTGGATAACGTGGTCACCGACACCATCTTCCTGGATGGCACCGGTCGGGTGCGCGAGTTTGTTGGCGGTTACAGCGATTGGCGCCGGCAAGGCGGGGTTTTTCCGGCGGAGTCTTCCGGCAGTCGGCCGGACAAACAGGATAAGCGGGAAAAGACTGAGGCAACGACAAAGAAGCCTGAGGCTTCTGCCGCTCCCGCAGCAAAGTCCAAACCGGTGAAACTGAGTTACAAGCTCAAGCTCGAACTGGAGCAGTTACCGGGTAAAATCGAGGCTTTGGAGCAGGAAGTGGCGGAGTTTCAGCAAGCGATCTCCGCGCCGGATTTTTATTCCGGAGATCCGGAGAAGGTTTCGAAGACACTGGAGCAGTTGTCTGACGCAGAAGCCCGCCTTGAGCAGGTCATCGAGCGCTGGATGGAGCTGGAAGAGCAGGCGGGGCAGTAGCAGCCCCGCCATCGCCCATTATCAGTGAATGCGCACTGCCAGAACGTCACATTCTGTGCCGTGCAGCACGCCATTGGCGGTAGAGCCCAACAGCAGCTGGAAACCTTTGCGTCCGTGGCTACCGACAATCACCAGGTCCACTCCCTGTTCCTTCACCAGCCGGTGAATTTCAGATTCCGGACGGCCAACCGTCACAATCTGGCTGTCCTTGGCTACGCCGTATTGCTCGCCATATTGCCCAAGCTGGTCATGGGCGGCCTTGTCCAGCTGATCCTGCAATTCAGAAAGATCCATGGGGATGTCGCCGCCATAGGCATAGCCGACAGGCTCCACAACGTGAACCAGCAACAGCTCCGCCGCCTGTGACTCGGCAATGGACTTGGCTTTGTTAAGGACCTGCGGTGCTTCTTCGGTCAGGTCGATGGCAACCAGAACTTTTTTGTAGGTGGACATGGGGTCTTGCTCCTTCGCGCTGGGAAATGATCCTGAATGACTCTGGATTGTATATCAATCAAGTGTATAGCCATTCTGACCGGCATCAAGCGGAAAGGGAAGTTTTTGGCCGGCGGGCAATGAGTTAACCCGGCCGGCCAGGCAGGAATCAGGCGTTATTGCGGAGCATTACAATGGCGTCGTCCAGACCCTGGATAATGCCTTTGGAGTAACGGTCAATGATAAAGCTGACGTTGTTATCGTTGTAGTTGATGTAGGAACCGCGAATGAACTGCCATTTGGCGGCCACATCATCGAGGGCAGTTTTCAGTTCGCCGGTCGCTGAGCCGGAGCGCGCCTGCGCCAGAAGCTCGTCAAACATCAGCGCCTGCTGGTCGAGCGACACTTCGTTGGCGGCGCCCTGGAACGTCTGGGAGACAGAAGAGTGGGTACGGGCGGCGTATCGGGCCATCATCTGAGCCATCAGCACTGCCGCTGAGCGCGCCGATTCCACTTGCGGGTTGGTTTCGGTTCCGCTGCTTTCCCTGGCGAGGTCGTAAAGCTCTGTGGCGGTATCGTTCATCGACTGCCCCTGGTTGGCCAGTTCGGCCATCAGGCGCAGGTCAGGGTAACCGCGATCCCGTACTTCGTTGATGTTGCTGCGCATCAGGTCCTTGAAGCTGTCGAAGGACCTGTTCAGTTCCTCGACCTGTTCGTCTGAAAGCACGCCACTGTTGCTGCCGACCACAGAGTTCATGGCGTCGTTGGCGCTATTGATTCCAACCACAACACGGTTGAGTAATTCGGTGTCGGAGGTTGCGCTGAAGGCGTAGAAGGCGTCCAGCGCCAGGTAGTTGTTGATGCGGAAATCATGAAGGTCTGCGAGGAACTCGTTACCGGATTCCTGTGCCTTGGCGCCGAATGCGGTAAAGGACAACAGGATCAGGGCAGCCAGAAGTGAGCGGATTCGCAGGTGGGCGTCTTTCATCGGATCAGTCTCCGTAATGCCGTTTTATTATTGTGGACTAAAGTCTCAGCTCGAAGTTAAAGTAACTACGCAGCCTAATCAACTAATTTCCGGCGGTTACCGGTACCACTTCACTTTTTTATCATGAGTTTCTCCGGGTTCCCTGCAGAAACAAATTGACAAACGCTCCGTTTTTTTCCATCGTGTGGCCTCACGATTCAAACGACTGTATGAATTTTGGATCGGAAGATCGGGCAGTGACCGAAATCTCGCTGCACAAACAGCCGGCCCGGCAGTTATTGTCAGCCGGTTGTCAGCAGTTCCAAACACAGACTGGAGATCAGTTGATGATTTACGAAGGTAAAGCCATCACGGTTAAAGAGATCGAAGGCGGGATCGCTCAGTTGAACTTTGACTTGCAGGGCGAGTCAGTCAACAAGTTCAACCGTCTCACCATCGAAGAGCTGGGCGCCGCAGCTGAAGCACTCAAATCCCAGAAGAACCTCAAGGGCCTGGTGGTTACCAGTTCCAAGGACAGCTTTATTGTCGGTGCCGATATCACCGAGTTTACCGAGCTGTTCGCAGGTTCCGAAGAAGCTCTCGTGGCCAACAGCATGAAGGCCAACGAAGTATTCAACGCCATTGAAGACCTGCCGTTCCCGACCGTTACCGCTATTAACGGTATCGCTCTGGGTGGTGGCTTCGAAATGTGCCTTTCCACCGACTACCGGGTTATGGCTCCCAAGGCCAAGGTAGGTCTGCCGGAAGTGAAGCTGGGTATCTTCCCGGGCTTCGGCGGTACTGTTCGCCTGTCCCGCCTGGTGGGTGTGGATAACGCGGTTGAGTGGATTGCCGGTGGTACTGAAAACCGCGCTGATGCCGCTCTGAAAGTGGGCGCTGTTGATGCCGTGGTTGAAGCCGACAAGCTGGTCGACGCAGCCGTTGCCATTATCAATCAGTGCAACGAAGGCAAGCTGGACAACCTGGCGCGCCGTGAAGAGAAGAAAGGCAAGATCAAGCTCAATGCCATGGAAAGCATGATGGCGTTCGAGATTTCCAAGGCGTTCGTGGCCGGCAAGGCTGGCAAGAACTATCCGGCGCCGGTGGAAGCCATCAAGACCATGCAGAAGCATGCCGGCATGACTCGCGACAAGGCGATCGAAGTAGAAGCCAAGGGCTTCGCCAAGATGGCCAAGACCAACGTTGCCGCGTGTCTGGTTGGTCTGTTCCTGAACGACCAGGCCCTGAAGAAGAAAGCCAGTGCCTGGGAAAAAGAAGCCTCTGATGTGAACCTGGCTGCCGTACTGGGCGCCGGTATCATGGGTGGCGGTGTAGCTTTCCAGTCGGCGCTGAAAGGCACCCCGATTGTTATGAAGGACATCAACCAGGACGGCATCAAGCTGGGCCTGAGTGAAGCCAAGAAGCTGCTGTCCAAGCGTGTCGCCAAGGGCAAGATGGACGCTGGCCAGATGGGCGACGTTCTGAACAACATCACGCCGACCCTGAACTACGGTGATTTCAAGAACGTAGACCTGGTTGTTGAAGCGGTTGTTGAAAACCCGAAGGTGAAAGATGCCGTTCTGCGTGAGACCGAAGATGCGGTTCGCGAAGACGCCATCCTGACGTCCAACACCTCTACCATCTCCATCAACCTTCTGGCCAAGAACCTGAAGCGTCCGGAGAACTTCTGCGGCATGCACTTCTTCAACCCGGTACACATGATGCCGCTGGTTGAGGTTATCCGTGGCGAGAAGACCAGTGACCGCGCTATCGCGACCACCGTTGCCTACGCCAAGGCCATGGGCAAGACCCCGATCGTGGTTAACGATTGCCCGGGCTTCCTGGTTAACCGTGTTCTGTTCCCGTACTTCGGCGGCTTTGCTGCGCTGGTGCGTGACGGTGCCGATTTCCAGAAGATCGACAAGGTGATGGAAAAGTTCGGCTGGCCCATGGGCCCGGCCTACCTGCTCGACGTAGTGGGCATGGACACTGCCAAGCACGCCAACGAAGTGATGGCAGACGGCTTCCCGGATCGCATGAAGGCCGACTTCAAGTCTGCCATCGACGTGATGTTCGAGAACGACCGTTACGGCCAGAAGAACGACAAGGGCTTCTATAAGTACGAAGAAGACAAGAAGGGCAAGCCGAAGAAGGTTGTCGACGAAGAGACCTACAAGCTGATCGAGCCTGTGGTTAACGGCAGCAAGGACTTCGACGAAGAAGACATCATCGCCCGTATGATGATTCCTCTGTGCCTGGAAACCGTTCGCTGCCTGGAAGACAACATTGTTGAAGACCCGGCCGATGCAGACATGGGCCTGATCTACGGTATCGGTTTCCCTCCGTTCCGTGGTGGTGCCCTGCGCTACATCGACGACATGGGCGTCGACAAGTTCGTCGAACTGGCAGACAAGTATGCAGATCTTGGCCCGCTGTACGCGCCGACCGAGAAGCTGCGTGAAATGGCCAAGACTGGCAAGAAGTTCTTTGGCTAACCCTAACGAGATTTCCGAACGGAGAAAGATCTATGAGCCTTAATCCGAGAGACGTTGTCGTCGTCGATTGCGTGCGGACTCCGATGGGTCGTGCCAAAAACGGCTGTTTCCGCAACGTTCGCGCCGAGACTCTGTCTGCTGCGCTGATTGAAGCACTGTTTGAGCGCAACCCGAAGCTCGATCCGAAAGAAGTAGAAGACGTAATCTGGGGCTGTGTAAACCAGACTAAAGAGCAGGGCTTTAACGTGGCGCGGCAGATTTCCCTGCTGACCCGTATCCCGCACGAGTCTGCTGCCCAGACCGTTAACCGTCTGTGTGGTTCCGCCATGAGCGCCATCCACACTGCCGCCCAGGCGATTCAGACCGGTAACGGTGACGTGTTCATGGTAGGCGGTGTCGAGCACATGGGCCACGTACCCATGACTGCCGGCTTCGACCACAACCCGGCTGCGTCCAAGTACTCTGCAAAAGCGTCCAACATGATGGGCCTGACTGCAGAAATGCTGGCGAAAATGCACGGTATTACCCGCGAGCAGCAGGATGAGTTCGGTGCCCGTTCCCATCGCCTGGCCCACGAAGCGACTGTTGAAGGCCGCTTCAAGAACGAAATCGTTCCGATTGAAGGCCACGACGAAAACGGCTTTGTGAAGCTGATCGAAGAAGACGAGACCATTCGTCCGGAAACGACCGCTGAGTCCCTGGGCCAGCTGCGTCCGGCGTTTGATCCGAAGAACGGTACCGTAACTGCCGGTACGTCTTCCCAGCTGACCGATGGCGCGGCTGCCATGGTACTGATGTCCGCTGAGCGGGCAGAAGCACTGGGTCTGACCCCGATTGCCAAGATCCGCAGCATGGCTGTTGCTGGCTGTGATCCCGCAATCATGGGCTACGGCCCGGTTCCGGCCACCAAGAAGGCACTGAAGCGTGCAGGCCTGAAAGTTGAAGATATCGACTTCTGGGAACTGAACGAAGCCTTCGCAGGCCAGTCCCTGCCGGTCCTGAAAGACCTGAAACTGCTGGGTGTTATGGAAGAGAAGGTTAACCTGAACGGCGGCGCGATTGCCCTTGGCCATCCGCTGGGCTGCTCCGGTGCCCGTATCTCCACCACACTGCTGAATATCATGCAGGCCAAAGGCGGTAAGCTTGGTGTATCCACCATGTGTATCGGCCTGGGTCAGGGCATTGCCACTGTGTGGGAGCGCCTCTGATCGGTTAGTCCGGATCAGTAACGCTCAATCAGGAGGCCCGGCAATTCGCCGGGCCTTCCTGTTTCAGGGATTGTAAAACGGCCCGGAAATCCCAAAAAACGGTGACTGAAATCAAAGAATGGGTTGTTTTGCCATTCTTGACCCTGTAAAACAGTGAGCCTATACACAATGGCAGCCCCTGTGTTTTCCAGTTGCCTGATTTTTATGCGAGTTTACGGTTCTGTCCAGAACTTGACCGATTGATCGCCAAGGATACAGATCTCCGATATGGGTAAAAGTCTCGTTATTGTCGAGTCTCCAGCGAAAGCGAAGACCATCAACAAGTACCTGGGCTCGGATTTTATTGTTAAGTCCAGTGTTGGCCACATTCGTGACCTGCCAGTCAGTGGCAGTGGTAGCCAGTCAGACCCGAAAGAGCGCGCCAGGCAGGCCGCTGCCACCCGCAAGATGAGCCCGGACGAAAAAGCCGAGCACAAGAAGCGTAAGGCCCGTGAACAGCTGGTTGCCCGCATGGGGGTAAATCCCGATAACGACTGGAGCGCCCGTTACGAGATCCTGCCCGGTAAGGAAAAGGTCGTCAGCGAGCTAAAGCGCCTGGCCAAAAATGCCGACCACATCTATCTGGCAACGGATTTGGACAGGGAAGGGGAAGCCATCGCCTGGCACCTTCAGGAGACCATTGGCGGCGAGCCGGAAAAGTATCGCCGCGTGGTGTTCAACGAAATTACCAAGCGGGCCATCCAGGAAGCGTTCAAGGACCCCGGTGAGCTGGATAACAACCGGGTAAATGCCCAGCAGGCGCGCCGGTTCCTGGATCGCGTTGTGGGTTACATGGTTTCGCCGCTGCTCTGGGCCAAGATTGCCCGGGGCCTGTCTGCTGGCCGGGTTCAGTCGGTTGCCGTGCGCCTGATCGTTGAGCGTGAGCGGGAAATCCGCAAGTTCGTGCCGGAGGAATTCTGGCAGCTGCACGCAGACCTGACCGCAGAAGGCACCACCGACCCGGTTCGGTTCGAGGTTACCCGCTACAACGACAAGCCCTACCGTCCGGTTAATGATGTTCAGAGCAAGGAACATGTTGACCGTCTGAAAGCCGGTAGCTTCAAGGTGGCCAAGCGGGAAGACAAGCCAACCCGTTCACGGCCCTCTGCTCCCTTTATTACCTCGACACTGCAGCAGGCGGCGAGCAACCGCATGGGCTTCAGTGTCAAGAAAACCATGATGCTGGCCCAGCGCCTGTACGAGGCGGGCTACATCACCTACATGCGTACAGACTCGACCAACCTGAGCCAGGATGCCGTAACCGGCTGTCGCGAGTTTATTCAGAAACAGTTCGGTGATCGCTACCTGCCTGAGAAGCCCCGCGTGTACGGTAGCAAGGAAGGCGCCCAGGAGGCCCACGAGGCCATCCGGCCTACTGACGTATCCCGCAGGCCTACCGATATCAGTGGCCTGGAAAAGGATGCGGAGAAGCTTTACGACCTGATCTGGCGCCAGTTTATCGCCTGCCAGATGGCGGATGCCGAATTCCTCAGCACCTCCATCGTTGTGGCCAATGGTGACTACGAACTGCGTACCCGTGGTCGCATCGTCAAGTTCGAAGGTTTCCTGAAAGCTGCGCCCCAGTCAGCAAAGAAAGACGAAGACGTAGCGCTGCCAGACATCAAGGTAGATCAGCCCCTGGATCTCAAGAAGCTGGATCCGACCCAGCATTTCACCAAGCCTTCGCCGCGCTATACCGAAGCCAGCCTGGTCAAGGAACTGGAAAAGCAGGGCATTGGCCGTCCTTCTACCTACGCATCCATTATTTCCACCATCCAGGATCGTGGTTACGTGCGGCTTCAGAACCGCCGTTTTTACGCCGAGAAGATGGGCGAGATTGTTACCGAACGGCTGGCAGAATCTTTCCCGAACCTGATGGATTACGATTTTACCGCACGCCTGGAAGGCGAGCTGGACGAGATTGCCGAAGGCGACGTTCAGTGGAAGAAGGTGCTGAACGACTTCTACGCCAAGTTCCGTAACCAGCTCGAAAGTGCGGAAAAGACCGACGGCGGTATGCGGGCCAACACACCCACAGAAACCGATATTCCTTGCCCCAGCTGTGGCCGTAACATGCAGATTCGCGTGGCCAGTACCGGGGTATTCCTGGGTTGTTCCGGCTATTCATTGCCGCCCAAGGAGCGTTGCAAGACCACCATTAACCTGGTGTCTGGCGACGAAGTGGTCAGTGCCGATGAAGACGTGGAAGGTGAAGGCGAAACCCGCCTGCTGCGTATGAAGCGCCGCTGTCCGAAATGCGGCACTGCCATGGACAGCTACCTGATTGATGAAAAGCGCAAGCTGCACGTGTGCGGTAACAACCCCGACTGCTCCGGCTACGAAGTGGAAGAGGGCAGTTTCCGCATCAAGGGCTACGACGGCCCTACGCTGGAATGCGACAAGTGTGGTTCCGAAATGCAGCTGAAAACCGGCCGCTTCGGCAAGTACTTCGGCTGCACCAACAGCGAGTGCAAGAACACCCGCAAACTGCTGAAGAACGGCGAGCCTGCGCCCCCCAAAATGGACCCGGTGCCCATGCCGGAGCTGCAGTGCCAGAAGGTAGACGACACCTACGTGCTGCGTGACGGTGCCTCCGGCCTGTTCCTGGCGGCCAGCAAATTCCCGAAAAACCGGGAAACCCGGCCACCGCTGGTGATGGAGATCAAACCGCACCGCAAGGAAATCGACCCGAAATACGATTACCTGATGGACGCCCCGGAGAAAGACCCCGAGGGTAACCCGACGGTGATCCGCTACAGCCGGAAGTCGAAAGAGCAGTACGTTATGTCGGAACAGGATGGCAAGGCCACCGGCTGGTCCGCCTGGTACGAAAACGGCCGCTGGGTGCCTCGGGACAAGAAGAAGTGATTCTTTTTTGCCACGAAATCCACTAAAAAACACGAAAAAAGAAAACTGATTAGCCACGGACACTCACGGACCCACACGGACAAAAGAGAAAGCTGTTTTTTTACTGCCCGTGAGAGTCCGTGAGTGTCCGTGGCAAAAAAAATCAGTTATCTTTTCTTCACTTTCGTGTTCTTTAGTGGATTTCGTGGCAAATCATTATTTCTTACGAAGCCTCTGAATCAGCGAAGACGTATCCCAGCGGTTTCCGCCCATCTCCTGCACATCTCCGTAGAACTGGTCCACCAGTGCCGTTACCGGCAGTCTGGAGCCGTTTTTGCGGGCTTCTTCGAGGCAGATGCCCAGGTCCTTGCGCATCCAGTCCACCGCAAAGCCGTGGTTGAATTCGCCGTCGATCATGGTTCCGGAGCGGTTTTCCATCTGCCAGGACTGGGCCGCGCCCTTGGAGATCACGTCCACCACCTTGCGCACGTCCAGCTCTGCCTGCTCGGCAAAGTGCAGGGCTTCTGACAGCCCCTGTACCAGCCCCGCAATGGCAATCTGGTTAACCATCTTGGTCTTCTGGCCGCTGCCCACAGGGCCCATCAGGTTCAGGGCCCGGGCGTAGCATTCGAGTACTGGCTTAACCTTGCTGAAATCCTCGGGACTGCCGCCGCACATAATCGTCAGCTGGCCGTTTTCGGCACCCTGCTGGCCGCCGGAAACCGGGGCGTCGATAAAGCCCTGGCCTCGTGCACGGGCCGCCTGTGCCAGTGTCTCGGCAATGCCGGCAGATGCAGTAGTGTGGTCGACCAGTGTGGCTGTGGCCGGAGCGTTGCTGATGATGCCATCCGGGGCGGTGTAGACTTCTTCCAGGTCTTTATCGGCGCCCACGCAGGTCAGTACCACGTCTGCGTTGGCGACCGCATCTGCAATGCTGTCACTGGCTTTCCCCGGATACTGTTCGCCCCACTGACGGGCCTTTTCGCTGGTGCGGTTCCAAACGCTGACGTCATAGCCGGCCCGGGCAAGGTGGCCTGCCATCGGGTAGCCCATTACTCCGAGCCCGATAAACGCGATAGTTGCCATGGTCTGCTCCTGGTTCTTGTCGGATTGGTTGAATTTGTCGTGCCATGATACGAAAAAAGCCGCTGGATTCAGCGGCTTTTTTCTGGGTGAAGCAAGCTTGCAGCTTACTTCTTCGGGTAGTCGCGCTTCGGCGAGCCGGTGTACAGCTGGCGCGGACGGCCGATGCGGTTGGCACCGCTGACCATTTCGTTCCAGTGAGAGAACCAGCCGATGGTGCGGGACATTGCGAAGATCACGGTAAACATGGAAGTCGGAATACCGATGGCCTTCAGAATGATGCCGGAGTAGAAGTCGACGTTCGGGTACAGCTGGCGCTGAACGAAGTATTCGTCTTCCAGGGCAATCTTTTCCAGGCGCTGGGCAATCTTCAGCAGCGGATCGTTTTCCAGACCAAGCTCGCTCAGCACTTCGTGAGCGGTCTGTGCCATTACCTTGGCGCGCGGGTCGAAGTTCTTGTAAACCCGGTGACCAAAGCCCATCAGGCGGAAAGGATCGTCTTTGTCCTTGGCCTTGGCGATGAATTTCTCGATGTTGGACTCGTCGCCGATTTCCGCCAGCATGTCCAGAACCGCTTCGTTTGCACCGCCGTGCGCCGGGCCCCAAAGGGCGGCGATGCCGGAGGCGATACACGCGTACGGGTTGGCGCCGGTGGAGCCCGCCAGGCGTACGGTGGAGGTAGAGGCGTTCTGCTCGTGGTCAGCGTGGAGGATAAAGATCTTGTCCATCGCGTTGGCCAGAACCGGGTTCGGCTTGTAGTCCTCGCAAGGGGTGCCGAACATCATGTACAGGAAGTTCTCGGCGTAGGACAGGTCGTTACGCGGATACATGAACGGCTGGCCCATGGAGTACTTGTAGCACCATGCGGCGATGGTCGGCATCTTGGCGATCAGGCGATGGCCGGTAATCTCGCGCTGCTTGGGATCAGCCACATCCATCTGGTCGTGGTAGAACGCAGACAGGGCACCCACAACGCCGCACATAATGGCCATGGGGTGCGCATCACGGCGGAAGCCGTTGAAGAAGTTGCGCATCTGGTCGTGCAGCATGGTGTGGTTTTTGATGGTGTCGTGGAACTGCTTGTTCTCTTCAGCGCTCGGCAGTTCACCGTTCAGGAGCAGGTAGCAGACCTCGAGGAAGTCGGAATGCTCGGCCAGCTGGTCGATCGGGTAACCCCGGTGCAGCAGGACGCCTTTGGCACCATCGATGTAGGTGATGGCAGATTCGCAGGCTGCGGTAGATACAAAACCCGGGTCGTAAGTGAATACGCCTTCCTGGACGAGGCCGCGTACGTCTATAACGTCAGGGCCGACGGTGCCGGAGTAAACCGGTAGCTCAATGGACTTGTCTCCCACCGAGAGCGTGGCTTTCCTGTCGGTCATGGTGCTCTCCCGTTTGATTAGCTGTGACAGCTGATTTGCATGTGTAGATGCGCCAGAAAGCGCGTATTATCGCAAAACTGGGCGCAAAATATAGGGCGTCAGCTTTTTTTGTCAATGAGCTGGGTGCGAAAAGCACCAAATTAACATCCGGTGTAAATGAGGGATATCCCGAATGACGGCGCTTTTGCCCTGAATTCCGGTTTGTCAATAATCCTTATAGATGGGGCAGGGCGGCGCCTCGTAAGGGTTTGGCGGTTGTTGCAAGTTTGTAATTACCGGGGTGTCTCCTTATAATCCGTAGCCCGGAATCGGGGATGCACCGTTTTCTTGCATGCTTCAGCGTAGCAAGCTACCGGGTTGTCATCCGCCCTCCTGAACCAATCGGTTACCGGTATCGTACTGATTCTCCGGACCTAACATACCAACCAACCGCCGCCGGTTTTTCCGGTTTCGCGGTACCAAGAGAGAGTGTGAGAGCGCTGTGAATAGCAAACGACCAGTAAATCTCGATCTCGGCAAGTTCCATTTCCCGCTGCCAGCCATTACTTCGATCCTGCATCGTATCAGCGGCATCATCATTTTTGTTGGTGTTGCGTTCCTGATGTACGGCCTGGATCTTTCCCTGTCCGGGGAAGATGGCTTCAACCGGGTTAACGAACTGCTGGACAGCTTCCTGGCAAAGCTGATTATCTGGGGCATCCTGTCTGCTCTGCTTTACCACCTTGTTGCAGGTATCAAGCACCTGCTGATGGATGCGGGTATTGCTGAAGAGCTGGAAAGTGGCCGCCTTGCCGCCAAAATCACGCTTGTGGTTTCCATTGTTCTCATCATTCTGGCAGGAGTCTGGGTATGGGCATGAACAGTGTAACGAATATTGGTCGTAACGGGATTCAGGACTGGATCATCCAGCGGGTTACTGCCTACGTATTGGCTCTGTACACGCTGTTTCTCCTTGGTTTCTTCGTAACTACAGACGTGGACTACCAGGCGTGGTCTTCCCTGTACAGCCAGGGTTGGTTCAAGATTTTCAGCCTGCTGGCGCTGTTGTCCATTGCCGGGCACGCATGGGTAGGCTTGTGGACCGTATCCACCGACTACATCAAAGCAGCAATGCCGCGCTTCCTGCTGCAGGCAGCCTGCATTCTGGTGATGTTCGTATATGTCGTGTGGGGCATTCAGATTCTGTGGGGGCTTTAATCGATGGCTAACATCAAAACCATGTCTTACGACGCGATTGTTATCGGTGGCGGCGGTGCCGGTATGCGTGCCGCCCTGCAGCTGACAGAATCCGGTATCAACACCGCGTGTATCACCAAGGTCTTTCCGACCCGTTCGCACACAGTGTCTGCCCAGGGCGGCATTACCTGTGCGATCGCAAGCGCTGATCCCAATGATGACTGGCGCTGGCACATGTACGATACCGTCAAGGGCTCCGACTATATCGGTGACCAGGACGCTATCGAGTACATGTGTTCTGTAGGCCCCCAGGCTGTGTTCGAGCTGGAACACATGGGCTTGCCGTTCTCCCGTACCGAGCAGGGCCGTATCTACCAGCGTCCGTTCGGTGGCCAGTCCAAGGGTCCGGACAACCCCACCCAGGCAGCCCGTACCTGTGCCGCCGCTGACCGTACCGGTCACGCCCTGCTGCACACCCTGTACCAGGCCAACCTGAAGGGCGGTACTACCTTCCTGAACGAGTGGTACGCCGTAGACCTGGTCAAGAACAGCAAAGACGAAGTGGTTGGTGTTGTAGCCATTGAGATCGAATCCGGTGAAGTGGCTTACATCAAGTCCAAGGCCACCGTTCTGGCTACCGGTGGTGCTGGCCGTATCTACGCCTCTACCACCAACGCCATGATCAACACCGGCGACGGTATCGGTATGGCGCTGCGTGCCGGTTTCCCGGTGCAGGACATGGAAATGTGGCAGTTCCACCCGACCGGTATTCACGGTGCTGGCACCCTGGTTACAGAAGGTTGTCGGGGTGAGGGTGGTTACCTGATCAACGCCGAAGGTGAGCGTTTTATGGAGCGCTATGCTCCGAACGCGAAAGACCTGGCTGGCCGTGACGTTGTGGCCCGTTCCATGGTTCTGGAGATCCTAGAAGGTCGCGGTTGTGGTCCCGACAAGGATCACGTACTGCTGAAGCTGGATCACCTGGGTGAAGAAACCCTGAACCTGCGTCTGCCGGGCATCTGCGAGTTGTCCCGTACCTTTGCGCACGTTGACCCGGTTAAAGAGCCGATCCCGGTCGTTCCGACCTGTCACTACATGATGGGCGGTGTTCCCACCAACGTAGGTGGCCAGGCCCTGACCCAGGATGAAAACGGCAACGACAAGCCTATTCCCGGCCTGTTTGCCTGTGGTGAAGCAGCTTGTGTATCTGTACACGGCGCTAACCGTCTGGGTGGTAACTCCCTGCTGGACCTGGTGGTCTTCGGTCGTGCAGCTGGCCTGCACATTGAAGAGCAGCTGCGTGGCGGCTTCGAGGTTGATGGCGCCAGCGAAGAAGATATCAAGCGTGCCATGGCTCGCCTGGAGCGTCTGGACAGTGCCTCTGAAGGTGAGGATGTAGCCAAGGTTCGTAAGGATCTGCAGAACTGCATGCAGCTGTACTTCGGCGTATTCCGCGACGGCGAGAGCATGGAGAAGGGTATCAAGCTGCTGGAAGAAATTGGCGAGCGTGTTCGCAAGACCAAGCTGGCCGATACCAGCAAGGCGTTCAACACTGCCCGTATCGAAGCGCTGGAGCTGGATAACCTGTACGAAGTTGCCTACGCAACAGCCAAGTCTGCGATCGAGCGTAAAGAAAGCCGTGGTGCCCACGCCCGTAACGACTTCACCGAGCGTGACGACGAGAACTGGCTGAAGCACTCCATGTACTTCCCGCTGGACAAGCGTGTTGGCAAGCGTGACGTGAACTTTGCACCGAAAACGGTTCCGACTTTCCAGCCGAAAGTCCGGACCTACTAAGGGGGTATCCTGAATATGTTGGTAAGCCTGTATCGCTATAATCCGGAAACCGATAATGCCCCTTACATGCAGGATGTCGAAATCGAAATTCCTGCGGGCAAAGATCTCATGGTTCTGGATGTTCTGAACCTGGTGAAGGAAAAAGATCCTTCCATGAGCTATCGTCGTTCCTGCCGTGAGGGTGTTTGCGGCTCTGATGGCATGAACATGAACGGCAAGAACGGCCTGGCTTGTATCACTCCGGTGTCGGATGTGGTCAAGAACAACAAGCTGGTTCTGCGCCCGCTGCCGGGCCTGCCGGTTATCCGTGACCTGGTCGTGGATATGAGTCTGTTCTACAAGCAGTACGAAAAAGTTATGCCGTACCTTGTAAACGACAACCCGGCCCCGGCCATCGAGCGTCTTCAGACGCCGGAAGATCGTGAAAAGCTGGACGGCCTGTACGAGTGTATTCTGTGTGCATGCTGCTCCACCGCTTGTCCGTCGTTCTGGTGGAACCCTGACAAGTTCATTGGTCCGTCTGGCTTGCTGCAGGCCTACCGCTTCCTGGCGGACAGCCGCGACACTGCCCAGGCAGAGCGACTGGCGAACCTGGATGACCCGTTCAGCGTCTTCCGCTGCCGCGGCATCATGAACTGCGTAAGTGTGTGTCCGAAAGGCCTGAACCCCACAAAGGCGATTGGCCATATCCGGAACCTGTTGCTGCAGCGAGCCACCTGACCGGCAAAATTTGCAGCACCAGCTATACTGGTGTTCTGACACCAGTTAGTACCCTCGAAGGCCTCGCTATATGCGGGGCCTTCAACCAAAGGCTTATAGTCAAAAGTCTTATCGGGGTGCAAACTTATGCGCGCTGTCTGCTTGGGCTTATCCAGTCTGGCTGATGGCGCAGCTGAGTATAAAAATCACTGGGGACGGAAAACATCCTTGCAGGGTGTGGTGGCCAAAAGTCATGCCGTAATAACCCGTATTGACTGAGATTTACCCCTGGCCGACCATACTCGCTCCCCCGCACCAGCCCAAGGTGAGCTATTCAAAATGCACGAAAGCATCATGGAGCAGTTATGGCAGACTTCCCACCTGCAAGGTGGAAATCTGGCCTACGTTGAACAGCTTTTTGAGACCTACCTGACAGACCCCAATTCAGTTCCCGAAGAGTGGAGAAGCTACTTCGACAAGCTTCCGAGTGTTGATGGCTATAAAGGCCGCGACATCGTTCACTCGACCATCCGCGAACAGTTCGAGCATATCTCCCGCAATCAGCGTTTTCTTGCCAGCAGTGGTGTGCCTGCAAGCGCCACGTCAGATGCTGACAAAAAGCAGATCCGTGTTCTGCAGCTGATCAATGCGTACCGTTTCCGTGGTCACCAGGAATCAAAGCTCGATCCGCTGGGAGTCTGGCAGCGTCAGCCTGTTGAAGATCTCGAGCCCTCGTTCCACGAACTGGGCGAGTCTGACCTGGATCTCGAGTTCCAGACAGGTTCACTGAATTTCGGCTCCGAGACCATGAAGCTCGGAGACATCGTGCAAGGCTTGCGCCAGACCTATTGCGAAAGCATTGGCGCCGAATATATGCACGTGGTGGATACCCGCATCAAGCGTTGGTTCCAGCAGCGGATGGAGCCAGTACGCTCCCGCCCTGAGTACGAAGCGGAAACCCGCAAGCACGTGCTCGAGCGTCTCACCGCTGCCGAAGGCCTGGAAAAATATCTGGGCTCCCGTTATCCGGGCGTCAAGCGTTTTGGCCTGGAAGGCGGCGAGAGCCTGATTCCGTGCCTGGACGAACTGATTCAGCGTGCCGGCTCTTACGGTGCCAAGGAAATCGTGCTGGGCATGGCACACCGTGGCCGTCTGAACGTGTTGATAAACACCCTGGGCAAGAATCCGAAGGAACTGTTTGACGAGTTCGAGGGCAAGAAGCTCGCGGATTCCGGCTCCGGTGACGTGAAATACCACCAGGGCTTCTCCTCCAACGTGATGACTCCGGGTGGCGAAGTGCACCTGGCAATGGCATTCAACCCGTCACACCTGGAAATCGTATCTCCGGTGGTTGAGGGTTCTGTCCGTGCCCGCCAGGATCGTCGTGGCGATACCGACGGCAGCACTGTGCTTCCGATCGTTATGCACGGCGACGCGGCCTTTGCCGGGCAGGGCGTTGTGATGGAAACCTTCCAGATGTCCCAGACCCGGGGCTTCGGTGTAGGTGGTACCATCCACATCGTCATCAACAACCAGGTTGGCTTTACCACCAGCAAGCAGGAAGACGCCCGTTCTACCGAGTACTGTACCGATGTGGCGAAAATGGTTCAGGCGCCGATTCTGCATGTGAATGCAGACGACCCTGAAGCGGTTCTGTTTGTAACCCAGATGGCCATGGATTACCGCAACGAGTTCAAGAACGATGTGGTGATTGACCTGGTCTGCTACCGTCGTCGCGGCCACAACGAGGCCGACGAGCCGGCAGCAACCCAGCCGCTGATGTACGACAAGATTCGTAAGCTGAAAACCACCCGCGCCCTGTATGCGGACCAGCTGGTTGAAGCCGGTGTGATCAGCGAAGACGAAGCCAAGCAGATGGAGAACGACTACCGTGACGCACTCGACAAGGGTGAGCACGTGGTCAAGTCACTGGTCAAAGAGCCCAACAAAGAGCTCTACGTTGACTGGACTCCGTACCTGGGCCACGAGTGGACGGCCAAGTGCAAGACCAGCGTTGCCCTGAAAACCGTCCAGAAACTGGGCAAAAAGCTGACCCAGGTTCCGGAAGGCTTCAGCATCCAGCGCCAGGTTTCCAAGATCGTTAACGATCGGGAAAAGATGACTGCCGGTGCCCTGTCCATGAACTGGGGCTATGGCGAGATGATGGCTTACGCCACTTTGCTGAACGAAGGTCACCCGATCCGTCTGACCGGTCAGGACGTTGGCCGTGGCACCTTCTCGCACCGTCACGCGGTACTGCACAACCAGAAGGATGGCTCTACCCACGTTGCGCTGAAAGAGCTGGCCGAAGACCAGCCAAAGTTCGAAATCTATGACTCGCTGCTGTCTGAAGAAGCGGTTATGGCCTTCGAATACGGCTACAGCACCACCACGCCAAACGCACTGATTGTTTGGGAAGCCCAGTTCGGTGACTTCGCCAACGGTGCCCAGGTGGTAATCGACCAGTTCCTGACCAGTGGCGAGCACAAGTGGGGCCGTCTGTGTGGCCTGACCCTGCTGCTGCCGCATGGCTACGAAGGGCAGGGGCCGGAGCACAGCTCTGCGCGCCTGGAGCGTTTCCTGCAGCTTTGTGCCGAGCACAATATCCAGGTCTGCGTACCCACCACGCCGTCCCAGGTATTCCACATGCTGCGTCGCCAGGTGAAGCGCCCGCTGCGTAAGCCGCTGGTTGCGATCACACCGAAGAGCCTGCTGCGTCACAAAGAGGCGATCTCCGGCCTGGATGACCTGACCTCAGGTACCTTCCAGACAGTACTGCCCGAGAAAGAACCTTCTGATCCGAAGAAAGTCACCCGTGTGATCATGTGTAGCGGCAAAGTCTACTATGATCTTCTGGAGAAGAAGAAAGCCGACGAGCGTGACGATGTGGCCATCGTTCGCCTCGAGCAGTTGTATCCGTTCCCGGCAGACGATCTGGACGAAATTCTGGGCCAGTACACCAAGCTCAAGAGCGCGGTCTGGTGTCAGGAAGAGCCTATGAACCAGGGCGCCTGGTACTGCAGTCAGCACCACATGCGGCACGCACTGCAGCGCCTGAACCCGAAACTGCACCTTGAGTACGCCGGTCGTGATGCTTCTGCTGCTCCTGCCTGTGGACACATGTCTGTTCACATCGAAGAGCAGAAGAAACTGGTTAACGACGCGTTTGGAATCTGACGAGCTACCGAACTAAGGATTTGTAATGTCAACTGAGATTAAAGCCCCCGTTTTCCCTGAGTCGGTTGCCGAAGGCACCGTCGCGACCTGGCACAAGCAGCCCGGCGAAGCCTGCTCCCGTGACGAGCTGATTGTCGATATTGAAACCGACAAGGTTGTGCTTGAAGTGGTTGCACCGGCTGATGGTGTGATTGAAGAAATTGTTAAAGGCGAAGGCGACACCTGCGAAAGCGGTGAAGTGATCGGCCGATTCAAGGAAGGCGCCGCAGGCGAGTCCAAGCCTGCTGAAAGCAAGCCGGAAGCCAAGGCCGAAGCGCCCAGGGAAGAAGCCGCTGCTTCCTCCGGCGACGCTATCCTGAGCCCGGCTGCCCGCAAGCTGGCCGAAGAGAACAACGTTGATCCGGCTGCTGTAAAGGGCACCGGTAAAGACGGTCGTGTTACCAAGGAAGACGTTCAGAACCACGTAGACAGCAACAAATCTTCTGGTTCTGCCGCCGCCAAGCCGGCCGCTGCTCCGGCGCTGGAAGTTGCCCAGGGCGAGCGCGCCGAGAAGCGTGTTCCGATGACCCGCCTGCGTGCCAGCATCGCCAAGCGCCTGGTGGATGCCCAGCAGACCGCCGCTATGCTGACCACGTTCAACGAAGTGAACATGGCTCCGATCATGGAACTGCGCAAGCAGTACCAGGAAAGCTTTGTGAAGCGCCACGGCATCAAGCTTGGCTTCATGTCTTTCTTCACCAAGGCAGCGACCGAAGCCCTGAAGCGCTTCCCGGCTGTTAACGCGTCCATCGATGGTAACGACATGGTTTACCACGGTTACCAGGACGTAGGCGTAGCCGTATCTACTGACCGTGGCCTGGTTGTACCGGTTCTGCGTGACACCGACGCCATGGGCCTGGCCGACATCGAGAAGAAGATTGTCGAGTACGGCACCAAGGCGAAAGACGGCAAGCTGGGCATCGAAGAGATGACCGGCGGCACCTTCACCATCACCAACGGTGGTATTTTCGGTTCCCTGATCTCCACACCGATCCTGAACCCGCCGCAGACTGCGATTCTGGGCATGCACAAGATCCAGGAGCGCCCGATGGCGGTGAACGGCAAGGTTGAAATCCTGCCGATGATGTACCTCGCGCTGTCATACGACCACCGTATGATCGACGGTAAGGAAGCGGTGCAGTTCCTGGTTGCGATCAAGGAAATGCTGGAAGACCCGGCCCGTATCCTGCTGGACGTGTAAGCTGACACTCAACGAATTCGATAACAGGAAAGATTATGTCCGATAAATTCGACGTTATTGTCATTGGCGCAGGCCCCGGCGGTTATGTGGCCGCCATCAAGGCTGCTCAGCTGGGTCTGAAGACTGCCTGTGTAGAATCCTGGACCGGCAAAGACGGCAAAAGCCAGGTTCTGGGCGGCACCTGCCTGAACGTGGGCTGTATCCCGTCCAAGGCACTGCTGGAAGTGACTCACAAGTTCGAGGAAGCAAGCCACGACTACGAGTCCATGGGTATCCTGGCCAAGAGCGTTGATATTGACGTTGCCAAGATGATGGAGCGTAAGGATGGCATCGTTAAGCAGTTGACCGGTGGTATCGCCGGTCTGTTCAAGGCTAACGGTGTAACCCCGATCCACGGCCACGGCAAGCTGCTTGCCGGCCGCAAGGTTGAAGTGACCGATAAAGACGGCAACACCAAGACCTACGAAGCCGACAACGTGATCCTGGCGACCGGCTCCAAGCCGATCGAAATCCCGCCGGCTCCGTTTGACGGTGATTACATCGTCGATTCCGAAGGCGCGCTGGAATTTACCGAAGTTCCCAAGCGTCTGGGCATCATCGGTGCTGGCGTAATCGGCCTGGAACTGGGTAGTGTCTGGGCTCGCCTGGGTGCCGAAGTTACCGTGATCGAAGCCCAGGATACTTTCCTGCCGGTTGTTGACCAGCAGGTTGCCAAGGATGCTCTGAAGCAGTTCAAGAAGCAGGGCCTGAACATCATTACCGGTGCCCGCATGACCGGTGCTGAAGTGAAGCGCAAGCTGGTTTACGTGAACTACGAAGACTCCAAGGGCAAGCAGGAAGCCAAGTTCGACAAACTGATTGTCGCTGTTGGCCGTCGTCCGTACACCGATGGTGCGCTGGCTGAAGATTCCGGCGTAACCATGGATGAGCGCGGCTTCATCTTTGTAGACGACAACTGCAAAACCGAAGCACCGGGCGTATGGGCCGTAGGTGACATCGTTCGTGGTCCGATGCTGGCACACAAAGCGTCTGAAGAAGGCGTTATGGTTGCCGAGCGTATCGCAGGCCACAAGCCGCAGGTCAATTACGACTGCATCCCCAACGTAATCTACACCGCGCCGGAAGTTGCCTGGGTTGGCAAGACCGAAGAGCAGCTGAAAGCTGAAGGTGAAGAATACAACGTGGGTACTTTCCCGTTTGCGGCCAACGGTCGTGCCATGGCGGCAAACGCCACAGGTGGTATGGTCAAGATCATCGCAGACGCGAAGACCGACCGCATTCTGGGCTTCCACGTAGTTGGCCCTCAGGCTTCTGAAATCGTTGCCCAGGGCGTGATCGCCATGGAATTCGGTTCCAGTGCCGAAGATCTGGCCCTGACCTGTTTCGCGCACCCGACTCTGTCCGAGTCAGTGCATGAAGCGGCCTTGGCCGTTGCCGGTGGAGCGATTCACGTCGCCAACCGTCGCAAGAAGAAGTAATTCGTTATCGGATTGAGCGGGGCGCCTTTTGGCGCCCCGCTGCCGGTTACTCTCCGTACGTGGTTATCATCCATCTAAAGACGGGACATTAACTATGAATTTGCATGAATATCAGGGCAAACAGCTTTTCGCTGAATATGGCCTGCCGGTATCCCAGGGCATCGCCTGCGATACTCCTCAAGAAGCTGTAGACGCTGCCACTGAAATTGGCGGTGACGCATGGGTTGTCAAAGCACAGGTTCACGCTGGTGGCCGTGGTAAGGCCGGCGGTGTAAAGCTGGTTAAAGACAAAGAAGAAATCCGTGCCTTCGCACAGAACTGGCTGGGCAAAAACCTGGTAACTTACCAGACTGACGAAAACGGCCAGCCGGTCAGCAAGATTCTGGTTGAATCCCTCACCGACATCGACCAGGAGCTGTACCTGGGCGCGGTTGTTGACCGTGGCACCCGTCGTATCGTTTTCATGGCCTCTACTGAAGGCGGCGTGGAAATCGAGAAAGTTGCCGAAGAAACTCCTGAAAAGATCCTGAAGGCCGAAATCGATCCGCTGGTAGGCGCTCAGCCTTACCAGGGCCGCGAGCTGGCATTCAAACTGGGTCTGGAAGGCAAGCAGATCGGTCAGTTCACCAAGATTTTCCTGGGCCTGGCCAAGCTGTTTGAAGAGTGTGACCTGGCTCTGGTTGAGATCAACCCGCTGGTTATCACTCCGGCTGGCGACCTGCACTGCCTGGACGCCAAGCTCGGTGTAGACGGCAACGCCCTGTACCGTCAGAAGAAAATCCACGACATGCGCGATCCTTCCCAGGAAGACGCCCGTGAAGCCGAAGCGGCCAAGTGGGAACTGAACTACGTAGCCCTGGAAGGCAACATCGGTTGTATGGTTAACGGTGCGGGCCTGGCCATGGGTACCATGGACATCATCAAGCTCGCCGGCGGCCAGCCTGCCAACTTCCTGGACGTAGGTGGCGGCGCGACCAAAGAGCGCGTTACCGAAGCGTTCAAGATCATCCTGTCTGACGACGCAGTGCAAGCCGTTCTGGTTAACATCTTCGGTGGTATCGTTCGCTGCGACATGATCGCTGAAGGCATCATCGGTGCCGTTAAAGAAGTAGGCGTTAAAGTGCCGGTTGTGGTTCGTCTGGAAGGCAACAACGCTGACCTGGGCGCCAAGGTTCTGGCTGAAAGTGGCCTGAACATCATCGCCGCCACCAGCCTGGCGGATGCCGCAGAGCAAGTCGTTAAAGCCGCAGGGGGTAAATAATGAGCATCCTGATCAACAAAGACACCAAGGTTATCTGCCAGGGCTTTACCGGCGCACAGGGTACTTTCCACTCTGAGCAAGCCATTGCCTACGGCACCAAGATGGTTGGCGGTGTAAGCCCGGGTAAGGGCGGTACCGAGCACCTGGGTCTGCCGGTGTTCAACACCGTTCGTGACGCCGTAGAAAAGACCGGTGCAGAAGCCACCGTTATCTACGTACCGGCTCCGTTCTGTAAAGACGCCATCATTGAAGCAGCCGATGCCGGCATCAAGCTGATCGTATGTATCACTGAAGGCATCCCGACCATCGACATGCTGTACGCCAAGGAATACGTTGATCGTGCCGGCGTTCGCATGATTGGTCCGAACTGCCCGGGTGTAATCACTCCGGACGAGTGCAAGATCGGCATCATGCCTGGCCATATCCACAAGAAGGGTAAGGTTGGCATCGTATCCCGCTCCGGCACCCTGACTTACGAAGCCGTGAAGCAGACGACTGACTATGGCTTTGGCCAGTCTACCTGTATCGGTATCGGTGGTGACCCGATTCCTGGCTCCAACTTCATCGACATTCTGGCCCTGCTGCAGGAAGATCCGGAAACCGAAGCTATCGTGATGATCGGTGAGATCGGTGGTACTGCCGAAGAAGAAGCGGCTGCGTTCATCAAAGAGAACGTAACCAAGCCCGTGGTTTCCTACATTGCCGGTGTTACCGCACCTCCAGGCAAGCGTATGGGCCACGCGGGCGCCATCATCTCTGGTGGTAAGGGTACTGCAGACGAGAAGTTTGCCGCCCTGGAAGACGCCGGCGTTAAAACCGTGCGCAGCCTGGCCGAAATCGGCAAGGCCTTGAAGGAAGTGACTGGCTGGTAATCAGTCCGGTTTCAAGCCTTTAACAAAACCCCCGGATTCGCGAGAATTCCGGGGGTTTTGCGTTATGTTGCCAGGCTTTTGATTCGCTTTGCTTAACGCAGGGCAGTGTTGCGTCTATAATGCCCGGTCAGCCCGTTTCCCGTGGCCGTATGTATTCTGGCCGAAACGGGCACTTTATAAACAGAAAGAAGGAGTTCGTGCTTTGAGTTCTGTCGATTCCCAGCAAAGAGTGTTGTCCGGCATGCGTCCGACCGGCAAGCTGCACCTCGGCCACTACCACGGTGTGCTGAAAAACTGGGTCAAGCTCCAGCACGAGTATGAGTGCTTCTTCTTCGTCGCAGACTGGCATGCCTTGACCACCCAGTACGACGACACCTCCGGTATCGAGCAAAGTGTTTGGGACATGGTCATCGACTGGCTGGCCGCCGGCGTGAACCCGGGTTCCTCAACCATGTTCATTCAGTCCCAGGTGCCGGAACACGCTGAGTTGCACCTCCTGTTGTCCATGATCACCCCGCTGGGCTGGCTCGAGCGTATTCCAACCTACAAAGACCAGCAGGAAAAGCTCAAGGAAAAGGATCTCGCCACCTATGGTTTTCTGGGTTACCCGCTGCTGCAGACAGCGGATATCCTGATGTATCGTGCTGGTAAAGTGCCAGTCGGCGCAGACCAGGTTTCCCATGTGGAGATTACCCGGGAAATCGCCCGTCGCTTTAACCATATCTACGGTCGGGAGCCCAACTTCGAAGAGCTTTCGGAAGCGGCCATCGTCAAGATGGGCAAGAAGAACGCCAAGCTTTACCGCAACCTGAAGAAACGTTACCAGGAAGAGGGCGATGTGGAAGCCCTGGAAACGGCCCGGGCACTGTTGAAAGAGCAGCAGAATATTTCCCTGGGCGATCGCGAGCGGCTTTATGGCTACATCGAAGGCGGCGGCAAGGTGATTCTGCCTGAGCCCCAGCCGCTGCTGACCCCGGAGTCCAAGATGCCGGGGCTGGACGGACAGAAGATGTCCAAGTCCTACAACAACTACATCGGCCTGCGGGAAGAGCCGGACAGCGTGGCGCAGAAAATTCGCACCATGCAGACCGACCCGCAGCGGGTGCGCCGTACCGACCCTGGCGAACCGGAGAAGTGCCCGGTTTGGGGCATGCACAAGGTGTACTCAGACGAGAAGACCTGCCAGTGGGTACAGGAAGGCTGCCGCAGTGCCGGTATTGGCTGCCTGGATTGTAAGAAACCGCTGATCGATTCCATTATCGAAGAGCAGAAACCGCTGCACGAGCGGGCCAGGGAGTATGAGGGCAACCCGGACCTGGTTCGCTCGATCCTTGAAGAAGGGCGTGAGCAGGCCCGTGATGCGGCCCGCGATACCCTTGAGGAAGTACGCGCGGCCATGGGGCTCAGTTACCGCTGAGCCAGGCCGGGCAACCCCGACCAGAGGTGAAAAGGTATGACGGACGAAAGCACGGAATTAGCTGACGCCCCGGCGGATACCCCGGTGCAGGAGCCCCTTGCACGGGTGTCCGGCAAGCCCCTGGTCGACCTGCCGAAAGATCTCTACATTCCACCGGATGCACTGGCGGTTTTCCTGGAGGCCTTTGAGGGCCCCCTGGATTTACTGTTGTACCTGATTCGCCGCCAGAACATGAACATTCTGGATATCGACGTCAGCGAGATCACCCGGCAGTACATGGATTACATCGGTGCCGTGGAAGCCATGCGCTTCGAACTGGCGGCGGAGTACCTGGTAATGGCCGCCACCCTGGCGGAGATCAAGTCCCGGATGCTGCTTCCTCGCCAGGAAACTGACGATGAGGATGATATCGATCCTAGGGCAGAGCTGATCCGCCGGCTGCAGCAATACGAGCGGTTCAAGCAGGCGGCAGAAGATATCGACGAAATGCCCCGTATGGAGCGGGACACCTTTGCCGGTTCTGCCGCACTGCCGAAGTTGCCGTCGTCCCAGCCGCACCCGGATGTCGATATGAGGGAGCTTCTGCTGGCACTGCGTGGTGTGCTGCAACGGGCCGACCTGTTTACCAGCCACCATGTGGAGAGGGAACGGCTGTCTACCCGGGAGCGCATGTCCCATATCCTGGCCAGCCTTCAGGGAGACCGGTTCGTGACCTTCGAAAGCCTGTTTACCATCGAAGAAGGCCGGCTTGGTGTGGTGGTAACCTTTCTGGCAACGCTGGAACTGGTCAAGGAACAACTGATTGAAATTGTGCAGGCAGAGGTTCTCGGGTCCATTCACGTGCGCGCCCGTGCTGCCAGCTAAGGGATATCCGGAGCCATGAACGAAGAACAGTTGGACCGCATTCGTTGTATCACCGAGGCCGCCTTGCTGGCCGCCGGAAAGCCCCTGTCGCTGGATCAGCTCCGGGAGTTGTTCGACGAAGGCGATCGCCCGGCCCGGCAGGTTATGGAGCACGTGCTGGTGCTGCTGGAGCAGTCCTGTGAAGGCCGCGGATTCGAGCTGAAGAAAGTTGCCAGCGGTTACCGGTTGCAGGTGAGGGAAGAGTTCGCGCCCTGGGTTGGCCGGCTGTTCGAGGAAAAGCCGCAGCGTTATTCCCGGGCGTTGCTGGAAACCCTGGCACTGATTGCCTACCGGCAACCGATTACCCGGGGCGAGATTGAAGAAATCCGTGGCGTTACGGTAAGCAGCAATATCATTCGCACCCTGCTTGAGCGAGAGTGGGTGCGGGTAGTGGGCCATCGCGATGTGCCGGGAAGGCCGGCCATGTATGCCACCACCAGACAATTTCTTGATTATTTCAACCTGACCGGGCTCGATGAGTTGCCTCCGTTGTCGGAAGTGCGGGATCTCGAAGAGATCGGTCGGGAGATAGAACGCAATATGCAGGGCGAAATCGAACTCGATGCGCCCGACCAGACACTTCACTGATGCCACCGGCATCAGCTATTCAGTAAGGATGTAATACATGGCGGCATCTAGCCCCGGAAAACCAGGCGCAGCAAAGAAACCGGCCCGCGGCGACCAGGCCCTGAGTGAAGGCCCGGAGCGCATTCAGAAACTCCTGGCCCGTGCCGGTGCCGGATCACGCCGGGAAATCGAGGGCTGGATGGAGTCCGGCCGCCTGCTGGTCAATGGCCAGCCGGCGCAGCCCGGGCAGAAAGCCACCATTGACGACTCCTTCGAACTGGATGGCAAGGTTCTGGACGTAAGCTCGGCCGCCCAGGTGGTTCGCCGGGTGCTGATCTACAACAAGCCCGAAGGCGAAGTGACCAGTCGGAAAGATCCGGAAGGCCGCCCGACGGTATTTGACCGGCTGCCACGGCTGAAAGATCAGCGCTGGATTTCCATTGGCCGCCTGGATATCAACACCACCGGACTGGTGCTGTTTACCACCGACGGCGAACTGGCCAACCGGCTGATGCATCCGTCCCGCCAGATTGACCGTGAATACGCGGTGCGGGTGTTTGGTGAAGTAGACGACGCCATGCTGGAGCGCTTGCGTGAAGGTGTGTTGCTGGAAGACGGCATGGCCAAGTTTTCCGATATCGCGCCCGCCGGTGGCAGCGGCATGAACCGCTGGTTTCATGTAACCCTGCTGGAAGGCCGCAACCGGGAAGTGCGCCGCCTGTGGGAATCCCAGGGTGTGCGGGTAAGCCGCCTGAAGCGTGTCCGTTACGGGCCAATCTTCCTGCCCAGCCGTCTGACCCTGGGCAAGTGGGAAGAGCTGGACCAGAAAGCGGTCGATACCCTGAGTCGCACGGTCGACCTTGCACCGGTGAGCATCCCCCAGAAAACACCGGGGGAACAGGCTGCACACGACCGTAAACGCCGTAAAAGCCCGGGGAAATCCCTACAGCGTGCCCGCAAAGGCAGCTGGCAGGTCTCTGATTCCGCCCCGGCCCGTCCCCAACGCAAACCCCGCAGCTGACCCCTCAACGGTCCCGCCCCTGTCTGCCGGCAATCAAAATGTCCGACAAGGGGGTGGGGCCGGCAAAAGCCTGTGATAAACTCCTGCGTTTGATTGTCCCGCGTTGGCAGAGGTGAGCATCAGGTCTATGAGATTTCAGGCACCGGAAAGTCTTTCCGAACAGATCGCCCAGCATATTGGCCAGAGAATCGTTATCCGGGATCTCAAGCCCGGCGAGCGCATTCAGGAGCTGAAGGTAGCCGGAGAGCTGAACGTCAGCCGTGGCTCCGTGCGTGAGGCGCTGCTGATTCTCGAGCGCCGGCACCTGGTGGAAATCTACCCGCGCCGTGGTGCCGTGGTGTCTGACCTGACCCCGGCCTCTGTGAATGCCCTCTACGACATCTACATCGACCTGCTGTGCATGCTCGGGCGCAAGGTGCTGGAACGCTGGTCCGGCGACGAGCTTGGCGGCGTCATGAGCCAGGTGCGGGAGATGCAGGCCGTAATCGACGCCCTGAACTCCCAGGCGCCAGACGCCGCCGAACGGGTGATCGAGGCTGGTTTTGGCGTCATGCGCTACGCCTACAGCCTGGTTGAAAACCCGTTTCTGGAAGAAACCCTGGAAAACTTCCGGCCCGCCATCAGCCGTACCTACTACGTGGCGCTGGATCATTTCCGCAGTGAAATTGCCGAAACCGGTACCTTCTTCCGAAACCTGGCCGATGCGGCCGTCGCCGGCGATGCCGAGCGCCTGCATAAGGTTATCCAGGACTTCGGTGAACACCAGCGCCAACAGGTACTGAGCATTCTCACGGAGGAGAACGCCTGACATGCGGCTCAAGTCCATTAAACTGGCCGGTTTCAAATCCTTTGTTGATCCAACCACGGTACCGTTCCCGTCGAATATGACGGCGGTAGTGGGGCCGAACGGTTGTGGCAAATCCAACATCATTGACGCCGTTCGCTGGGTAATGGGCGAGAGCTCCGCAAAGTACCTGCGGGGCGAATCCATGACAGACGTTATCTTCAACGGCTCCAGCGCCCGCAAGCCGGTGGGGCAGGCTTCCATCGAGCTGGTGTTTGATAACACCGAGGGTAAGGCGCCGGGCGAGTTCGTCAAATTCAATGAAATTTCGGTAAAACGACGGGTATCCCGGGAAGGCCAGTCCGAATACTTTCTCAATGGCTCCAAGTGCCGCCGTCGAGACATCACCGACCTGTTTCTGGGCACTGGTCTGGGGCCGCGAAGCTACGCCATCATCGAGCAAGGCATGATTTCCCGGTTGATCGAAGCCAAGCCGGAGGAATTGCGTGTCTACATCGAAGAAGCGGCCGGCATTTCCAAGTACAAGGAACGCCGCCGGGAAACCGAAAACCGCATCAAGCGTACCCAGGAAAACCTTGATCGCCTGACCGACCTGCGGGAAGAGCTTGGCCGGCAATTGCAGCACCTGGAGCGACAGGCGGCTGCAGCGGAAAAGTACAAAACCTACAAGCAGGAAGAGCGCCAGAAAAAAGCGGAACTTACCGTACTGCGCTGGAAGGCCCTGGATAACGACCTGCAAACCTCGCGTGGCAAGATCCGCGATACCGAGCTGGAGCTTGAAAAACTCCTGACCGAGCGGGTGAACCTGGAAACCTCCCTGGAATCCCTGCGGGAAGCCCACCACGAACGCACCGAACACTTTAACCGAGCCCAGGCCCGCTACTACGAAGCCGGCGCGGATATTGCCCGTATTGAGCAGAGCATCGAACACCAACGGGAACGCAGCCGCCAGACCGCTGCCGAGCTGGACCAGGCCATGGCCAACCAGCGGGAACTGGCCCGGGAGCTGGAACAGGACGAAGACAAGCTGGCGGGCATCCAGGAAGAACTGGATATGCTGGAGCCCGAGCAGGAGAGCCTGGCCATCCGGGCCGAGGAATCCGGCGAGAAGCTCCAGCAGGCCGAGGATGCCATGAGCGACTGGCAGCATCGCTGGGATGAATTCAGCACCCGATCCGCCGATGCTCGCCGCCAGGCGGAGCTTGCCCAATCCCGCATCCGTTCGCTGGAAGATGCCATCGAGCAGCTGCGCAACCGCAAACAGAAACTGCACGACGAGAACGAACTGCTGGAAGGCCAGCTGGACCGGGCAGAGCTGGAAGACCTTCTGGAACAGCAGGAAACCCTGGAGCTCCAGCGGGAAGAAGCCCAGGAGCGTATTCAGTCTCTGCAGGATGACGTTTATAACGCGCGCCAGAAACTCCGCGATGCCGAACAGCAGGTACAGGAGCATCGCCAGCGGGTGCAAAGCCTGCGGGCTTCCCTGGAGTCCCAGCAATCCCTGCTGGACGAACAGATGGGCAGCCAGGACGATGCGCTGCAACAATGGCTTTCAGATAACGGTCTTTCCGATGCGCCCCGGCTGGCGACCCGCCTGGCGATTGAAGACGGCTGGGAATTTGCGGTTGAGCAGGTAATAGGCCGGTTCACCCAGGGCCTTTCGTTGCCCGGCTTTGATCAGCTGACGGGCGCGCTGGAACAGGCTCCCAGAGGCCTGGCTGTGGTTTCGGAAAATGGCCATGGCAGCCCGGAAACCTCCGGGCTTGCCGCCAAGGTATCCGGCGTCCCGGCGCTGGATGCCATGCTGGCAAACATCGATGTGGCTGAATCTGCCGCCGATGCACTCGCGCGCCGTGAGCAACTGGCGCCGTCCGCCAGCTTGATTACCCGCGAAGGCATCTGGGTTGCCCGGGACTGGGTACTGATGCCGGATTCCGACGCCGGCCAGGTGGGCGTGATTGAGCGCCAGAAAAAGGTCACCGAGCTTGAAGCCCTGCTGGCGGAAGCCGAAGAACAGCTAGAAACCGCTAGCGAACAGCTGGAACTTTTGCAGGAGCAGGGCGAACGGGCAGAGACCGCCCGGGAAGAAGCCCAGGCCAGAGTCAGTGAAACCGAGCGCGACCTGGCAGCGCTGGCATCCCGCGCCAGCGGCCTGAAAGCCCGGGCAGAACAGATTGATGACCGGCTGTCCCGCATTCGCGACGATATTGAAGAAGTGACCGCGAGCCTGGAAGACCAGCAGGAAAGCCTGCTGGAAGCCCGGGAGGAATGGGATATCGCGCTGGCTTCCAGCGAAGACTCCGATGAAGAGAAAGAGCGCCTGCTGGAGCAACGGGATAGCCTCAGGGAGAACCTTGACCGCCTGCGCCAGGATGCCCGCCACGACCGGGACCACACCCACCAGCTGCAGCTGCAACTGCAAACCCTGCAAAGCCAGCGTGACGGCCTGAAACAGACCATTGACCGGATGCAGCTCCAGAGGGAGCGCCTGGAAGAACGGCTGGACGTGCTCCGGGAAGCCCGGGAAACCGCCGAAGAGCCCGTGGAAGACCTGCAGATGCAGCTCGAAGGCCTGCTGGAGCGCCGGCTGGCGGAAGAAGAAAAGCTGGGTGCCGCCCGGGATGCCCTGGAAGATATCGACAGGGAAGTGCGGGATCGGGAGCAGGGCCGCAGCCGTACCGAACACGTGGTGCAGGACGTCCGTGCACAGCTCGAAAAGCTCAAGATGGAATCCCAGGCGCTGGAGATTCGTTCTGGAAATTATATCGAACAACTCAGAGAGTTAGACGTTAAACTTCAGGTAATACTTGAGCAATTGCCAGAGGACGCCGAGGAAAAAGTCTGGGCCGAAGAGCTGGAAAAGATCGGCAATCGCATCCAGCGGCTCGGGGCCATCAACCTGGCTGCCATCGAGGAGTATCAGGTTCAGGGTGAGCGCAAGAACTACCTGGATGAGCAGCACAATGATCTGATGGAAGCGCTGGAAACCCTGGATAATGCGATCCGCAAGATCGACCGGGAAACCCGTCAGCGTTTCAAGGAAACCTTTGACCAGGTGAACGGTGGCCTGCAGGCGTTGTTCCCGAAAGTGTTCGGGGGAGGTAATGCCTACCTGGAGCTGACCGGGGAAGACCTCCTGGAAACCGGCGTCGCCATCATGGCCCGGCCCCCGGGCAAGAAGAACAGTACCATTCACCTGTTGTCCGGTGGTGAAAAGGCCCTGACGGCCATTGCCCTGGTATTTTCCATTTTCCAGCTCAACCCGGCGCCTTTCTGTATGCTGGATGAGGTCGATGCCCCGCTGGATGATGCCAACGTTGGCCGGTATGCCAATATGGTCAAAGAGATGTCCAAACAGGTACAGTTCATCTACATTACCCATAACAAGATCGCCATGGAGCTGGCTGACCAGTTGATGGGGGTGACCATGCACGAACCGGGCTGTTCGCGACTGGTATCGGTAGACGTAGACGAGGCAGCGGCCCTGGCCGAAGCCTGACGGGTTGGCGAAAAAGCCGCCAACCATGACAATAACGCCATCTGGGCCCGGTGTGCGTTGTATTCATTACGGGCTTTTCTTAGAGTAGCAACGTTCCGAACTGCAAACAGGACAGCAGCTTATGTCACTTAGGGAATGGTTAATCGCCATAGGTACCCTGGTAATTATTGTAATCGTGGTCGACGGTATCCGTCGCATGCATCGAGCCCGCAAGGAATCCATGGCGATTTCTTCTGGCATGGGTGCCGATGAACTTAAAGAGTCCCCGCTGGATGACGAATACAACCCGGAACTGCCGAATGGCGGAGCCCGCATAGTTTCCCGGGGTAACCTGGAAGAGCGGGGCTATGTCACCCGCGACACCTCCGAACCGGACGGTTATGACGATGACGTGGAACCTGAAACAGGCTGGGGTGCCATTGATGATGAGCCCGAAGAACCTGTTCAGACACGTGTGCAGTCCCGGCCGGAACAGCCCCGGGAGTTTGCGGAACCGGAGCCGGTGGTTGAGCCGGAGCCCGAACCTGAACCCGCTCCTGAGCCACAACCGGAAGTGCGCCAGCCGTCACGGCCGGTTAAGGAGCAGGAGCCTCCGGTTGTCACCTCCGAGGTGGAAGAAGATACCGCTCGCCGGGAGCCTGTGAAACCCCGTGGTAATCAGCCGCTGGCTGGTGCCAACCGCCCGGAAGCCCGGGAAGTACTGGTCATCAACGTGTTGTCCCGCAGTGGCGAGGAATTTTCGGGCCCGGTTCTGAAAAAGCTGTTTGAAGCCTGTGGCCTGGAGCACGGCGACATGGATATTTACCATCGCCACGAAGGCTCTGATACCACCACGCCGGTGCAGTTCAGTGTGGCGAACGCGGTAGAGCCGGGTACCTTCCGGCCGCAGGACATGCCCGGGATGAAAACGCCGGGTATCAGCTTTTTCATGAGCCTGCCCGGGCCGTCAAATGCCATGCAGGCATTCGAATTCATGCTGGAAACTGCCCAGACCGTGGTCCGCAACATGGGTGGCGAGCTGAAAGACGAGCGCCGCAGTGTGATGACACCGCAAACCATCGAGCACTGCCGCCAGCGCATCCGTGAATTCGAGCGTAAACAACGTTCCCATCGGGCCTAACACCCAGCCAGGACTCCCGACCTGATGACCAAAGCTTCTGCAGAAATCCAGCAGCGCGTAGCCGAGCTACGCGCCAATCTTGAAGACCACAATTACTACTACTACGTTCTGGACGAGCCCAGAATCCCCGATGCGGAATACGACCGGCTGTTCCGGGAGCTCCAGCAACTGGAGCGGGAACATCCGGAGCTGGCCTCTGACGACTCGCCCACCCGCAGGGTAGGCAGCACCCGCGACACCAGCTTCGCCAAAGTGACCCACCGGCTGCCGATGCTGTCGCTGGACAACGCTTTCAGCGAAGACGAACTGCGGGACTTCGATCGCCGGATCCGCGACCGCCTGAACACCGAAGACTCCATTGAATACGTCTGCGAACCCAAGCTCGATGGCCTTGCGGTCAGCCTGCATTACGAGAACGGACTGCTGACCCGCGCTGCCACCCGGGGTGATGGCTACACCGGAGAAGACATCACCGCCAACATCCGAACGATTCCGTCTGTACCGCTGAAGCTTCGGGGCAGCGGCTATCCGGAGCTGGTAGAGGTGCGTGGCGAGGTGTACATGCCCAAAGCCGGGTTCGAGAAGCTGAACCAGCGGCTGGCCGAGCAGGACGAGAAGACCTTTGTGAACCCGCGTAATGCCGCCGCCGGCAGCCTGCGCCAGAAGAAATCTACCGTCACCGCCAGGCGCCCGCTGGAGTTCTGCGCCTACAGCATGGCAGTAACGGACGAAAGTGTGCTGCCCGACACCCACTGGGACAGCCTTCAGCTGGTGGCCGACTGGGGTTTCCGTATCAACCCGGAAATGCGCAAGGCCGAGGGTGCGGAAGACTGCCTGCAGGCCTACAACGAGCTGATGGAAAAGCGTGACAGCCTGCCCTATGAAATCGACGGCATCGTGTTCAAGGTAAACCGGCTGGATCTCCAGCAACAGCTCGGGTTTGTCTCCAGGGCACCGCGCTGGGCCATTGCCCACAAGTTCCCGGCCCAGGAAGAGCTGACGGTCATTGAAGATGTGGAGTTCCAGGTGGGCCGCACCGGCGCTGTTACCCCGGTGGCACGGCTGAAACCGGTGTTTGTCGGCGGCGTCACGGTTTCCAACGCGACCCTGCACAACATGGACGAAATCCGCCGGCTGGATGTGCACATCGGCGACACGGTATTCATTCGCCGGGCCGGGGATGTGATTCCGAAGGTGGTCAAGGTTGTTCCCGAAAAGCGCCCGGATAACGCGCCCTCCGTCGATATGCCGGCACATTGCCCGGTTTGCGGTTCCGACATTGTCCAGATTGAGGGTGAGGCGGTAGCACGCTGCTCCGGCGGCCTGTATTGCCCGGCCCAGCGCAAAGAAGCCATCCGCCATTATGCCTCCCGCAAGGCGATGGATATTGAAGGCATTGGCGACCGGCTGATTGAAGTGCTGGTGGATGAAGGCATGGTGAGTACGGTGGCGGATCTGTACCGGCTGACCAAATTCCAGCTGGCCAGCCTTGAGCGCATGGGCGACAAGTCTGCGGGCAACCTGGTGGCGGCTATCGACCGTTCCCGTAACCCGGTGCTCTGGCGCTTCCTGTATGCGCTGGGCATCCGGGAAGTGGGGGAGGCCACGGCCAAGTCCCTGGCGTCCCATTTCGGAACCCTGGAGGCCATTGCCGGGGCGGATGAGGAAGCCCTGCAGCTGGTTCAGGATGTCGGCCCGATCGTGGCCGGCCATATCCGCAGTTTCTTTGACCAGCCCCACAACCAGGAAACCCTGCAAGCGCTTAAAGACGCCGGTGTTACCTGGCAGGAAGAGCAAGTAGTAGCTGCTGAAGAACAGCCGCTGGCGGGTGAAACCTGGGTGCTCACCGGCACCTTGTCGCAAATGACCCGTGACCAGGCCAAGGAAAAGCTGGAGCGCCTGGGTGCCAAGGTAGCTGGCAGCGTCTCCAAAAAGACCGCTTGCGTGGTGGCGGGAGAGGCGGCCGGCTCCAAGCTCGCAAAAGCTGAGCAACTGGGTGTGCCGGTGCTGGACGAAGATGGATTGCTGGCCCTGCTCAAGGAGCACGGCTTAGAGGCCTGAAGCCCGCTGGCCGGTGAATCTGAGAACTCGCGCAGATCCCCCGGAGAACAAATTGGCTACCATGGCGTTGACCTGTAACGGTGTGTAAACCGGTTGGCTTTACGCAACCGGACACCGCCATAACAACAACGTCTTGAAACGGATTTTTGCATGCGCGCCGATTTGTTCTCCCGCACTTTTTCGACGGGCCGGCTTGCGGGCCTGGCTCTGGTTGCCCTGGCCGCGGCCGGCTGTAAAACCGAAAAGGATCCGGACGCCCCCACATTGCTGGGCGCACCGCCTACCACGGCATACATCGGCGTTGAGTACTACTACAACTGGGGTGCCTACGGCGGCGAAGGCATCCTCGATTATTCCCTCACCAATGCACCGGCCTGGCTGGCCCTGGAAGATACCAGCAACAAGGCCCGGCAGGGCGTCATCATGCGCGGTGTGCCGGGGCTGACCGGCGGCGAGCGCGGCCTGGCCGACCTCGGCAAAACCGAAGATATCGATATCGTGACCACTGATGGCCGCAGGGCCGGGTTCCAGCCGTTTGATATCGAAGTGAAGCACAACCTGGTTTCAGTTGAGGCACCGGAGTTTACCGAAGGTGAACTTCTGGAGATCAGTGCTCCCAGGGGTGAACACTGTGCATTGCCGGACCTTGAGCCGGAAGGTGCCCACAGTGCTTCCGAAACGGCTGCCCAGCCAACCCGCCGGGTGTATGCCAAAGTCCGGCTTGAACGGCCATCTGTTACCCGAGTTTCCATTGCCTTCCAGCTGGAGTCGGATTTCACCTGTGAAGATCCCGTTGGAGCTATTTCCCGGGAATGCCATTCCGCCGACAGCAATATGGGCCGCACGATTGTCGGGCACGACATTGTGGCTCTTGGCAGCGGCTCGGACCACCCGGTTGATGAAGAGGGCAATGAGCTGGCCTACGTAACGTATCAGGAAGGCCCCGAAGGCTTCTACGACCGGGGTGTCGTTACCCTGGAGCCCGGTATCAGTGAATGCTATATCCCGCTGGAAGTGATTGATGACAAGGTGGCGGAACCCACCGAGCAGGCTCGACTGGCCCTGACGGAGGTTCGCCAGGGCCTGGCGTCTCTTGGCAATAATAACGCCGGTATCAGCACCAACCTGGCCATTGCCGATAACGAACCGATGGTTGCCCTGCGAACCCTGAACGGCGGCACCAGGGACACGCTGAATGTTGACCCGGAGGTGACCGATGTAACCTCTGCGGGTTACAACGAGGAGCAGGTTTACGCTGCCATCCTGACTGGCGAGCGGGAAGGGCAGGTAAATGTAAAACTGACGGTTAGCGAACAGGGTTCTACCGTCGGAACCGGAGATTTTGTGATTGTCCAGGCCCCCGAGACTCTTCAGGGCCTTACGCTGGATCCTGAGCCCGGGACTAATGAACTGGTGTTCCCGGCAGGCGTGAACGAGGTGCAGTTCAGTATTACCGCGAAGGACTACGCCGAAAGCCTGCATGACCGCCTCGCGATCCTGGTTGTCGATGTGAAGGGTCAGGCCGGCCTCGAGAACTTTGCCCGGGGCGAGAGCGACGAGCTGATGACCCTGAGCTTTAACCGACAGATAACGCCACTGACCTGGACGGACGGATTTGTGCCCACAGACATGGCCACTGGCTCGCAGGGTGAACTGTATGTGGCGGGTCGTGGCTCCGATGATGTATTGCAGGTGCGGATCTACAACCAGAAAGGCGCGCAGTCGGGCTCCACGCTTGAATTGAATGCCGGCACAAAGGCAGCGGCCACGGAGGTGTACCTGGCCCTGGGTAAGCGAACCGAGCGGGTTGACGGTCGCAGTACAACCTACGAAGAGTTGGTGGTGGCTTATTCTGACGCTGGTCAGGCTGTTGTGGAGTTATACCGCAAAGACGGGGACACCGGTGCCTACGGACCGGTATTCGACAACTACAGGCTTGCGTTTGGCTCCTCCGGTAATGATGCCGTCAAACGAGTGGGCTATCAGGGCACCAATGCCGAACTGGTGGTTGCCGGTGAATCCGACGGCGCCTGGGGTGGACAGAGCAATTCCGGTGGCATCGACACCTTCCTGGCAGTGGTTGAAACCATCGGTGAGGAACTCAACCTTAAGGAAGTCCGCCAGGAAGGCTCAACCGGCAATGACAGGGTAGCCGGCGCCAGCACCGAGTTCTCAACTCCTATGCTGTTTGGCTATGCGCCCGGCGTGGTTGATGGCAACGGTGCTGTGGGTCCATTCTTCTATTCGGGCACGGCAGACGGCGCGGTATACGGTATTGGTGGTGATGCCTCGGAACAGCTCCGCCACGGCTTGTATGCAAACAGTACCGCATGGCTGATCGGTGACGGCCCCTGGAGCTACAGTCTTACCGAAGTGGAAGAGGGCGATAACGAGCTGGAGCGCACAACAGGTGCAATGGCCGGGTTTGTACTGGGCTTTACCAGTACCGGCGTGCCCAAGGCTGCGTTCACCATTGCCTCCGTTGCAGATGCTGCTGTGAACTCCCTGGACAAGGGCGTAGCACTGGCTAGTGATGTGATTGCTGCCGGAACGCTGGATGATGGCCAGGGCCTGTTGGCACGGGTGACCACCCAGAAGGATCCGGAGCTTTATCAGAGCTGGCGGAAAGCACTGGCGGAGCCGGGTGTGCAGTTCCTGCGCCTCGGCAACTACCGGGATGATGAGATTGTGGCCCTGGTGGATTCCGGTGCCGGACACCAGGTTCTTCTGTTCAGCCCGGAAGGGCGGTTGCTGACAGCTCCGGCTGATAATCCATGAGAAGTGGTCGGGTTATCCTCGGCCGCCAGTCAGTCCGGCTTGGGGTATAACCTCGAGCTTTCCACCCGGCGGATCAGCGGCTCCGGCAAGCTCAATGGTTGGCCGGTTATCCGGTCCGCCAGGTACTCTGCCATGAGTGGTGCCCAAGTCAGACCCTTGCTGCCATATCCGGTCAGCAGGTAGGCGCCCGGCACTTCCTGCCCGTTTTCATCCTTGAGTTCGTCCGCCACCGGCTGATAATCATGGCTGGCGCAACGGAAAGAAACCCGACCTGCAAGCTCGCTGGCATCAGGCCCATGGTCGCCCATGACGGCAGGCAGCAGCTCTGCCAGTTGCTCGATATTTTCCTGGTGGCTTTCCGGCGTCACGTCCGGGTTGTTGTCTCTCAGGTCAAAGGTCGCACCGGTTACTGCGATTCCACTCATGGCGGGGTTCAGGTACTTGGTTCCACAGATGACCGCCCCTGGCAGGTTATAGTTTTCTGCGGGCAAGCAGGTGACCTGTCCCCGAATCGGCTTCAGCCGCAGTTTACCGTTGGCCGGGTTCAGGCTGGCGGACTCGTGACCGCCTGCAATCACCAGCCTCGCTGCGCTCAGCCGCTGGCCATCCTGACTGTCAATCGTCCAGCCTTTGCCGTCAGACCTCACCGTGAGTACATTGAAACCAAATACCCGTTGGATTCCCGGGTGATCGGCAAGGGCAGCGCAGGCCTTTGCCGGCTCAAGCCAGCCAGAACCGGGAAACCACAGGCCGCTGGCCGTTACCTTCAGGCCGGCGCGCTTCGAACCAAGCTCTTCATCCACCTGTTCCAGCAGTTCGACCGGGTACTGGCAGCGTTCAAGGAATTTCTGCTGACGATGCTGCTCCTGCTCGTTGGAGGCCAGCTGCAGCAGGCCAGTGGGGTGCCAGAACTGTCCGGCCCAGCGCCGGTAATAGCGCTGGCTGAAACTCAACGCGGTTGCGGCCAGTTCGGTCTGGGCATTGTATTCCACGCCCAGTTTCACATAGAGCGCGCCTTGGGCATTACCGGAGGCACCGGCGCCGGGCTGATCGGCCCGGTCAATCAGCACAACAGGAACCCCCCGTTCCGCTAGGTTGCGGGCGAGGGTGGTGCCGGCAATTCCGGCACCGATGATCGCGACTGTTGATCGGTAAGCTGTTCCGGAGTCAGCCCCGGAAGCCTCAAGCTGGCCGGTCAGCATTTCCCGCTTGCGACCGAAGCCCGGTACCTTTTGCATGGAAAACCCGGCATCGATCAGTGCCCGGCGCACCCGACCCACAGAGGTGAAGGTGGCCAGCGTGGTGCCGGGTTTGCTGTGGTTGCGAATCTGGCCGATGGCGTCTTCCAACCACATCTCCGGATTCAGCGACGGGGCAAAGCCGTCCAGGAACCAGGCATCCGCCTGGAAGGAGAGGTCTCGCCAGGCATCCAGAACATCACCGAAATACAACGTCAGCCGGATTCGCCCGCCCGCCAGTACCAGCCGGTGAGTTCCCTGAATCAGTGGTGGGTAATGGGCGATGAGTTCGGCAGCCTGGGAGGCAAGCTCCGGCCAGAACGACAGGGCTTTTTCCAGGTCACTCCGGGTCAGGGGAAACCGCTCCACAGACACAAAGTGCAGAATGGCAGAATCATCTTTCGGCCGGCAGTCGAGCCACTCGGCCCAGGCGGCCAGGAAGTTCAGCCCGGTACCAAAGCCGGTTTCCGCAACCACAAAATGACGGTTATCGGCCAGCTCAGCAAAACGCTCCCGGAGCCGGTTGCGGCCGATGAATACATAGCGGGTTTCTTCCAGCCCGTTGTCGCGACTGAAGTACACATCACCAAAGCGGGCAGATTCCGGCACACCATCGCGCCAGACAAGATCCGCCGGCTCCATGGCCGGCGGCAGAACAGGGTTGGCCATAGAGTCAGTCTTCGGCAGCAGCCCGGGTTACCTGCTCGATGATCACAGAGCGAACGGGCACATCGGCCATGCCACGAACGCGGGCCGTTTTAACACCGGCAATGGCGTCCACCACATCCATGCCTTCTGTGACTTTGCCAAATACCGCATATCCGGCACCGTTGGCGCCCTTGTTCAGGTAGGGGTTGTCGACCAGGTTGATGAAGAACTGGGAGGTGGCGGAATCCGGTGCGCTGGTGCGGGCCATTGCAATGGTGCCGCGCTCGTTAGGCAGATCGGCGGAGGCCTCGTTAACAATGGCCTCTTCGGTGGACTTGCGGGACATGTCTTCAGTAAATCCGCCGCCCTGAATCATGAAATCGGCGATTACGCGGTGGAAAATCGTGCCGTTGTAGAAGCCTTTATCGACATAGCCCAGGAAGTTTTCGACCGTTTTCGGAGCGACATCCGGGCGCAGCTCCAGGGAAAAATCACCGTGAGAGGTTTCAAACCGCACTTCCGGACGCTCGTTTACAGGCTCTTCGGCCTGCACCGGAGCGGCAGCCATCAGGGGCAGTGCGAGGGCAAACAGGGCGGGCTTCACATTAAACAGGCTTTTTACGGTATTTGTCATTTCAACAGTACTCGCGGTTTCAGGAATGGATCGCTTGGCTGACATAATGTCTGAAATCGTAACCTGTGCACAATTCTAACAGATACTTAACCATTGAATGCCCACGATGGTAGACAGTTGAATAAGCTGGGTTATCCTTAAAATGTGTAGGTTTGAAAGTCATGTTGCCGATTCGGGTTGTACGGTAATCACTTTGAATACAGGAGAAGTCTGGTGAGATTCCGTTTATTAACGCAGGCTGGTGCGGTGGCGTCTGCCTTCGCCGTCTTTGCCGGTTCCGCGCCAATGGCCTTGGCTTCTGAGCAGGAAAACTGGAGCTACACACCGGCGTTTCTGCCGGTATCAGAAGCCGGTATGTCTGCGGTGTCCGCTCACGGCAGTGTGCGGTTGCAGGAGTTGCTGCGAGCGGGTGGTGGCACCCAGCCAGCCCACCTTGAGAGCCCGGATTATGTCACCCGTGTGAATGCGCCATCCGGTGAGGTTAGCGGAGACAGCCTTGCGGACTTGGGCACTGCCGGTGCAGATGTGGCCAATGTCCTTGAAGACCTGCTGGCGTCGCTACCCGATTTGCTGGACATGGACTTCAAGATTGTCGGCATCAAATACCGGCCGGGCGAAGAGGTCGTCACTCTGGGCAGTGATGGCGCAATCCATGTTGCCTTCCCGGAGACCGTGGACCTGGTCAGCATCGAAAATCTTAACGTAGGCGGTGGAGACGGCCCGCCACTAGGCGATATCAACCTCTATGATCTAAGCTTTCACCGGGATTCCAGAATCCGCATCCAGGGAGAATAATGCTCAGCCGGGTGCGGTTCGTTCGTGCCGGGCCGGGTTGTACGGTTGAAACTGTACCAGCGGGAGCGTTTGCCAGTGAAAGTACACAAAGGGTTTGAGGAAAAGTCCCGGCTTGGTCGGTTGCTGATCAACCGGGGTTATATCTCGGAAGGCCAGCTGGAAGCCGGCCTGAAAATCCAGCATGACACCGGCCAACGCCTGGGTGAGGTGCTCGTAGAAGCCGGTTGGCTTACCGAGCGGGAACTGCACCGGGTTCTCAAACACCAGGCCCGTTACCGCAACGCCGCCGCACTGGTGGCCATGGTCACCGTCCCTTTCCAGCCCCTGGTCACCTTTGCCTCAGGCAACTCCAATGCCGCCCTGGCTCCGGTGGTGGCGGGTGAGATGTATGGCGGCTTTGCGCCCATGACCGAAGAGGAAATGGCCAGCATAACTGCGGGGAGCGAGATTGGGCTTCTGGAGCGTATTGAGACCGTCGCTGATCCGGAAACCGCCCGGGACCCGGTTAACACCCTGAAACTGGCCTCCCACATATTCTCTCCGGTGTTGAGCTTCGTCGATTCGGACCTCAGTATTTCCGGCGTCCATTACCGGGAAGGCGAACCCCAATACCGTATCCGCGATGACGGTGCACTTCAGTTGCTGCTGCCGGAGCGCATCGAGGAAGTTCGTCTCGACAATATTCGTGTCACCAACAGTCAGACACCGCCTATTGGCAATATCAGCATTCAGGATATCCGTTTCCATCCGGATTCCCGGATGACGATTCACCTGCATTAGCCGTCATTGCGGCTTTGAGCCTTGCTTGCCAGCCTGTCATTTAGTGATAGAGTGCCGTTTTCGCATTTCTGACGGGACAGTTTCATGCCTTTGAATGTATGGGTGCTGGTAGCGGCTCAGGCGCTGGCCATGTGCACGGCTCCTTTTATCGTATTTATCGGAAGTATTCAGGGGCGGCTGCTGGCGCCGGCACCGGAACTGGCCACCTTGCCGGTACCCTGGTTGTGGTGGCGGTCGGTTATCGGCCTTCCGGGGAACGGGTGGCCGAGACTGTCGTGGGTGGTGGTCGCCCCATGCGTGAGATTCTCGCCAATCCCTTGGTCTGGACCGCCATCAGTGGTGCAGCCATTGGTTATGTGGTGATGAGCTTTATCATGACTGCAACGCCCCTGAGTATGACGGAAATGGCCGGGCACGATTTTGACGACGCCAAGCGGGTAATCCAGCTGCACATCATGGCCATGTACCTGCCGTCTCTTATCTCCGGATGGCTGATCCGGGTGGTGGGCATCCCCTTGATGATGACTGTCGGCTTGCTGGCCTATCTGGGGTGTATTCTGTTGGCCGCGGCAGGCATCAGCTTCCACCATTATTTATGGGCCCTGATCCTGCTCGGGGTGGGCTGGAACTTCCTGTTTGTCGGCGGCACCACCCTGTTGCCTCAGGGCTATCGGGATTCAGAGCGATTCCGGGTACAGGGCCTCAATGACATCATGGTATTCAGCGCCCAGGCCACGGCGGCGCTGAGTGCCGGAGCCGTGCTGACAGCCCTGGGCTGGGCTTCGCTGTTAATGGTTGCCGTGCCGCTGCTGGTACTGCACGCTTTGTTGATGGCAGCCTGGCTGCTCAGGCGCCAGCCGGCAGGGGCAGGTGGCCGGCCTTCACCCAGATAACGGTTTCCTGGTCTACGAACGGGTGATGCTGGCTCAGGTGCGGGCTGCGCATCCAGGTACCTTCCGGATAACGGCCGTGTTCATCGCAGAACTCGCCAGATAGCACCAGTATTTCCTCGCCACCAAAGTGCCGGTGGGGCTGGAACACCTCATTGGCCGGCCATTTCACAAGGGCCACATGCTCATGCTCGAAATCGTGCAGGGGCATTACCTGCAGCCCGCCAATGCCCGGCAACCATTCAGCCTGATTGGTATCGACACGAACGGTTGCGGTGTCCCTCGGATCAAACTGGTGCAGCTTCACCAACAGGGTGCAACCTTCTTCGCTGAAGGGCGCGTGGCCAGTGCCGGGCGGGTTCCGGAGGTAGGTGCCGGCCGGGTAATGGCCGGTCTCGTCGGAGAATACCCCCTCCAATACCAGGATTTCCTCGCCCAGTGGGTGCTCATGCCGCTTGAAGGAAGAACCGGGTTTGTAGCGAACTATGCTGGTGGCATGGCCCCGTTCGGCCTCTTCCCGTGCCAGCGGCTTGCGCTCCACACCCGCCGCCGGGCTGGGTTGCCATTCCTGTTCGCGGGTATGAACAACCACTCGCTGGGAGAAATCCATATTCAGCATGAAAAACCTCGAATAAGTGCTATTTGATCAGTGCCTGAACGTCCCGGAACCTGGGGTGGCGACAGTCTACCATCCACTCGAACGCTACCATCTCTGTGGTAACTATCCGGGCGCCACTCTGGTGCAGGCGGTCCAGCGCTACGTCCCGGTCGAAATCATTCCGGGAGCCGGTTGCATCCGCAACCACCCAGACCTTGTAACCGGCATCCAGAAGGCTCAGGGCCGTTTGCAGCATACATACGTGGGTTTCGCAGCCTCCGATGACAATATGCTGGCGGCCTTCAGGCAGGGCATCAATGAGCCCGTCCGGGCAGGCATCGAAATGGTATTTGCTGACGGTGTGGTGGCAAAGCTCCCGAACACTTTCCACGTTCGGGCCCAGCTTGTCCGGAACCTGCTCCGTGGCGATGACCGGCACCTCCAGCAAGCCCGCAATTGTCGCCAGCAGGGTGCAGCGGTCGACCACCTCCATTCCCTGACTGATTGCAGGCATCAGCCTGGCCTGTACATCGACAAGAAGCAGGGTGGACTGTTCGGCTTTCATTAACATAAAGAGGCTCCGGATATTGTGGGTGTTTGATGACAAGGATAGCCAATTTAGTCGCCGGAAATCCGCCAACACGGATTTTCAGGATTTTTTTAAAGGAATCGCTTCATTGCGGTTGCCAAACGCCAGCAAAACTATTAAAGTTTGCGCCCTCAAATGAGCGACAACGTAGCTGATTTGAAACAGTTTATTGGAGAGGTGGCCGAGTGGCTGAAGGCGCACGCCTGGAAAGTGTGTATACGTTAATAGCGTATCGAGGGTTCGAATCCCTCCCTCTCCGCCAATAAAAGAACCCCGGCAGAAATGCCGGGGTTTTTTATTGGGCTGAATAATCCCTCCAGCAGTAAGCATTAACCGCTACCCCGCACCAAACACCCCCACAAAACTGACATCAGTCAAATCGCCACCCCCCCTGAATTTTCTAACTTGTTCTCCATGCCAAGGAAATGAAATATCTTCCAAAACCGGAGAGTCAGAATGAAAAAACACCAACTTGCATTGCGGCCGACGGGGCAACTGAATCTGATCTGTCTGGCACCAAGGTGGCCTCCTTCCCGGATCTGGCGTTGGTAGGTGGTGCACAGAAGTTTATCGATAAGAATGACAGCGGCTGGAACCCGGCTCTGTTCCAGTCTGTGCGTAACCAGGACTTTGAGGCCCGTTATGACCGGGTACGCTACGACGCACCCGCCTTTGGCCCGGTCAAACTGGCAGTAAGTCAGGGCTGTAAGGGTGGCCAGGATATTACTGAAGTTGCTGCCACCTATAACACCGCGATTGACGGCCTTGGCCGTTTATCAGCAGCTGTTGGTTACTCCACAAGAGATGTTGGAGGCGCAGCAGGCGATGTTGAGCATAAAGTCATCGGCTCCGACGTAGAAATCTACGGCGCAGCCTACGTCTACCAGCCCATCAAGCGCCTGGACGTATACTTCGCCTACAACAACTTCGCGCTGGATGCTGACAACGGCGACTATGACGATGTAAACATCGCCATGATCGGCAGCCGCCTGAAGTTCTGATCGCCTGAAACCTCAGTCCGCCGGGCAGGGCATTACGCCAGCCCGGTGGACTGCAGTATGAAGACCCCCGCCGTTACCGTTACGCTGGCCAGTAAGGTGGTCAGTGCAATGATATTGGCCGCCATGCGGTCGTTCCCGCCCAAAGCCTTCACCATGACAAAACTCGCCGCTGCCGTCGGGCTGGCGAAGAACAGGAACATCAGGCCCAGTTCCCGGCCTTCGAATCCCGCCAACCACGCCGCCAGTGTGCACAGGGCCGGCAAACTCACCATTTTCCATACCGACGCTCCCAGCGCCGGGCCACTGTCTGTTCTGATGGCTTTCAGGGAAACGGTGGCGCCAATGCAGAGCAGGGCCAGTGGCAGGGTGAGAGAGGCAAAGTAATTGCCGCTGGTCATCACCCATTGTGGAAGGCTGACCTCCCAGGCGGCGAAGGGAATGGCGATAACCACGGCAATAATCAGCGGATTGCGAACCACGTCTTTAACGGTATTCGAGAAGCTCATGCTTTTACCCGGCTGATACGCCAGCAATACCACAACAGACAGCACGTTGTAGGAAATAATCACCAGCCCCAGCAATATGCCGCCGGCAGACAAGCCGTAATCGCCATAAAGGTTGGCCGCCAAGGCCAGGCCGACAATCCCGCAATTACCCCGGAACGCACCTTGCACATAGACGCCCCGGTCATCTTTGCTCACTCGCCGGATTGCCCAGAACCAGACAGCGCCGAAGCTGGCCAGTGTTGCTGCCAGGTAGAACAGCAGCAGTTTGACGTTGAACGCCGTCGTCAGATCTGCCCGGATGATGCTGAGGAATACCAGGGTTGGCAGCGTGGCCTTGAACACCAGGGCGGAAGCGGTGCTGACAAAGTTCTGGTCTATCCAGCCAATCCGGCGCAGGCCGATGCCGATAAAGACCATGGCAAAAACCGGCAGGGTGGTTTCAAGGGTGTGGGCGAAGGTTGCTAACAGGCCGCTCAAGGGACAACTTACTCCTCTGGAACAAACAACGAAAAAGGCCTCCGCTGGGGAGGCCTGGTGTCGGCATTATAACCGGTCTTTCAGTCGAAGTTCCTTGAGCGGATGGTATCAGGCTTCAGGAAAGGCTTTTCGCCGGTATTGTCGTGGTCAGCCAGCACCTTGCCGTCGTGCTCGCGAACCTGGCCGTACATGGAGTGCTTGTGGAAGGTAGGCCCGAATTGCTCCAGGGTTTCTTTCACGTCGCCGGTGTAGCGCGGGTCTTGCGGGCGCTCCTGGCTGTCCATGTAGAAAGCGATGTCCCAGGCTTCCTGGTCACTCAGGGAGTTGGGCTGGCCCAGAGGCATGTTGTTCTTGATAAAGCCGGCTGCGGTGAACAGGCGCACAATGCCTGCACCCCAGTTGTTGGACATATCGCCCCAGGGTGCCGGGAATACGGTGTGGCCATCTACGCGCAGGCCAGAGCCATCTTCCTGGTGGCAAACGGCACAGTTTTCCTCGTACAGCTTTTCACCGTTAGCGTAGCTGAGTTCCGCCGGGCGCTCTGGTGCAGGGAAGCCGCGGCCGTAAATGGGCTGCTTCGGGTACATTTCCACGCCGGTGGCCAGCCACTGGTGGTAGGCAGACAGTGCCAGCATGTTGTCACTGCCGTATTCCAGCGGCTTGCCATTCATGGAGTAAGTAAAACAACCGGCAATACGTTCTTCCAGGTTGTTTACATGGCCATTCTTGCCACGGTAACCGGGCAGGGTAACAGCTGCTGGCCAGATCGGCGCGCTGAACGGCATGCGGCCTTCACCCAGGTGGCAGCTGGAGCAGTTCATGTTGTTGAACACATTCTCGCCACGTAGTTGCTGGGTGTTGGTGAACAGGTCGTAGCCCTTGCGGATGACCTTTTTCAGTTCCGGATGGATGTCCGCTTCTTCCAGGTCTGCCATGGTAGGCGGAATGTGCACCAGCTGGTTTTCCTTCGGGGCCGGAAAGCCCATAGAGGTCAACTGATCGATGTAAGCCTGGGTTGTGTCTTCATTAGCCGCCAGGTTAGCCGAGAACGCAAAGGTTCCAGACAGGGCGACAGTAAGCAGTTTGCGCATCATGATAGGTGTCCCCTTATTTGCTGCCGGCGCTCTGGTTGGCAAGCCATACGGCTACCGCGTGAATGTCTTCATCGCTCATGCGTCGGGCGATGGAGCCCATCAGGTCCTGCGGATCGTTCTTGCGGGTGCCTTCTTTCCAGGCTTTCAGCTGGGTTTCGATATAACCGGCATGCTGGCCGGCAATGCCCGGGAATACATCACCGGCACCGCGGTTGCCAGGGCCATGGCAGCTTTTGCAGGAAACAATGTACTGGGACCAGTCGCCGCGTTCGGCCAGCTGTTGACCACGCTTCAGCGTGGCCTCCTCGGCATTTGCACCACCCTGGCCAGCCGTGGGTTCCAGTTGGCTGTAATAGGCAGCAACATCGGCAATTTTCTGGTCGTCCAGCATGTTCACGAACGGGGTCATGGTCGCGTTTACCCGAGTGCCTTTCTTGATGTCGTGAATCTGCTTGGCGAAGTAGGTGGCATTCAGACCGGCCAGCCGTGGCCAGGATTCTCCACCTTCAATGTGCATGCCGCTGCCGTCTGCCTGGTGGCAGGCAATACACAGGTTGGCAACTTCTTTGCCACGTTCAGCATCACCTTCGGTTGCAGCCAGCGCAAAGCCCGCATAGGCAGCCAGCCCGAATGCAGCCAGCGTAATCGGAATTTTTCTCACGGTCGGTAGCCTCTCTATTCTTATATATGCGCACTTAGTACTAAAAGTTATTTCGATATAGCTTGCACAAAGCGCGCAATTCTCGCTTGACGAAGGTCAACAATGCAAGCGGACTTATCCGAAAGGCTAATACGAGGATGCATGCGCCGGGAATTTCGTTTACTGTCTGAGATGCAAACCGGAAGTCAGCAAACATCGTTATAACGAAAAGCAGGGACACCTATGGCGACCGTCAACCCTTCTCAGGAAGAGCTTAGGAAAGTTTTGCAAGAGACGCCAAAAGATCAGCCGGTAGTAATGCTGAATCTGCTTCGGTTTCGTGACCAGGCGGCCTACAAAGACGACACAGAAAACTGCTCGGGGCGGGATGCCTATAAGCGGTATATGGACGAAGCGGCAGAATGCGTGCGCTCGGTTGGCGCAGAGGTAATCTGGTCCGGCCGCAGTGTGGGTTCGCTGATTGCGCCGCCCGACGAATCCTGGGACCAGGTATTGCTGGTACGTTACCCCTCCATCAACGCCTTCCTGGCGATGATCGAAAGCCCTGAATACAAAGGTGTGGTAAAGCACCGTACCGCCGCGCTGGAAGACTCCAGGCTGGTGGCCAATGTTGAAGGCTCGCCCTGATCAGACCAGCCAGCCGGATTGCTGGATCGTCATATAGGCAACCGTACCCACCGCAATAGAGAGCAGGGCATTACGCCGCCACAGGTGTACAGCTACCACCAGCAATCCCGGCAGGATGGCGTCCAGCCCTGGCAGGCTTGCGCTCCAGTTCGCGGAACGCTGCAGGAATACGATGGCCAGCAGGGCCATAACCGCGGCCGGCAGAAACCGGCCAATATGCTGCAGCAACGGGTGTTCTGTGTGGCGTTCAAAAAACAGGAAGGGCACCACCCGGGTGGCAAAGGTTGCCGCCGCTGAAATGGCAATGAACGCGGCCAGGTAATAAGTGTCAGTCATGGCTGGCCTCCGCTGCCGGCAGACGGTTCTTGAGCTGGCGATACTGGATCAGGAGAATGCCGGTGACAATTGCGATCGCGAGAATCAGCTGATGAGATGGCCCGACCAGCACCATTGAGATCCCGGCGGCAAAGGCACCGGCCCAGAGCGGGAAGCTGTCGCCCAGGGCCTTGATCTGTTCAATCGTCAATACAATAAACAGCGCGACCAGCGCGAATTCAATACCGGTGCTGTCGAACGCCACCATCTCTCCCAGCAGTGCGCCAATTCCGCAACCGGCAATCCAGTAAGCCTGGTTGAACGCGGTAATGCGGAAGTCCACTTCCTGCTCGTGGTGTTTGTCTGAGGACAGCGGACGACTGGTTAGCAGGGAATACGTCTCGTCTGTCAAGCCGAAAATCAGATAGCCTTTACGCCAGCCAGCACCCCGGAACCGACCCAGCAGGGACAACCCGTAAAACAGGTGCCGGGCGTTCAGTACAAACATGGCAACTGCGACCTCAAGCAGCCCTGCGTTGGCGGCCAGCAGGCTGACGGCCAGGATCTGCCCGGAACCGGCATAGATCACCAGGCCCATGAGCGGCGCGACCCACCAGGCATAGTCCAGCTGGGTGGTGAACAGCACCCCGAAGGCCATACCCAGTGGAATGTAGCCGAACAGAATCGGCAGTGTCAGGCGAAAGACGTTCTGGTTCATTAGCATCCAAACGTTACGAAAGCGGCGATGATAGTCAAAGCGCACAGGGTTTTGAAGAGCGCAAAAACCGAAAACCCCGTACCATACGCCCCGGACTGGAGGATTTATGACCGACGATACCGCTTATGTGCCCGATGAAGATCCGCGCCAGGAAAAGTTCGTAGTAGACGCAGACCTGCTTACCCAGGACCAGCTGGAAGGGCTGGCGGAAGAATATTGCACCCGTTACCACGGCCTGAACGATACCGAGAACCCGCTGGCGGAACGAAGCCGGGTACTTGCTGCCGTAAAACGGGGAGAGCTGGTCGTGTGGTTTGACCCGGTGGAAAACACCGCGGGGCTGGGCGCTCCCGCCTGATTTCCATCGTTTTCAGGCCCCTACCTACCCGATGGGCGGTGTAAACGGTACAATCACCGTGATTTTTCGTCTACCTGACTGCGAGGTGAGCTTTGATCAGGGTACTGGTTGTAGATGACCACGAGCTGGTGCGCTCCGGTATAACCCGCATGTTAGCCGACAATCCCGATCTCGACGTGATTGGCCAGGCTTCATCCGGAGAGGACGCCATCGAGTTTGTGCGAGAGAACCGACCGGATATCGTTCTGATGGACATTCGCATGCCAGGAATCGGTGGCCTGGAAGCCACCCGTCGTATCCTGCGCCTGGACGACTCTATTCGAGTGATTGTGGTAACCGCCTGCGCGGATGATCCTTACCCCTCCCGAGTGATGCAAAGTGGCGCCCAGGCGTACATCACCAAGGGCGCGGACATCCAGGAAATGGTGCGTGCCATTCGCAAGGCCCATTCCGGACAGCGTTACATCAGCCCGGAAATTGCCCAGAAGATGGCGCTGAAGCAGCTGGCGGGTGAAAAGGACGACGATGGCGAACTGGCAAAGTTCGATCGTTTGTCTGAACGGGAAATGCAGATTGCCATGATGGTGGTGGATTGCCAGAAGGTTCAGGATATCTCCGATAAACTCTGCCTCAGCCCCAAAACCGTGAACAGCTACCGCTACCGGATTTTCGAGAAGCTGGAGATTTCCAGTGATGTAGAGCTGGCGCTGATGGCCGTACGGCTTGGATTGCTGGATGCCGACAAGGTCTGACCCCCAGCAAGGATCCGGGGAGTTCGACAGTAAAGACTTCCTGAAACAGCTTACTGAACGCCCCGGCGTGTATCGTATGTACGATGGCGCCGGGAATATTCTGTACGTGGGAAAAGCCCGCAACCTGAAAAAGCGGGTGAGCAGTTATTTCCGCAAGACCGGCCTGGCCCCGAAAACCGAAGCACTGGTGGGCAAGATCGAGTCCATCGAGGTAACGATTACCGGCAGCGAAACCGAAGCATTGCTGCTGGAACAAAACCTGATCAAGTCGCTGCGGCCGCCGTACAACATCCTGCTGCGGGATGACAAATCCTACCCCTATATCTACCTGTCTTCTCACAGCGACTATCCCTCGCTGACCTTCCGCCGTGGCCGCACCAAAAAGGGTGGCGGTACCTGGTTCGGGCCGTTTCCAAGCTCCGGTGCCGTCAAGGAAAGCCTTAATATCCTGCAGAAGGTTTTCCGTATAAGGTCTTGTAGTGAAAGCTATTTCAGGAACCGTAACCGACCTTGCCTGCAGTATCAGATTAACCGGTGCACGGCCCCTTGTGTGGGTTACGTAACACCGGAGGAGTACCAGCAGGATATCCGCCATGCCACCATGTTCCTGGAAGGCAAGAACCCGGCCATTATCCACGATCTGATGAATGCCATGGAGCAGGCGGCCAGGAACCTGGAGTTTGAGAAAGCGGCCACCTACCGGGACCAGGTCAACCATCTTCGCCATGTTCAGGAGCAGCAATCCATTGAAGGCGAGGGCGGCGATGCCGATGTGATCGCCATTGCCCAGGATGCCGGCGTGGTGTGTATTGTGGTGATCATCGTTCGTGGTGGCCGGGTGCTGGGCACCAAGGACTACTTCCCGAGGTTTTCACTCGAGCAGTCCGAAGGTGAACTGCTCTCGGCGTTTCTGGGCCAGTACTACTTTGGCGGTGATACCCGCCGGGAAATTCCCCGGGACATCCTCGTGCCGGTTGCCGTGGAAGGGCAGGAACTGCTGGCAGAAGCCCTCAGCGAGGCCGCCAACCGGGAAACCCGAATTCGGGGCAATGTGCGGGGCGAACGCAAGCGCTGGCTGGAACTGGCCATGACCAACGCCCGGCAAACATTGCTTACCCACCTGGCCAGCAAGGAAACCGTGTATCGCCGTTTGCTGGCGCTGCGGGACCTGCTGGAGCTGGCTGAAACCCCGTCCCGAATGGAATGTTTCGACATCAGCCACAGCCATGGGGAAAATACCGTCGCATCCTGTGTGGTTTTCGACGAGAATGGGCCACTGAAAAGCGATTACCGGCTATATAACATTGAGGGCGTGAAGGCCGGTGACGACTATGCCGCCATGCGCCAGGTGTTGACCCGTCGCTACCGCCGGCTGGTGAGCGGTGATGGCAAACGGCCAGACCTCGTTTTCATCGACGGTGGTAAAGGCCAGCTGAACATTGCCCGGGAAGTCTTTGAAGAACTGGGAATTTCCGATATCCCGCTGATTGGCGTGGCCAAGGGCGTTACCCGCCGCGCCGGCATGGAGCAGCTGATCGACGCCATGACAGACGCGGTATTCCGGGTACCGGCCGATTCTCCGGCGCTGCACCTGATCCAGCATATCCGGGACGAATCCCACCGGTTTGCTATTACCGGCCACCGGGCGCGCCGGGACAAGAAACGCCGGCAATCCACCCTGGAAGGCATCGAAGGGGTAGGGCCGAAGCGCCGCCGGGAGCTGATCCGCTACTTCGGCGGCATACAGGAATTACGTAAAGCCAGTGTGGATGAGATGGCCAAGGTTCAGGGCATCAGCAAGTCACTGGCAGAATCCATATACGCAGCATTGCACGACGAATAGGAACACCATGAATTTACCGAACCTGCTGACCATGTCCCGCATCGTGATGATCCCGGTGTTTGTGGTGATTTTCTACCTGCCGGTGCAGTGGAGTTACCTGGTCAGCGCCATCATCTTTGCCCTGGCCGGTGTGACCGACTGGCTGGACGGCTACCTGGCCCGCAAACTGAACCAGAGTACGCCTTTCGGTGCGTTTCTGGACCCGGTGGCGGACAAACTGATGGTGGCCGTGGCCCTGGCGGTGCTGATTGAAGAATACTCAGCGGTGCTGCTGACAATTCCGGCCACGGTGATTATTGGCCGGGAAATTGTGATTTCCGCCTTGCGGGAATGGATGGCAGAGGTGGGTAGCCGCGCCAGTGTGGCGGTGTCGTACATCGGCAAGGTCAAGACCACCGCCCAGATGGCGGCCATTGTCGGTTTGCTAGCGTTTCCTCCCGGTCAAATGCTGTCGTACGTTGCGATCGGCCTGCTTTACATCGCAGCCGGGCTCACACTCTGGTCTATGTTCCTGTACCTGAAAGCGGCCTGGCCGGATTTGTTCCCTTCAAAATAACAGGCTCAGGCGTCTGCCAGGCAATCCCGGCTCCATCGGGTTATGTCTTTCGAAAGCGCGGATGCTGCGCGAGAGAAGGCAGACATCAGGTCGTCCAGTTTTGCGCTGGCAGCCAGTGCCTCCTCGCGCTGATCCAATACGCACAGGCTTTTCCGGGAGCGGTTTTCCATCAGTTCGGTGTGCAGGTGTATGACCACCGTGGTGCCGTCTGCGTGGGTCTCGGCGTGAAAGCCGGTCAGTTCGGTGACCAGTGTTAACCCTGCCGTAGCCGGACTGGTGTCAGTCATCACGCTGGTGAAGCCGCCGCTCTGGCGAAATTCCTGAATCAGGTAATCCCTCAAAACCACGGGAATACTGTCGCGCCAGCGGGCGCCGGGCAGTGCCTGGAACTCGTAGGGTGTGGGCTTTACCAGAACCCGGGTACTGTCCAGCGGATCGGATGCCAGCGGAGTGTCCACCCGGAGCGCAGCAGGCCGGGGCGTATCGAACACTTCCCGTTCAGCGGGGGGTGCCAGTTCCATCAGGCGCGGTGCTTCAGGAATCGGGAACACGGTGCAGGCAGACAGGGCAAGGGCCCCGGCCAGTGCGAAAATGCCTCTGCTTGGCTTAGTCATTGCTGTACTCCTGGATTCGGCCGCCGCCCCAGATGGTGCCTCTCGGGTCTTGCTCAAGCCTGCGGGTAAACGAGTTCAGGTTGCGGAGGGTGCTGCGCAGCTCCCGTAAGGCCGGTGTGAGCTCGCCCAGGCCCTGAAGCCCGGAGTCCAGTGCACCTTCGTTATTACCGGTCACACGGTTCAGCCGGTCCAGGGTGGGCTGCAGGGTTGAGATGGCCTTATCCATAGACTCCAGTACCGGCGTAATCTGCTCGCCTAACACCACGCGCGCATGGTCAGAGGTGGCGGATACCTTTACGGCAGCTTCTTCTGCCCGTATCGCTGCCGCATCGAACTGCTCCATCAGGGCCATCATGTCATCCCGGCTTGCCAGCAGCGACTCGGTTGCTAACCGGGTGTTGTGCAGAATGGTGGCTACGTTGCCCAGGTTTTCCTCGTTCAATAGCTGGTTCATGCTGGTCAGCAGGCGTTCGGCCTTCGACAACATGGCTTCGCCGTTATTGAGCAGGTTGGAAAACGCAGAGGGCTCGGCACTGATCAGCGGTGGATTCTCCCGGCCGCCTTCAAGCACCGGACTGTCCGGGCTGCCGCCGGTAAACTGCACGCTCATGCTGCCGGTGATATTGGCCAGCACCAGTTCGGCACGGGTGTTTTCACGCACGGGAATATCACTGCGAACCCGTACCAGCACACGAACATGGGCCGGGTTGTCGGGTGCCAGAGTCAATTCCAGCACGTCACCCACCGGCACACCGCTGTAAAGCACCGCATTACCCTTGGACAGGCCCCCTACCGGGTGGTCGAAACCGATCTGGTAATAACTCCACTCCTGGTCTGCCGAGGACTTGCCCAGCCACAGGGCGAACAGCAAGGCGGCGGTAACGGCCAGCAGCGTAAATAATCCGATAATAACGTGATGGGCTTTTGGCTCCATTAACCGGGCTCCTGTTCGGTCAGCCTGTTGTGTGCATCAATCGCGGCCCGCCCGCGGGGGCCGTGGAAGTAGTCCTGAATCCAGCTGTCATCCTTACGGGACACGTTATCCAGGGTATCTGCCACCAGCACCTTGCGCTGGGACAACACCGCCACCCGGTCGCAGGTGGTGTACAGGGTATCCAGATCGTGGGTAACCAGGAATACCGTTAACCCCAGGGCATTTCGCAGGGTGACAATCAGTTCGTCAAACGCGGCAGCGCCGATCGGGTCCAGCCCCGCTGTGGGCTCGTCCAGAAACAATATTTCAGGGTCCAGGGCCAGCGCCCGGGCCAGCGCTGCACGTTTCACCATGCCGCCGGATAACTCCGCCGGGTATTTGCGGGCCGCCTCGGGCTGCAAGCCGGTCAGGGCCAGCTTCATGCGGGCCAGTTCTTCCGCTTCGGCCCGCTTCAGCCCCGCGTGCTCGATCAGGGGCAGGGCAATATTCTGTTCCAGATTCAGGGAGGTAAATAGAGCGCCGCCCTGAAACAGCACGCCAAACCGCTGCTCATAAAGCGAACGTTCCGGTGCTGACAGCTCTGTTAGATCCTGCCCGAATACCGTGATGTGGCCCGCCGTCGGCGTGTTCAAGCCGACAATGCTGCGAAGCAGCACGGATTTACCCGTGCCGGATCCGCCAACCACGCCGAGGATTTCACCGGGGTAGAGGTCGAGGTCCAGGTCTTCATGCACAGAGTGACTGCCAAAACGATTGTTCAGGCCCCGAACCTGAATGATCGGCGTTTGGTGCGTGTGGTTATCCCGCGTGCCCATGGCCATGCCTTACCAACCCATTTCCATAAAGAATAGCGCGGCTACGGAATCCAGCAGTATGACCATAAAGATAGATTGCACCACGCTGGAGGTGGTGTGCTCACCCACGGACTGTGCGCTGCCCGACACCTTGAAACCTTCCAGGCAGCCGATCACGGCAATCAGGAAGGCAAACACGGGTGCTTTGCCGATACCCACCAGGAAATGTTTCAGGGCAATATCCCGCTCCACGATGGCCATAAACTGACTGGGCGGAATATCCAGTGCCAGTGCACACACCACGGCACCACCAACCATGCCCGCCATCATGCCAACAAAGGTCAGCACCGGCAGGCTCACCATCATGGCCAGTACCCTGGGGACTACAAGAAGCTCCACGGGGTTAAGGCCCAGGGTACGAATGGCATCCAGTTCTTCGTTGACCTTCATGGCCCCGATCTGGGCTGTGAAGGCACTGGCGGTCCGGCCGGCCAGCAAAATGGCCGCTAACAGTACGCCGAATTCCCGCAGGAATGAGAAAGCGACCAGGTCTACGGTATAAATGGTCGCGCCAAAGTCCTCCAGCACTGTGGCACCCAGAAACGCGACGACAGCCCCCACAAGAAACGTGAGCAGGGCAACAATCGGAAGGGCATTCAGGCCGGTGTCGTGCACAGCGGCCACGAACGGCGTAAAGCGCCAGCGCTTTGGCCGTGGGAGTATGTAGAACAGGGTGGACAAGGTCTGGCCAATAAAACCGGACAGCAGCCATAACAGGCGGGTTAGCCGGGTGACCTTCTCTCCGGTGATTGCCAGCATGTTCAGCAGTGGATTAACCGTGGCTGGCGCCGGTGCGGATTCACACATGGATTCCGCTACGGCTTTAAGGAGTGCTTGCTGGGCTTCGGGCAGGGACGGTTGCTCCAGGGCGGCAAGCACCGGTTCCGCACCCAGCATTTTAACCATCAGGGACGCGCCCGCGGTATCCAGCCGGCCAAGGCGGCTGAATTCCGGCTTCAGTGAAGCGTTCTCTGCCTTGAATTGCGATACCTGCCGGTTCAGGGCCGGGTAATGGGCAAGGGTCCAGTCTCCGGCAAAGGTCACCGTATTGCCGGACAACTCAAGGGAGCCGGCAGGCTCGCCGGCTTTGGCTGTAGTAAGGCCCGAAGTTATCGCCACAGAATGAAAAAATCCCTGCCAGAAGTCTTAGCAAGCTTAAAGATTCCAGTTGCTGTCTGCCAGTATCTTTCGGTCTTCTTCATCATGGCTGGCCAGGATCAGGGTAATGCCGCTGTCCTTTTCCTGCAGTAACAGGTCGCGGATGATGGCCCTGGCATCCGGGTCCAGCCCGGTCATGGGTTCATCCAGCAGCAGTACCGGTTTGCGCCGCAGAATGGCGCGCAGCAGGGCAACTCGTTGCCGCTGGCCACCGGATAGTTCGCCGGGCAGCCGTGTACCAAAACCGCCGAGCCCGGTTTGTTCAAGACCCTGCCCAATGGCCGATTGCTGTTCGGGGGACAGCTTCATGCCCGGGTGCAGGCCAAGACCGATATTGGTGAAGACATCCAGGTGTTCGAACAGGTTGTGCTCCTGGAACACGCTTGTTACCGGCCGCTCCCAGGCGGGCAGGTTATGGATAGCTTGGTTGTTCCAGAGAATTTCTCCGCTTTTGGGTGCGAGAAAACCGGCAACCAGGTTCAGCAAGGTGGATTTACCGGTTCCACTGGCACCGCGTACTGCGAGGCAATGCCCGGCGGCGACCGAGAAGTGGAAGCGCCACTCCTCCGACTGATCCGGGTACTGGAAACACAGGTTTCTTAGTTCAAGCATGACGAGGCTCCGGAGCGGCGGCGGGGGCAGGCTCTGTGTTTGTGCCCGGGGCCGGCCGGGCAACCCGGGACAGCAGGGCGAAGAGGGTCACCAGTAATACAAGCAACCACAGCCCGGTGCCAGCCGCTTCGCTGATTCGGTAACTGCCCAGCTGCTGGTAAAGCAGAACCGGCAAAGTGGGCTGCCCGGGGCTACCGAACAGGGCAATTACCCCGAAATCTCCCAGCGACAGGGCAATGCCATAGGCCAGCCCCAGGGCGATTGGCCGGCGCAGCCGTGGCCAGTACAGCCAGCGCCAGCGATACCAGCCCAGGATGCCCAGCTGGTCCGCCTGGTTCAGGGTGTTCTTGTCGATGGCATTCAGTGGCCCACGCAGCACCTGCAGCACAAATGGAATGGCCATCAAACCGTTAATCATAGACACCAGTACCCAGCCTTGTGCGCTGTTCCCGAGCTGGGGCCGCAATAACAGGAACAGGCCGGTACCAAGCACCAGGGGCGGCACAATCAGCGGCAGATAACCCGTGGTAACCGGAATGGCCGCCAGTATCCGGTTTTCGGATTTGTTGGCGGCCGCCAGTGTGAACAGACTGGCGACAACCGCACCAAGCCCGGCGGGAACGGCAATCAACAAACTGCGGCCTGTGGCGGGGAGCAGTTGTCCGTAGATAGATGGCATGGGAGAGGCCGGCCAGAGTGCCGGCAAACCGCGTAACGCGATGGCCAGCAGGGGAAGCGTCAGGAAAGCGGAAAAGATGCCCAGCAGCAACACGCGCCCCAGACCCTGCCCGGGGCTGTCTTTTAAAGAGACAGGTTCAGCAAACCGCCGATCCGGAAGTAGTGAGGACTCCAGGCGGTTCCGGAACACAAGCCACCACAGGCTGCCGCAAATAACCAGCTGAATGGTGGCCAGGATGGCGGCCTGGCCGAAATCGAATTCGAACCGCAACGCCTGGTAAATGGCCACTTCAAGGGTTGTGGCGCGAGGCCCGCCACCCAGGGTCATGATGATGGCGAAGCTGGTAAAGCACAGGGTAAATACCAATGCTGACACCCCGGGCAGGACCGGCCGTAGTGCGGGCCATCGAACCGTACGCCAGAGCCACCAGCCACTCAACCCGAGCTGGGAAGCAACCCGCAACCTCGGTGCCGGAACCGATTCCAGTGCTTGCAGAAGAATGCGTGCGGCCAGCGGTGCGTTGAAAAATAGGTGGGCCAGTAAGATTCCATTCAGGCCGTAAAGGCTCCAGCCGTGATCAGGCAGCCACCCGTTCAGAAGACTGGTCAGCCAGCCCTGGCGACCGTACACCCCGATGATGCCTGAAACCGCCACAATGGTGGGAAGCACCAGGCTCAGCTCCATCAACCGAAGCAGCAGGCTACGACCGGGAAAATGGCTGAGCCGGGCCAGTGTCATGGCCACCGGCAGCGCAATGAGCAGGCTTAGAAAGACCGATAACACCGCCTGCCAAACCGTAAACCAGACAACACCTCTTAAATAGCGGCTGTGCCACAGCTCTTCGAATTCCAGCGTGCCAGCTGTGTGAAGCAGTGCCCCGAGCCCCAACAGCACCAGCCCGATCAAGGCCAGCGCAATGATCAGGCCCGGAGCCAGTTGCCACGCAGGGGCGCTGAATGGAGCAGGGCGCAGGGGTTGTGGTTGGTTGGCGGCCATTGGGTTCAGCGGGTCATGGCGTCCAGCCAGGCATTCACCAGTGAGCGGCGTACACGGGCGACCTCTGCCGGTTCCAGATAGAGGGCTTTGGACGGGCTGATCAGCCGGTCAAATACCTCCGGCAATTCGTCACCAAGGTCGATAGCCGGATACATCACATTCTTCAACGGAATATGGCGCTGGAAGGCCGGCGACAACATGAACTCCATGAATTCCCGGCCGAGGGCCTGACTCCTGGAGCTATTCACCAGTGCGGCAACCTCGACCTGAAGGTAATGGCCTTCTTCAAAACGGGCCGCCTGGTAACGGTCTGTGTTATCGACCGCCATGTGATAGGCCGGGGACGTACTGTAAGAAAGGATCATCGGGGCTTCGCCGTTCATGAACAGTGAAAAATACCCGTCACTCCAGCTCTGGGTCGTCGCCAGTACCTTGCCACTGAGTTGCTGCCATTTAGCGTGGGCGTCATCGCCATAAACCGCGTGCATCCAGAGCAGCAGGCCGAGGCCGGGGGTGCTGGTGCGGGGATCCTGGATGATGATTTTCAGGTCATCCGGTGCATTGACCAGCTCTTCCAGGCTTTCAGGAGGTTCCGGCAGCAGCTCGGTATCGTACACAAAGGCGAAGTAGCCCCAGTCGTAGGGCACGAAGGTGTCGTCCTGCCAGTCGACAGGGAGAGCCAGGTTGTTCAGTGTCAGCGTGTGCGGAGCCAGTAAACCGGTTTGCCGGGCGGCTTCCATGGTGGCGGTATCCAGCCCCAACACCACATCGGCAGTGGTTGAACTGCCCTCCAGGCGCAGTCGCTGAAGTATATCGCCGCCGCTTTCCAGCACTGTATAGTTCAGCGTGCAATCACATTGCTCTTCAAATGCCTGCTTGACCGCGGGCCCGGGGCCCCATTCCGCTGCAAACGACGGGTGAGTATAAACGTTCAAAACCTGCGCAGGTTCGGCAGTAGCCAAAGCCGGGAGCAGGGCGGCGAAGAGTAGAGGCAAGCGGAAACGCATAGTGATTACACCTTGGCTATGGAGGGGCCATGCCGCGGTAACCACTGGAAAAGTGGCGGCTCAATCCCTACGCCGGTATTAGCCGGGTCAGGTTCCGCGGGTATGGTCTCAGCCCTGTCGGGCACCCCGTTGAGTCTTGGCGATTCTACCACGCCCGCGTGACGGTCTGTAATTTGTAACTTTGATTACGGTCTGTTTAAAAACTGTACAAAGGTGTCGGGATTCTCATTATTTGCTGTTAGAATAGTGCAAATTTCAATCGGATAGACCGTATTCTTCACCTATAGAGGTAAGGTGCATGCCCAAGCATCGCAATCTGCTCAAATTTTGTACAGCAATGTCCGGCCTTCTTTTTTCAGTGCTTTTTGCCACCAGCACCCAGGCCCAGTCCCTGAATAACCAGCTTTTTGATCGCCTTTCCAGTGCAGCCCCGAAACTGAACCCATCGGTTCTTGAAGCGGCTTTCAAGGCAACCCAGTGCGCCATCAGTAATGGAACAGCGATGCCGGAGAGGCTTGCTGTTATTGATTTTTCCCTGCCATCCAGCGAAGAACGCCTCTGGCTGTTTGACCTGGCCGATGGCAGCCTGGTTCTGAGGGAGCTGGTTGCCCACGGTAAAAACTCCGGCGACCGCGAAGCGAGTGCTTTCTCCAACATTGAGGGCAGCCACCAGTCCAGCATCGGACTGTTCAAGGCGGCGGAATCCTACAGCGGTGCCCACGGCTACTCCCTGCGGCTGGACGGACTGGAGCCGGGCTTCAATGACCTGGCTCGCCAGCGCGCCATTGTCATTCACGGGGCAGACTACGTAGAGAAGAGCTGGGTGAACAAATACGGTCGCATTGGCCGCAGCCACGGCTGCCCGGCGGTAGACCGCGATGTGATCGCAAAGGTAGTAGACAACCTGAAAGGCGGCCAGCTGGTTTTCAAATACTACCCGGATGAAGAATGGCTGCAGGCTTCCAGCTACCTGAACTGCGACAGCGGCAACCAGCTTGCCGGTTCCCTTCAGGCGAACGCGGATGACGCCAGCCGGTCCTGACCGGTTTGGCTAAATTTTGTGCACATTAGCAATAAAAACAGAAACTTGAAAAAAAGGTGTTGACGCGCGAAGCGTAATCCGTAGAATACGCAGCCGTTGAGGAGGCAACGCCTCTGAACGAAGAGCGGGAATAGCTCAGTTGGTAGAGCACAACCTTGCCAAGGTTGGGGTCGCGAGTTCGAATCTCGTTTCCCGCTCCATTTTCCAAGTCTCTCACGCCCCCTGAGAGCAAAAGCCAGATTCCAGGCTTACCCGGCGCGGTGGCAGAGTGGTTATGCAGCGGACTGCAACTCCGTGTACGCCGGTTCGATTCCGACCCGCGCCTCCATTTTTTTCCTTACGAAAATCATCGGTTTATCCGAGCTTTATTGGCTGACTGCCTTTCGCTCAGGTACGTCTGACTGCGTTAGCATGCGGCCAACTACATACCCTGCTGCCACGCCGACCAGTGCTGAAACCGGCCCGATGAAGCCGCCTACCAGTCCACCAACAAACATCAGTACCACGCTTTTCATACAGACTCCTCCTGCCTTCCTGGCAACTGCATTGGTCCGAGTATAGGACATTGTGCCTGACTGTGGTTGACCCACCCGTGTAGCCTCGTCAAAATACTGTATATGTAAGGCTCTTCACTTATCCGTGT
>NZ_DFLY01000002.1:0-31514 GCF_002375525.1 Marinobacter sp. UBA3607 | reverse complement strand
GACGCCATGATCTTCGACATGAACGCCCGCAGCACCTACCCGCGCCTGAGCATCGCCGGCGCCAGTGGCGGCAACATCAGCGAAATCCTCTGGACCCGAATCTACCTGTACCAGGTGCAGATCTTCGGCGTGTCTCACGGCACCCGCGAAGAAGCAAACCAGCTGATGACCTGGATACGCGATGGCCAGCTGAAACCCGTCCTGCACGGCGCGTTCAAACTGTCTGACCTGCACAAAGCCGAAGAGTATTTCGTGAACCGTGGCAGCAACTACCTGGGCAAGATCGTGATCGTGCCGGATGCCCAGTGGCAGGTACACGGCCAACCCTTTGCCGTGGGGGCGGGCGGATGAAACCTGAACTCACCATTCAATTGATGGATACCCACGCCGGCGGTGACGTCAGCCGCATCGTTACTGGTGGCATCATCGACTTGCCGGGAAATACGGTAAGGGCCCAGATGGAATACCTGCGCGACGACGCCGACGGCCTGCGGCGGTTGCTGCTGGAAGAACCCTACGGCATCCCCGAAATGTCCGTAGACCTGCTGGTACCCGCCACCAACCCCGAAGCCGCCGCCGGTTACATTATCATGGAAGTCATGGGCTACCCCATCTACTCCGGCTCCAACACCATCTGCACCGCCACCGCCGTACTGGAAACCGGCATCGTGCCCAAACGCGAAGGCAAACAACACTTCAAACTCGAATCCCCCGCCGGCCTGGTAAACATAGAAGCCACCGTGCACAACGGCGTAGTAGAAGCCATCACCTGCGAAGGCCTGCCCAGCTACATCCACACCCACAACACCAGCATCAACGTACCCGGCATCGGCAAGGTCAACTACAGCGTCGCCTACAGCGGCGGCTTCTACGCCCTGGTAGACGCCAAATCCCTCGGCTTCGACCTCACCCTGGACGAAGAACGCCAGCTGGCCCAAACCGCCCACGCCATCGTCGAAGCCATCCAGGCCGAAAGAGGCTTCTCCCACTACACCCTGGGCGACGTAGGCCCCCTCCCGTTCCTACACTTCATGGGCCCGGTAGAACCAATAGCCGGAGGCTACTACCGATCACGCTCAGCAACCTACGTCCATCCCGGCGTCATCTGCCGAAGCACCACGGGTACCGGAACCTCCGCAAGACTGGCGTTAATGAACTACGAAGACCACATCAAACCCGGCGACAAACTCGAAACCATATCCCTGAGGGAAACCGGGTTCATCGGAGAATTCACAGCAGTGGACAAGGAAGGGGAGTATCAGGTGGTCAAAAACAACATAACCGGCAAAGCCTACGTCATCGCAAAGTCCGACATAATAGTGAACTGCGACGACCCCATGGTGGAATGCAACGGCCTGACTCACATCCTCACACAAGTTGATGGCACATAATCGCTAACGCACACTCGTCAGTCAGTCAGTCAGTCAGTCAGTCAGTCAGCCAGTCAGTAAGTAAGTCAGCGAGCGAGCCAAGAAGTCCTACCCAGCTGTTTTCAAAAAGGTTCTGCCGGCGGGAGGTGGGGAGGGATTTTCTGGCAGGAAAAAAGATGTCTGAGCGAAGCGAGTTGTTTTTTCCAGAAGAAAATCCCTCCCCACCTCCCAGCCCGCCCCAAAACCAAACGGATAGGAGCCCAAGCCCGACCCCGAGCCTGCCACTCACCGAGGCCTAAGCCGCCGCTTCTCAGCCCGCCGCATCCAGAACCAGGCAATGAAGGCAATCACCGAAACCGCCGCAATAATCAAAGTAGCCAACGCATTAATCTCCGGCGACACCCCCATCCGCACAGACGAGAACACAACCATCGGCAACGTCGTCGCCCCCGGCCCGGACACAAAACTGGCAATCACCAGATCATCCAGCGACAAAGTAAACGCCAGCAACCAGCCTGACACCAACGCCGGCGCAATCACCGGCAGCGTGATTACAAAGAAAGTCTTCAGCGGCGAACAGCCCAGATCCATGGCCGCTTCCTCAATGGACAAATCCACCTCCCGCAACCGCGCACTCACCACCACCGCCACATACGCACTGCAAAAGGTCGTGTGAGCAATCCAGATCGTCGCCATGCCACGGTCCACCGGCCAGCCAATCAGCTGCGCCATCTGCACAAACAGCAGCAACAGCGACAAACCGGTGATCACCTCTGGCATCACCAGCGGCGCCGTGATCATGCTGGACAGCAGCGTGCGCCCGCGCATCTTCTTGAACCGGGTAATCACAAACGCACACAAGGTGCCCAGGCACACCGCCATGCTGGCGGAGTAGAAGGCAATGCGCAGGCTCATCCAGACGGCAGACAGGATTTGCTCATTGGCAAACAGCGCGCCGTACCATTTCGTGGAAAATCCGGCCCATACCGAAACCAGCCGCGAGGCGTTGAACGAGTAAACGATCAACACCACCATCGGCAGGTACAGGAACAGCATGCCCAGTACCAGCATGGATTTGGAGAAACCGGGAGCTCTTAGCCTAACCATTCTTTTCCATCTCCCGTGCCTGGAAGCGGTGGAACAGCACAATCGGAATCAACAGCAGCGCCAGCATCACAATCGCCAGTGAAGAAGCCACCGGCCAGTCGCGGTTGTTGAAGAACTCCTCCCACAACACCTTGCCGATCATCAGGGTATCCGGCCCGCCCAGCAGTTCCGGAATCACGAACTCACCCACCGCCGGAATGAACACCAGCATGGAGCCCGCCAGAATACCGGCCTTGGATAACGGCAAGGTGATCGCCCAGAAAGTAGTCAGGCTACGGCAGCCAAGATCCGATGCTGCCTCCAGCAGGCGCACGTCCAGCTTCACCAGGTTGGTGTAGATGGGCAGGATCATGAACGGCAGGTAGGCGTAGACAATGCCCAGAATCACCGCAAAGTTGGTGTTCAGCATCTTCAGGGGTGAGTCGATCAGCCCCAGCCACATCAGGAAGCTGTTCAGCAGCCCCTGGTTACCCAGAATGCCCATCCACGCATATACGCGAATCAGGAACGAGGTCCAGGACGGCAGCATCACCATCAGCAGGAACACCAGCTGCCAGTGCTTGGGCGCGCGGGCCATGGCGTAGGCCATGGGGTAGCCGATCAGCAGGCAAAACAGGGTGGCCAGAAACGCGGTTTTCACCGAGCCCCAGTAAGCGGCGATGTACAGGCTGTCGGAGGCCAGGAACAGGTAATTGCCAAAGTTCACCACCACCGACAGGGTGTTATCCACCCACCGGAACACGGGCTCGTAAGGCGGAATCGCCATCACCGCCGAGGTCAGGCTGATCTTCAGCACCAGCGCAAACGGCAGCAGGAAGAACAGCAGTAGCCAGGCGAACGGCACGCCAAACACCACCCGGCGATGGAATACCACCGCACGCACCCGCTCAGCAAGAGGGGTTGCCAGAAGCTTCTTGGTCATGGCGTCAGTTCCAGAGCAGGATAGGGCTGGAGGCTTCCCAGGACACATACACCCGGTCACCCCAGGTAGGCCGCTCACCCCGGCGTTCCACGTTGGCCATGGTGGCCTGTACCCGCTTGCCACTGGCCAGCTTCACGTAGTAAGACGTGATGTCGCCCAGGTAGGCGATGTTGTCTACTGTGCCGCAGCTCCAGTTGGTGTCGCCCTCGGGTTTCTCGGTAGTCAGGTAGATCTTCTCCGGGCGCAGGGCGATCAGGGTTTCCGTGGTTTCTGCGGGCGTGGTTACACCCCGGTCGATAAACACTGGTGCGTCCAGCAGGTCGCTGGTGAGCGAGATGCTGTCGGAGTTGTCTTCCAGGATGTTCGCCGCGAAGATATTCACCGAGCCGATGAACTCCGCCGTCATACGGCTGTTCGGGCTCTCGTAGATATCAATGGGCGAGCCCACCTGGGCAATCCGGCCGTAAGACATGATGGCAATGCGGCTGGCCATGGTCATGGCTTCTTCCTGGTCGTGGGTCACCATCAGGCAGGTCACGCCCACTTTCTCCAGGATATCCACCAGTTCCAGCTGCATTTCCGTGCGCAGTTTTTTGTCCAGCGCGCCCATGGGTTCGTCCAGCAACAACAGCTTCGGGCGCTTGGCCAGGGAGCGGGCCAGGGCCACGCGCTGTTGCTGTCCACCAGACAACTGCTGTGGCCGGCGTTTGCCGTAGGCTTCCATTTTTACCAGCTTGAGCATGGCCGCCACCCGGTCGGCGATTTCGCTTTTCGGCAGCTTGTCCTGCTTCAGGCCCATGGCAATGTTCTGCTCCACCGTCATGTGGGGAAACAGGGCATAGGACTGGAACATCATGTTGGTGGGGCGTAGGTAGGGAGGCAGGGCAGTGATGTCCTGACCGTCCAGCACGATGCGGCCGGAATCCGGGGTTTCAAAGCCCGCGAGCATGCGCAGCAGGGTGGACTTGCCAGAGCCGGAGCCACCCAACAGGGCGAAGATCTCGCCCTTGTGGATGTCCAGACTCACGTCGTCCACCGCCAGGGTGCTGTCGAAGCTCTTGGAAATGCCTTTGATGCTGAGGAGCACCTCCGCTTGCGCGGAGGTATTGTTGATCACGGCCACCGTCAGCGACCGGATTTCACGCTGGTCCAGGTACGGGTCATCAGGCGCTGCGCATCCTGAGGCCGACCTTCCATGATATACAGCTTCTTCATCACCTCGTCGGTGGGGTAGATGCTGGTGTCATTGAGGATTTCCGGATCCACAAACTCGTTGGCCGGTTTGTTCGGGTTGGCGTACCACACGTAGTTGGTGACATCGGCGATGATTTCCGGGCGCATCAGGAAGTTCATCAGCTTGTGGGCGTTCTCCACATTCGGCGCGCCGGCCGGAATGGTCATCATGTCAAACCACAGCACCGCGCCCTCCTTGGGGATGGTGTAGCGGATGACGTTGCCGTTCTCGGCTTCTTCCGCGCGGGCAGCGGCCTGCAGGATGTCGCCGGAGTAGCCGGCGGCTACGCACAGGTCGCCGTTAGCCAGATCGCCAATGTAACGGGAAGAGTGGAAATAGGTGATGTTCGGGCGCACAGCCTTGATCACTTCACCGCCTTTCTTGATGTCGTCGGCGTTGTTGCTGTTCGGGTCCAGGCCGATGTAGGCCATGGCGGCACGCACCATTTCTTCACCGGAATCCAGCATGGCAATGCCACAGCCACCAGCGGCCAGCTTGCCGGTCACTTCGGGATCAAACACCAGGGCCCAGGAGTCGGTCGGGGCACTGTCGCCCAGAATGGTCTGGATGCGGCCTTCGTTGTAGCCATAGCCGTTGGTGCCCCACAGGTAAGGCAGGGAGAACTGGTTGCCCGGGTCCACCTTTTCCAGATCATCCATCAGGTCCGGGTTGAGGTTAGCCATGTTCGGCAGCTTGCTGTGGCCCAGTGCTACAAAAGCCTTGGCAGAAATCTGCTTGGCTACGTAGTGGTTGGAGGGCACAACAAGGTCATAGCCGGAGCGGCCAGACAACAGGGCGGCCTCCAGCACCTCGTTGCTGTCGTAAACGTCGTAGACAACCTTGATGCCGGTTTCCTGGGTGAACTTCGCCAGGGTGTCCTCGGCGATGTAGTCAGACCAGTTGTAAACACGTACTTCTCCGGCAGCAAAAACCGAAGAGGCACCCAGAGACAACGCAACAGCGGCGGCAAGCGCCTGTGGCTTACACAACTTGAACATTGGATGGTGTCCCTCACTGAAAAGGGATGGATACAAAACGTGCAGGACGCACGCGGTTCTGGTAGGGATCCGAGCGATTTTTAACACGATGTGAGGGTAGGCGCTACATAAATTTCACTGTCGGGATCGGGGGTTGTGCGTACATGATTTGCGGAGGGAAAACCGCCAGGGCGATTCTATGCGGATTGCCATGATTTGGTAGGGATGTAGCTCCAACGATGAGCCACTGTACCGGTCATAATAGTTGGTATGTTTTGTGTTATGCGATAAATTGTCTTGGTGTATAAAAACTGGCCGACAGGCCGGTCACTATAAAAAGAACCAAGCACAATGGAGCAACCAACATGATGACAACAAAGCGCGCCATGCTGCTGGCTGTGCTGGTGGCCTCGACAACGGGCTGCCTGAGTTCGGGCGGTGGTAACTCTGCACAAGAGAGCCGGGCAGAGCCTGATACCGAGGCTCCCAGGCTTGAACGCCCTGCGGGAGTAACGATTACCAGGACATCTTTTGGTATACCCCATATCGAAGCGCCGGACTTTGCTGGTATGGGGTATGGCTACGGCTATGTTCAGGCAGAAGACAATCTTTGCCTGCTTGCTGAAGACACCCTGACGGTCCGGGGGCTGCGGGCCCGCTACCTGGGTGGCGAGGGTCGATATTCCATTCCATCTAATGATGCTGAAGCAAGTAACGTGGATGCCGACTTCTTCTGGCGGTCGGTTATCACTGACGAGGCTATTGAAGCCTTCAAAAGTAACAGTGACCCGGAAGTCATTGCCGCCACGAAAGGCTATGTGGACGGTTACAATCAGTATCTGGAGGAAATCCGCACGGGCGATCATTCCGGTCGTCACCTTGCGTGCAGAAACAGCGACTGGCTATTGCCACTCACTGAGGACGACATGTTCCGCCGCTATTTCCGGCTGGCCGTGTTAGCCAGTTCTTCGGTCTTTGTGGAAGGTATAGCCACCGCGCAGCCTCCTGCACTGGGGTCCGTGGATGCTGCGGCGCCAGACCCGGATATTCTGGGCGATATGTTGGAGTCACTGGATGGTGCGTTGCCGTTCCCGCTCTCTCGGGAACTCAATATCGGCAGCAACATGTATGCGCTTTCCGAAGAGGCCACCCGGGATGGACAATCCCTGCTGTTCGGCAACCCGCATTTTCCCTGGGAGAAGACCGAGCGGCTTTATCTTGCGCACCTGAAAGTAGGGGATAGAGCCGAGATCATGGGGGCGGCACTCTATGGATTGCCGGCGGTCCTGATTGGCTTTAACGAACACTTTGCCTGGAGCCACACAGTCTCCACAGCCTACCGGTTCTCGTTTTACGAGTTGTCGTTGAACCCCACTGACCCGACCCAATACTGGTATGAGGGGGAGTGGATAGACATGACCTCTCAAGAAATTGTGGTGGAAGCGCTGAACCCGGACGGATCTGTGACTGAGGAGGTTCGGACGCTTTACCATTCCCATTATGGGCCGATGCTGGAGTACGAGGTATCCGGAATCCCGATACTCTCCTGGTCGCCGTTAAAGGCGTACACCCTCAGGGATGCCAATGCCGAAAACGACCGCATGCTGAACCAGTTTTTCCGTTGGAACCAGGCCTCGAGCTTCGACGAATTCGTTGAGTTGCACGGCAGTGTGCTGGGCACGCCATGGGTGAATACCATCGCGACTGGCCCGGGTAAAGCAGCTTACTACGGTGATCTGACAGTTGTTCCGCATGTTACTGATGAACTGGCAACCAGCTGTGCTACGGCCTTGTCTCCTGTTCTTGGCCAGGTGATGCCTGGCCTGCCGATTCTGGATGGCAGCCGGGCAGCATGTGCCTGGGGTTCAGACGAAGACGCGCCGGCGGAGGGGGTGTTCGGGCGGGGCAACTTGCCAAGTCTGACGCGAAGTGACTGGGTTCATAACTGTAACGACAGCTACTGGCTGACCAACCCGGAACAGCCGCTGACCGGCTTTGCCAGCATTATCGGTGATGAAGGGACCGCCCGCACGCTGCGTACCCGGTTGTGTATCACCCAGGTGGAAGAGCGGCTCGATGGCTCGGACGGTAAACCCGGGGAACTGGGTTTTGATATGGGCAACCTTCAGGAGACTGTTCTGGGCAGCCAGGTGATGTCCGAGCGTCTGGCCAGGAATGCGGTGTTAGATGCCTACTGCAATCCTTTAACCGATGTGTTGAATGGGCTAACCCAGTCAGGGCAAGGTGAGGCCTGCACCGCGCTAGCGGCGTGGGATGGAACCTACAATCTGGATTCCCGTGGTGGTCATATCTGGCGCGAGTTCTGGAGTCGAATTAATCCCTTGCCAGTGGATTCGCCGGTTAAGTGGTTGGTTCCCTTTGTCTCGACAGATCCTGTTAATACGCCGCGAATGTTTAACCCCTTGGATCCCTTGGTGATTCAGGCTTTTGTGTCGGCAGTTCAGGCAATACAGGATGCCGGTGTAGCCTTCGACGCAAAACTTGAGGATATCCAATATTCGGGTGTTCACGGAGACAGCCGGATTCCGGTATTTGGCGGCGAGAGTTTCGAGGGGGCCTTCACCATCGCCTCGACCGGCGGAAGCGGGTTGGCAGACAATGGCGGTTATCCGGTTCTGTTCGGAAACAGCTACATCCAGACCGTAACCTGGGACGACGACGGCAATCCCGTTGCCGAAGGTTTCGTGACCTACTCCCAATCTACCGACCCTGCCTCGCCATACTATCGCGATATGACGGAAGCCTATTCCAACAAAGAATGGATTCGATTCCCCTACACGGAGGAGGAGATTCGACAGGATCCCGCACGAGAGGTGATCAGGCTGGCCAGGCCAGTGACTCCGTGATGAGAGCTATCATCCGGTAAAGAAAAAATCCCCCGGTAGTTCAATCTGCCGGGGGATTTTCTGATAGGTTCCTGCAAACGCGACTGGCGTTTCCTGGCAGCTTATTGCGCCGTAATCGTCGCCATCACCAACTTGCCATCCATCCGGATGGGGCCGTCTTCCTTGGCGCCCAGGGTGTATTCGAATACACCGGTTTTCATGCCGCCGTCTTCGCTGTGAATCATCAGCATCAGCATGTCACCGGCGGCCACTTCTTCGGTGAGAATGGCGGCTACGTCCATGTTCTTACCTTTCTTCAGGGGCGCATAGCCCACTACCGGGCCGGGTTTCATGGCTTCATCGGTGCGGTGCACTACCAGCCAGCCGTTCTTTTCTGTCATGACTTTCTTGGCGGTTACCGTGCCTTCAGACACAGACTGGTCGTCGCCCCATACGCCCACTTTGTTGTTGCCGTGGTGGTCTGCCAGTGCGGTTCCGGCGCTGAGGCTACCGGCCAGCAGGGCTACGGTGAACAGGGAGCGGGTTTTGTTGTGCTTGTTCATGGTTCTCTCCATACAGTTGATTGGCCCCCGCCCGGGTATAAGTTGGGCAGGGTGATCAGTTGTACGGAGATTTGTTTGGGATAGATTAGGACATACTGAAAAAATATCAGAGGTTATCCTTCGCAATGCCCTGGCGGACCCGAACAATATCCGCCATCACAGACAGGGCGATCTCCGCCGGTGTCTTGCTGCCGATATTCAGGCCGATGGGCATTCGGATTCGCTCAACCTGCTGCTCGTTCAGCCCGCCAATGCGCAGTAAACGCTCCCGGCGTTTTTCCGAGGTGCGCAAAGAACCCATCACGCCGATGTAGAAAGCGTCGGTTTTCACCGCTTCCATCAGGGCGGTGTCGTCAATCTTCGGGTCGTGGGTGAGGGCAACCACCGCGGTTGCTCCGTGGCAGCCTTCGCGGGCAATCCACACGGAGGGCAGCTCCTGGCGCAGGGTAACGCCGGGTACGTTGAAGTTGCAGACTTCTTCCTGGCGCGGGTCACATACGATCACCTCGAAACCCAGGCTATGGGCAAAGCTGGCGCAGGCGGTGGCCACCGGCGACAAGCCGGCAATGAGCAACCGGGATACCGGCCCCACCCGCAGTTTCAGGGTGGCGGTTGTTTCGTCTTCCATCACTTTCTGGCCCGTTTCCCGGTCTGGCTCGACACTGGCTTCGCCGGTTTTCAGGCAAACCTTTCGAGCCACATGGCCCTGGCCGCTCAAGGCGGCCCGAAGTGCCAGGAAGTGCTCCCGGGATGAGGCGGAGGCGGGAAAGTGCTCGATCAGCACATCCAGAACGCCACCGCAGGGCAGGCTGACTCTGGGATTGTCCAGGCCATCGGCGGCACCGTAGCGGATTCGGTTGATGCGGCCCTGGAATTCGCCTTCCTGCAGGCGTTCGAGAAAGTCCTCTTCCACACAGCCGCCTGACAACGAGCCGCAATGGTCGCCATTGGCCTGTGCTACCAGCCAGGAGCCCGGCGCCCGGGGAGAGGAGCCGAAGGTACTGAGTACCGTACACAGCCAGAAATCCTGACCGCCATCGCACCAGCTGATGGCCTGGTCAACTACCTGAATATCCAGTGGCTGCATCTGCGCCTCCCGAATGAATAAGTGAAGCCTGTGTGATACCGGAATTTTGTCGCCTTGCCAATTGCAGTCGGGCCAGGGAGCCAGGCTATCTGCGCCAATGGGTCAGTGCCTGGCGGTATGCCGGTAGTCGCTGGGGGATTTGCCCATCACCTTCTTGAACAGCCGGGAGAAGTAATAGGCGTCGTCGTAACCCAGTTGCCGGCTGATGTCAGCGAAGGTGTGGCTGGTGGTGTCCAGCAGTTCGCAGGCCCGCTCCACCTTCAGGTGCAGGAAATGCTGAATCGGTGAGGTGCCGGTCTGTTCCCGGTAACGGGTGGCGAAATGGGCCGGTGACAGCCCGCTGAGTTCGGCCAGTTGCTGCAAGGTCAGTCGCTCTTCCAGGTGTTCACGCATGTAGTTGTGAAGGGTGTCCAGCTCGGCCTGCCGAGCCTGGCTGGTTTCATCCACGTTCATGGGGACGGCACTCAGCAGCTGTCGCAGGCGATTGCTGGCGTGGATCAGCCCCTTGGTGCGGAAGCCGGTCTGGCGTACCGACAGCAGGCCGTTGAAGTCTACCAGCAGGCGGGGCTGGCGCCCCAGATGGAGCACCCGGGTGTTGTCATCAAATCCCATGTAGTCACCAAACTCTGCGGCCAGCGGGCCGGTGTAGTGCACCCAGTGAATGGTCCATGGATTGTCCGGGTCTGCCGTGTAGCGATGGCTGGCGCCGGCCGGCAGCAGCAACAGGTCGCCGGCGGTCACGGTGTAGGGCTCGCCTGCTACGTTCAGAAAGGCTTTGCCATCGGTGCAATAGATCAAAAGATTGTCACGATGGTGTTCCCGATGCATGTGATGGCCCGCCGCCCGCCGGTAATGGCCGAAGGCCAGAGGGTACAGCTCCCGGGTTAGTGGGTGGTGCGCCAGTTGGCGGACGATGGGCTCCGGAACCACATAGCGAACGCTGTCCGCAGGAACAGGCCACTGGGAGGTTTGCGCGGATGGCTTGGTGCTTTGATGACTGGTCATCGAAAAATAATCCATCATGGGCGAAACTTAGTCAATCATAAGGCGGCAAGGAGCGTGCTAGTCTTTTGGAAAATCATCGCCAGGTCCGTTTCGTTATTCAGCGGGCCACGGCACTCCCGGACAACAACAAACAGGGACCATCCTCATGAAAAAAGTACCTCAGTTTATTGCTGGTGAATTTGTTCAGAGCCAGACCCAGAACTGGATCGACGTGACCAACCCGGCCACTAACGAAGTCATCGCCCAGGTGCCCTGCGCCAGGGCGGACGAAATGCGCAAGGCCATCGACAACGCCGGCGAAGTGTTCAAAAGCTGGAAAGAAACCCCGGTATCCGAGCGGGCGCGGGTGATGCTGCGTTACCAGGCACTGCTGAAAGAACACCACGACGAGATTGCCGAAATCCTGTCCCAGGAAACCGGTAAAACCTTTGACGACGCCAAGGGCGATGTCTGGCGCGGTATCGAAGTGGTAGAGCATGCCGCCAACGTGGCGTCCATGATGATGGGCGAGACCGTTGAAAACGTCGCGCGGGAAGTGGATACCCACTCGTGGATCCAGCCGTTGGGCGTTTGCGCCGGTATTACCCCGTTCAACTTCCCGGCCATGATTCCCCTGTGGATGTTCCCCATGGCCATCGCCTGCGGTAACACCTTTGTACTGAAGCCGTCCGAGCAGGACCCGCTCACCCCGATGCGCCTGGCAGAACTGTTCGAAGAAGCCGGTGCGCCCAAGGGCGTTCTGCAGGTGGTGCACGGTGCCAAGGAGCAGGTGGATACCCTGCTGAACGATCCCGCCATCAAGGCAATTTCCTTTGTGGGTTCGGTACCGGTCGGCCGCTACATCTACGAAACCGGTACCCGCAACATGAAGCGCGTACAGAGCTTTGCCGGCGCCAAGAACCACATGGTGATCATGCCGGATGCCGACAAGCAGCAGGTGATCAATGCCCTGGTGGGTGCCTCTGTGGGCGCCGCCGGTCAGCGTTGCATGGCCATTTCCGTAGCGGTGTTTGTAGGCGCGGCCCAGGAGTGGATCCCTGAGCTTAAAGAAGCCATGGCGAAGGTGCGCCCGGGCGCCTGGAACGACTCCGGTGCCAGCTATGGCCCGGTGATTAGCCCGAGGGCCAAGGAGCGGGTTGAAGCCCTGATTGCCACCGGCGAGGCCCAGGGCGCGAAGCTGATGCTGGATGGTCGCGGCTGCACAGTGGATGGCCTGCCGGACGGTAACTGGGTAGGGCCCACCCTGTTCAGCGAAGTCACGCCGGAAATGGACATCTATAAAGAAGAAATCTTCGGCCCGGTGCTCACCTGCATGAACGCGAACGACCTTGGCGAAGCCATCGAGCTGATCAACAACAGTCCTTATGGCAACGGCACGTCTATCTTCACTAACCACGGTGGTGCTGCCCGCCGCTTCCAGCACGAAATCGAAGTCGGCCAGGTGGGTGTGAATATTCCCATCCCGGTGCCCCTGCCGTTCTTCTCTTTCACTGGCTGGAAAGGTTCCTTCTACGGTGACCAGCACGCTTACGGCAAGCAGGCAGTGCGTTTCTACACCGAAACCAAGACCGTCACCTCCCGCTGGTTTAACAGTGAAGCGACGTCTACCGAAGCCAACTTCTCCATCCAACTCCGGTAACGCCGAGCAGGGAGCTGAACGATGGATTTCAACCTGACCGAAGACCAGCTGGCGTTCCGGGATGCGGCCCGGGCCTTTGCCGAGAAAGCCATGGCACCCTATGCCGGCCAGTGGGATGTAGACCACACCTTCCCGTTGGAGGTGATGAAAGAAGCCGGCGAGATGGGCTTTATGGGGATTTATACCCCGGAAGCCCTGGGCGGCATGGGCTTGTCCCGCATGGACACCTCGGTGATCGTGGAAGAGCTGGCCATGGCCTGCCCGTCCACGGCGGCCTTTATCACGATTCACAACATGGCCACCTGGATGGTAGCCAGCTTTGCCTCGGACGACCTGAAGCAGGAGTTTGTGCCCAGGCTGGCCAGCGGTGAATGGCTGGCCTCCTACTGCCTGACCGAACCCGGGGCCGGCTCCGATGCCGCCAGCCTGCGTACCAGGGCGGTTCGGGATGGAGGCAGCTATGTGATCAACGGCAGCAAGATGTTTATCTCAGGCGCCGGCGCCACCGATGTTCTTGTGTTGATGGCCCGTACCGGTGATGCCGACAGTGGCGCCAAGGGGATCTCCACCTTTGTGATCCCCGCCAATGCCGAGGGTGTTTCCTGCGGCAAGAACGAGGAAAAGATGGGTTGGCACAGCCAGCCCACGCGGCTGGTCACCCTGGAAGACGTGCGCATTCCGGCCAGTAACCGAATCGGTAATGAGGGCGACGGCTTCGCCCTTGCCATGAAGGGCCTGGACGGCGGTCGCCTCAACATTGCCACCCGCTCCCTTGGCGGCGCCCAGGCGGCGCTGCTGCGGGCGCGCAATTACCTGCATGAGCGCCAGCAGTTCGGTAAGCCACTGGCAGCCTTCCAGGCCCTGCAGTTCAAGCTGGCGGATATGGCCACCAACCTGGTGGCAGCGCGGCAGATGGTGCGTTTGGGTGCCTTCAAGCTGGATGCCGGCGACCCGGAAGCCACCCTGCATTGCGCCATGGCCAAGCGCTTCGCCACCGATGCCTGTTTCGAGGTAGCCAACGAAGCCCTGCAGCTGCACGGCGGCTACGGCTACATTCGGGAATACCCGCTGGAGCGCTATGTGCGGGACCTTCGGGTACACCAGATTCTCGAAGGCACCAACGAAATCATGCGCCTGATTATTGCCCGCCGCATGCTGGAAGACGGCGTTGCCGAAGCCATCCAGTAACCGGCCGTAATCATCAGCACCGGAACAACCAAAGGAATTTACCATGAGCGAACTGATTCAACTGGAAAAGCGCGATCACATTGCGATCCTGACCATCGCCAACCCGCCGGCCAACACCTGGACGGCAGACTCCCTGGCGGCTCTGGAAGCCACCATTGAAGACCTCAACGCCGACCGCAACATCTTCGCGCTGGTGGTCACCGGCCAGGGTGAGAAATTTTTCTCTGCCGGAGCGGACCTGAAAACCTTTGCCGACGGCGACCGTGCGCGAGCCAACGAGATGGCCCAGAAGTTCGGCCAGGCCTTTGCCACGCTGACCGCCTTCCGTGGTGTGTCGATTGCCGCCATTAACGGCTACGCCATGGGCGGTGGCCTGGAATGTGCGTTGTCTTGCGATATCCGCATTGCCGAAGAGCACGCCCAGATGGCGCTGCCGGAAGCCGGTGTTGGCCTGCTGCCCTGCGCCGGTGGCACCCAGAACCTGCCCTGGCTGGTAGGCGAGGGCTGGGCCAAGCGCATGATTCTGTGTGGCGAGCGGATAGATGCCAGCAAGGCGCTGCAGATTGGCCTGGTGGAAGAAGTGGTGCCGTCCGGACAAGGCCTGGAAGCCGCCCTGAAGCTGGCCGAAGGCGCCTGTAAGCAGAGCCCGTCTTCCATTGCCCGTTGCAAGCAGCTGGTCATGAGTGCCCGGGATGGTCGCAGCCACACCGACAGCTGGCGCATGGAGCGGGAACTGTTTGTCGAGCTGTTCCACACCGAAGACCAGAAAGAAGGCGTTAATGCGTTCCTCGAGAAGCGCAAGCCGGAATGGAAAAACCGATAAGCCCGGGGCTGCTATGAGCGATCAACCGATGGTATTTGAAGAGTGGACCACAAACGGCGGTGGCCGGATTGCGGTCGCCAGGCTGAACAGCCCGCGTAACCTGAATTCGCTGTCTATGGACATGATCCGCCTGCTCAAGCCGCAGCTGCAACGCTGGGCCGACGATGACAGCGTATGCGCGGTCTGGCTGGAAGCTGAGGGCGACAAGGCCTTCTGCGCCGGTGGCGATATCGTGTCCCTGTACCGCAGCATGACCGAGCCGGGAAAGCTGGCTGAAGGCGAGCGGTTCTTCACCGAAGAATACGAGCTGGATTACCTGATTCACACCTTCCCCAAACCGGTTGTGTGCTGGGGCAACGGTATTGTGATGGGCGGCGGCATCGGCCTGATGGCGGGTGCTTCCCACCGGGTGGTTACCGAGCACTCGAAACTGGCCATGCCGGAAGTGAGCATCGGCCTGTACCCGGATATCGGCGCCGGCTGGTTCCTGAACCGCATGCCCGGGCGTACCGGAATGTTTCTGGGGCTGACCGGCACCCGCATGAACCCAGCCGATGCGCTGTTTGTGGGCATGGCAGACCGGTTCGTCAGCCACGAACTCAAAGGGCAGGTGATTGATGCCCTGGCCTCCGCCAACTGGCAGGGTTCCAGCGCCCATAGTGTTGTCAGCTCGGTACTGCGCCAGTATGAACAGCAAAGCCGGGAGGCGCTGCCGGCGTCTGCGGTTCGTGATCACTTTGATGATATCCAGCAGGCCACCGATGGCGATTCCCTTGAGCAGGTGGTAGCGCAGCTGAAAGACCTGAGCGGCAGTGAGGGCTGGCTGGGCAAAGCCGTGAAGGGATTGGCGAGTGCCTCCCCCACCTCGCTGGCCCTGACCTGGAAACATCTGCAGCGCAGCCAGCGGGACAGCCTGAAACAGGTGCTGGATAACGAGCTGGTGATGTCGGTGAACTGCCTGAAGAAGGGCGAGTTTGCCGAAGGTATCCGGGCGTTGCTGATCGACAAAGACATGCAGCCCCGCTGGCGTTATGCGTCGCTGGCGGAACTGGACAATGAGTGGATTGAAGCATTTTTCAGCCAGGCGCCCGGGCACTGATAAATCCCGGCGCACTGCTACAAAAACAAGGAGAAGCAAGATGGCGAAGGTAACCTTTATTGGTCTGGGCAACATGGGCGGGCCCATGGCCTCCAACCTGCTGAAGGCGGGGCATGAGGTCACGGTTTTCGATCTGTCCAAACCGGCGGTTGAAGCGTTGGTGGCCGAAGGGGCCAGCACTGCGGATTCAGCTAAAGCGGCAACCCAGGGCGCCGAGTGCGTGATCACCATGCTGCCGGCGGGCAAGCATGTGGAAGCGGTATACCTGGGCGACGACGGCCTGCTGGCAGCCCTGCCGGCGGGCACCCTGGTGATTGACTCCTCCACCATTGCCCCGGAAACCTCCCGGGCGGTGGCAGAAGCCGCAGCGGCAAAAGACCTGGCCTTTATCGACGCGCCGGTATCCGGCGGCGTAGGTGGCGCCAAGGCCGGTACGCTGACCTTTATCTGCGGCGGCGAAGTGGCCACCTACAACAAGGCACGGCCGGTTCTGGAAGCCATGGGCAAGAACATCTTCCACGCCGGCCCCCACGGCGCGGGCCAGGTCGCCAAGATCTGCAACAACATGATGCTGGCCATCCTGATGGCGGGCACCAGTGAAGCCCTGGCTCTGGGTGTGAAGAACGGCCTGAACCCTGCGGTACTCTCGGAAATCATGAAGCAGAGCTCCGGCGGCAACTGGGCGCTGAACGTGTACAACCCGTGGCCGGGTGTGATGGAAGGGGTGCCGGCATCCCGGGATTACCAGGGCGGTTTCCTGGTGAACCTGATGACCAAGGACCTGGGGCTGGCGTTTGATAACGCGGTCGCCAACCAGGCTTCCATCCCCATGGGCTCCCTGGCCCGAAACCTGTTCCAGCTGCATGCCGGGCAGGGTAACGGTGATCTGGACTTTTCGAGTATCCTGAGGCTTTACAAACCGGACTGAGCACTAGAGTCATGCAAGTAACATTCGGGGAGCTGAAAGCTTTCCTTGAAGATCACTTTCCCCAGGGTACCGCCTACGGCACCCTGGAGGAGCTGGGGGATGGCTGGGCCGAGATGAAGCTGGAGGTGGACGACGGCCACTTGCGCCCCGGTGGAACCGTGTCTGGTCCGGTTATGATGGGGCTGGCAGACGTGGCCATGTACGCCGCCTTGCTGGGCAAAATTGGCCTGGTACCCCTGGCGGTAACCACCAACTTCAACATCAACTTCATGCGCAAGCCCGCCGCCCATGCTGCGGTGTGGGCCCGTGCTACCTTGCTGAAAGTAGGGCGCACGATGGCGGTGGGTGAGGTGTCGATCTATTCCACTGGCATGGAGGAGCCGGTGGCCCATGCCACCATGACTTACTCTATTCCTCCGGAGAAGCATCGGCCCTGATGCCCCGGCTCAGCTCCGGCGCCAGGGCTTCGGCAATGTACCGGTAGCCTTTGATGCCGGGGTGGTAGCCGTCGCTGGCCAACAGCCCGGTATCTTCAATCACCGGGTAACGGGCGTAGCGGAAGTGCTGCGGCGCTTCGCTGGCCAGTTGCCGGTAGATGTCGTCCAGAAGCCTGGCCCGCCATCCCATCACGTAGCGCAAGGGCGCCGGCAGGGCGGTGAACAGGTGCATGGGAGGCACGCTCAGAAGCATCAGGGGTGCCGGATACCGTGCTTCGAGAAACTCCCTCAGGTCGAGCAGTTGCTGGCGGAATCGTTTCCTGGGTGTAAAACCGGTGGTGTCGTTGACCCCCATGCTCAGGATAACCACATCGGCTTCCGGTAAGTCTGTTTGTTCCAGCGCCCGGTTCAGGGCATTCAAACGAATACCGTTAACCCCGAAGGTGTGCCAGGCGATGGTTTGCCCGGTTCCCTCATGGAGCTCCCGTGCCAGCTGGCTGGCCAGGCCCTGATCGTGGGTCTGGGCGCCAACGCCGGCTGCGGTGGATTCGCCAATCACCAGGATACGCCGGGCGGGCTCGCCGTCGCCATACTGCCCGCACGGAGATCCGGAGGCCTCCGGCAGCCGTGGCGTGGTTTGACGGGTGCGCTTACCCTGATACAGCAACACCGGAAAGAGCACAGCCGTGGTCAGCCAGAATGGAAGATGCATTGCATAGATCCCGGGTTTAGTGGAGCAGAATGGTTCTGGTATCGGCGATATTAGTCGCAAGGTTCGCAGCGGGGCCCTTAACGTTCAACCGCCCATGGCCTGTCCCACTTTAGAGCCGTTGTGGCGGTTGAGCTGGCCGCAAATCCAGCCGCCGGTCGCCACCAGTTTTTCCAGGTCGACACCGGTTTCTATACCCAGCCCATTTAACAGATAGAGCACGTCTTCGGTGGCTACATTGCCGGAGGCGCCCTTCGCATAAGGACAACCGCCCAGGCCCGCCACCGAGGCATCGATTACGCTGACGCCTTCCTCCAGCACGGCATACAGATTGGCCAGGGCCTGGCCGTAGGTGTCGTGGAAGTGGGCCGCCAGTTTAGCCATGGGAATATGGGCGGCCACGGACTCCAGCATGCGTTTGGCTTTCAGCGGCGTGCCCACGCCGATGGTGTCACCCAGGGAAATTTCATGGCAGCCCATGTCGTACAGGGCCCTGGCGACGCTGGCGACCTGCCGGGGCTCAATGTCACCCTCATAGGGGCAACCTATCACCGTCGATACGTAGCCGCGCACCGGAATGCCGTGCTTGCGGGCCGCTTCCACCACGGGAGCGAAGCGGTCCAGGCTTTCGGCAATGGTGCAGTTGATGTTCTTTAGGGTGAAGGCTTCGGAGGCGGCGCCGAACACCGCAACCTCGTCGGCTCCGGCCGCCAGGGCATTTTCGAAACCTTTGAGGTTGGGGGTAAGGGCGGAGTAACGTACGCCGGCCTTTCGGGTGATGCCGGCCATGACCTCGGCGGCATCACCCATTTGGGGCACCCATTTGGGGGAGACAAAGCTGGCGGCTTCGATGTGGGTAAGGCCGCAGTCGGCCAGCCGGTCGATCAGCCCGGTTTTGATGCTGGTAGCAATCACCGGGCCGGGTTCGTTCTGCAGGCCGTCCCGGGGGCTCATTTCCACCAGGCGGACACGTTTCGGGAAGGCCATTACGCAGTCTCCTCAATCTCGATGGCGATCAACTCCGTGCCTTCGGATACCTGGTCACCCTGGGCAAAGAACACCTCGCTGACGGTGCCATCGGCCGGGGCTTTGATGGCGTGCTCCATCTTCATGGCTTCCATGATCACCAGGGTCTGGCCGCCGGTGACCTTATCGCCAGCCTGCACCTGCACCGCCACAATGGCACCGTTCATGGGGGCAGAGAGGCTGCCGTCGCCGGCCAGGTCTTCGGTTTCCCAGCGTTCACGGTAGAGCTTGCAGGTGATGCTGTTGCCTTCGTGGAACAACACCAGTTCGTCGTTGTGCAGGTTGCCGTACACGCACAGGCGGTGGCCGTTGATGACCGCTTGCAGGTAATCCTCCTGCAGGCGGGCCTGCAGGGTATAGCGGTTGTCGCCGAGGGTTATCTGATAGCCGTGATCCTGCTCAAGAACCCTTAGTTCGACCACCTCCTCGCCAATCTGCAGGGCCATCGGTTCGGCGTAGTCGGAGTTCAGTCGCCAGCTGTTCTGCCGGCCGAAGGGTGACCAGGGGTCTGCGCTGACCACTTCACGGGACTTGCGGTGTTCCAGGACAAAGCCGGAAGCCAACACAAGAACCTTGTCGGTATCCGGTCCGGAAGCGGGAAACAGCAGTTCACGGTGGTCGTCAATGAAACCGGTGGTCAGCTCGGCCTGGCGAAAGGGCTCGGCATCGGCCAGGGCATGCAGGAAGCGGATGTTGGTTTTTACCCCGGCAATGCGGTACTGCTCCAGGGCCTGCACCATGCGGTTGATGGCCTGTTCCCGGGTTTCGTCCCACACGATGAGCTTGGCGATCATCGGGTCGTAGTGGATGCTGATTTCGTCGCCTTCGGTAACGCCGGTATCCACCCGCACGTGGGCGGATTCTTCCGGGGTGCGCAGGTAACGCAGGGTGCCGGTGGCAGGCAGGAAGTCCTGGTCCGGATCTTCGGCGTAGATGCGCGCTTCCAGGGCGTGGCCGCGGGTTTTCACCTGTTCCTGGGCCAGCGGCAGGGGCTCACCCCAGGCCACTTTCAGCTGCCATTCCACCAGGTCTTGCCCGGTGACCATTTCGGTAACCGGGTGTTCCACCTGCAGGCGGGTGTTCATTTCCATGAAGAAGAACGAGCCGTCTACGTCGTACAGGAACTCGACGGTGCCGGCGCCCACGTAGTTAATGGCTTGCGCGGCTTTCACGGCGGCCTCGCCCATGGCTTTACGGGTGGCCTCGCTCAGCCCCGGTGCGGGCGCTTCTTCCAGTACTTTCTGGTGGCGACGCTGCACCGAGCAATCCCGCTCGGCCAGGTAGATGCCGTTGCCCTGATGGTCGCAGAACACCTGGATTTCCACATGCCGTGGCTGGGTCAGGTAGCGTTCGATCAGCATGTCCGGGTTGCCGAAAGCGTTCCTCGCTTCCCGCTGGGCGGCGGCCAGGGCGTCATCAAAGTCGGCCATTGTTTCCACCACCCGCATACCTTTACCACCACCACCGGCAACGGCCTTCAGCAGCAGCGGGAAGCCGCATTTCTCGGCCTCGGCCCGCAGCAGCTCCGGCGACTGGTCTTTACCGTGGTAGCCCGGCACCAGGGGTACACCGGCTTTTTCCATAATCGCCTTGGCGGCGGACTTGGAGCCCATGGCGGCGATGGCCGAAGAGGGCGGGCCGATGAATACGATGCCGTTGGCTTCGCAGGCTTCGGCAAAGCCGGTGTTTTCAGACAGGAAGCCGTAGCCGGGGTGAATGGCCTGGGCGCCACTCTGCCTGGCAATGTCGATAATGGTGTCGGCTTTCAGGTAGCTGTCGGCGCTGGCGGCCGGGCCGATGTTGAAGGCCTCGTCTGCCATGGCGACATGACGAGCGTTGGCGTCAGCGTCTGAGTAGACTGCCACGCAGCGGATACCCATGCGGTGGGCGGTCTGGATAATCCGGCAGGCGATTTCGCCCCGGTTAGCAATCAGGATTTTATTGAACATTATGCGTTATCTCCCGGAACCCAGCTGGCCTTGCGTTTGTTCAGGAAAGCGCTGAGCCCTTCCTGGCCTTCCTCACCCACACGGATGTCGGCGATGCGTTGGGCGGTGTCTTCGATGACATCGGCGCTGATGGGCTTGTGGCTGACAGCAAACACCAGGTCCTTGGCGGCACTCATGGCTTGCGGGCCATTGCCGGCCAGTTGTTGCAGCAGCTCGTTGCAGCGGGCGTGCATGGCGGCTTCGTCGTCACAGACGATGTGCACCAGCCCGTATTCGCTGGCCTGTTGTGCGTTGAAGACTTCGGCGGAGATGAAATAGCGCCGGGCCTGTCGCTCACCGATGGCCCGCACCACGTAGGGGCTGATAACGGCGGGAACCAGGCCGAGTTTCACTTCACTCAGGCAGAAGCTGGCGTTTGCGGTGGCCAGCACGATGTCGCAGCAGGCTGCCAGGCCGACGGCACCACCGTAGGCTGCGCCCTGAACCAGGCCGATCACCGGCTTGGACAGGTGGTTGAGGGTGCTCATTAGCCTGGCCAGTTCCCGGGAGTCGTTCAGGTTTTCGGCATGGTCGTTGTCTGCCATGCGGCGCATCCAGCCAAGGTCGGCACCGGCGGAGAAGTGTTTGCCTTCGGAGCGCAGGAGGACAACGCGGGTTTGGTCGTCTCGTTCCGTGACTTCCAGCGCCTTGATCAGTTGCTGGATGATCGCGTCGTCGAAGGCGTTGCGCTTGTCTGGCCGGTTCAGCACGATTTCGGAAACACCACCTTCCAGGTAGTTGAGCAGAACGGCAGAGGTCTGTTTGGTCATGGCGTTCTCTCCGGTTACATGCGGAACACGCCAAAGCGCGTCGGCTTGGCGGGTCGGTTCAGGGTGGCAGACAGGCTGAGGGCAACCACTTCCCGTGTCTGGGCCGGGTCGATCACGCCGTCGTCCCACAGGCGGGCGCTGGCGTAGTAGGGGTGGCCTTGCTGTTCGTATTTATCGGCGATGGGTTGCTTGAATTCGGCTTCTTCTTCGGCGCTCCAGTCCTGGCCTTTGCGTTCCATACCTTCACGCTTAACGGTGGCGAGTACGTTGGCGGCCTGTTCGCCGCCCATTACCGAGATGCGGGCGTTGGGCCACATCCACAGGAAGTCCGGGCTGTAGGCCCGGCCGCACATGCCGTAGTTGCCGGCGCCGTAGCTGCCGCCAATCAGCACGGTGATCTTGGGCACGTTGGCGCAGGCCACGGCCATGACCATCTTGGCGCCGTGCTTGGCGATGCCTTCGGCTTCGTATTTCTGGCCCACCATAAAGCCGGTGATGTTTTGCAGGAACAGCAGCGGGATGTTGCGCTGGCAGCACAGTTCAATAAAGTGCGCGCCTTTCTGGGCGGATTCGCTGAACAGGATGCCGTTGTTGGCGATGATGCCCACGGGGTAGCCGTGAATATGGGCGAAGCCGGTCACCAGGGTGGCGCCGTAGTAGCGCTTGAATTCGTCAAATTCGGAGCCGTCGACGATGCGGGCGATCACGTCGCGTACGTCGAACTGTTTACGCAAGTCGGTGCCGACGATGCCGTAGATTTCTTCCGGGTTGTACAGCGGTGCTTTGGGTTCGCGCAGTTCGACCGGCACGGGTTTGCGGCGGTTGAGGTTGGCGATGCAGCGCCGGGCGATGTCCAGGGCGTGGGCGTCGTTCTCGGCGTAGTGGTCGGCCACGCCGGATGTTTTGCAGTGTACGTCCGCGCCGCCCAGGTCTTCCGCGCTGACCACTTCGCCGGTGGCGGCTTTGACCAGTGGCGGGCCGGCCAGGAAGATGGTGCCCTGGTTACGCACGATGATGGATTCGTCGGCCATGGCGGGTACGTAGGCACCGCCGGCGGTGCACAGGCCCATAACGACGGCGATCTGGGGGATACCATCGGCAGACATTCGGGCCTGGTTGTAGAAGATGCGGCCGAAGTGGTCGCGGTCCGGGAAGACTTCGTCCTGCCGTGGCAGGTTGGCGCCGCCGGAGTCCACCAGGTAGATGCAGGGCAGGCGGTTGGTTTCGGCGATTTCCTGGGCGCGCAGGTGTTTTTTGACGGTCAGGGGGTAGTAGCTGCCGCCTTTGACGGTCGCGTCGTTGGCGATGATCATGCATTCGGTGCCGCTGACCCGGCCGATGCCGGCGATTACGCCGGCGGCGTGGACGTCTTCGCCGTAGACGTTGTAGGCGGCGAACTGGCCGATTTCGAGGAAGGGGGTGCCTTCATCGAGTAGTTTGTTGATGCGTTCGCGGGGCAGGAGTTTGCCGCGTTCGGTGTGGCGCTTCTGGTATTCGGGGCCGCCGCCCTGGTGGATGGTTTCGACTTTTTCCCGGAGGTCAGCGACGGCTTGTTGCATGGCCTGGTGGTTGGCCTGGAATTCGTCGCACCTCGGGTTAATTTTGCTCTGGAGTATCGTCATGTTCTGTCATCCCTCTCTTGGGGGCACGGGACTGGAGGGCTGTCGTTCCGAAAACCGCTACGAGCACATCCATGTGCGCTTCTCTCCGGCCATCCATGGCCTACGAAATTTTCGGAACGACAGCCCTCCAGCCCCTGGTCGTACATTGGGAGCTGGATTCCGCGCGTTGTTACTTGTTCAGGAACAGTTCGCGACCGATCAGCATCCGTCGAATCTCAGACGTGCCCGCGCCGATTTCATACAACTTGGCGTCTCGCAGCAGGCGGCCGGTGGGGTAGTCGTTGATGTAGCCGTTGCCGCCGAGCAGCTGGATGGCGTCGAGGGCGAGTTTGGTGGCCATTTCGGCTGAATACAGGATGGCGCCGGCGGCGTCTTTTCTTGTGGTTTCGCCGCGGTCGGCGGATTGGGCGACCATGTAGACGTAGGATTTGGCGGTGTTCATGAAGGTGTACATGTCGGCGACTTTGCCCTGTACCAGTTCGAATTCACCGATGGCCTGGCCGAATTGTTTGCGTTCGCGGATGTAGGGCACGACGACGTCCATGGCGGCTTGCATGAGGCCGAGGGGGCCGCCGGAGAGGACGGTGCGTTCGTAGTCGAGGCCGCTCATGAGGACTTTGGCGCCGTTGCCAACTCCGCCGAGGACGTTTTCTTTGGGGACTTTGTAGTCTTCAAACACCAGTTCGCAGGTGTTGGAGCCGCGCATGCCGAGTTTGTCGAGTTTCTGGTGGCGGCTGAAGCCGGGGTAGTCGCGTTCTACGATGAAGGCGGTGACGCCTTTGGAGCCGCCTTTCGGGTCGGTTTTGGCGTAGATGACGTAGGTGTTGGCGTCTGGACCGTTGGTGATCCACATTTTGTTGCCGTTGAGGACGTAGTGGTCGCCTTCGTCGCGGGCGTGGAGTTTCATGGAGATGACGTCTGAGCCGGCGTTGGGTTCAGACATGGCGAGGGCGCCGATGTGTTCGCCGGTGATGAGTTTGGGCAGGTATTTCTGTTTTTGTTCTTCGGTGCCGTTGCGGTTGATCTGGTTGACGCACAGGTTGGAGTGGGCACCGTATGACAGGCCAACGCTGGCGGAGGCCCGGCTGATTTCTTCCATGGCCACTACGTGGGCCAGGTAGCCCATGTCGGCGCCGCCGTATTGTTCGCTCACGGTGATGCCCAGCAAGCCCATGTCGCCCAGTTTGCGCCACAGGTCCATGGGGAATTCGTTGGTGCGGTCGATTTCCTCGGCCCGGGGGGCGATTTCATCGGCGGCGAAGCGGTTGACCTGTTCACGCAGGCTGTCGAGGGTTTCGCCGAGGCCGAAGTTGAGTTCGCTGTATTGGGATTTCATGGTGTGCTGCCTTTTTTGTTCTTGCTAGTGCGTGTCGTTAAGCGGCCCGCTGCGGGTTGTTGCCTTAGTCGGTGGCCAGGCTTTGTTGTTCTTTCTTTTTCTGAAGTTCTTCCAGGGCTTCGCGGCATCGGGTTTCGGCTGTGTCGATTTCCATTTCCGCCTGCGCAATGTCGTCTTTTTGTTGCTCAAGGTGGGCGCGCCGGTCGCCCAGGATCTCGAGCATTTTCAACAGCTGCTTTTCATTGCCGGTGAGGGTTTCGTCCCAAAGGTCGAACAGCTCCTTGGTTTGGGCCAGGGAAAACCCCATGCGCTTGCCGCGCAGGATCAGCTTCAGGCGTACTCGGTCTTTGTTGCTGAAGATACGGGTCTGCCCGCGCCGGGTGGGGTTCAAAAGCCCCTGGTCTTCGTAGAAGCGGATGCTTCGTGTGGTTACGTCGAACTCCTGGGAGAGCTCGCTGATATTGAAGGTTTTCTTGTTGCTCATGTGCGGTCCGGAACGGTTGTGTTATTTTTGCTCAGGGTAATTCAAGTTTACGTTAACGTAAAGCTTGGTCTCCCTGGCTTCCGGTTGTGGGGGTGGGCTTGGCTTGGGCTCCCAGACTTCCGGTTGTGCGGGCGGGCTTGCGGTGTGGCTGTTGGATTTTTTTTGGAAAAACAACTCGCTTCGCTCAGACATCTTTTTCCGGCAAAAAATCCAACAGCCACCCCGCGCCGACGGGCATTGGCGGGTTCACGGTTGAAAAACTGCCTATATCCGTGCTGCCCGACGGTAGGGGGGTGTGGGGTATTTTTCTGACAGGGAAAAAGATGTCTGAGCGCAGCGAGTTGTTTTTCCCCGAAGAAAAATACCCCATACCTCGCGTACCCGCCCGCAAAACCAACAGGCTAGGAGCCCAACCCAAGGCAAGGTGGACTTGTCCGAACGGGTCAAATTTTTGGGCCAGAAGGGTCATTCCAACAGGTCCTGCACCGGCCGGCAGCCGGTTACAACAACAAGGAAATGAGGTAAGCATGTCAGACTCAACAACGGCGCCAAGGTGTTTATCACCAACGGCTTGCATGCCGATATGGTGATTGTCTGCGCCAAGACCGACCCGAAAGCCGGCGCCAAGGGTGTGTCGTTGTTCCTGGTGGATACCAGCCTGCCGGGCTTTAGCCGGGGCAAGGGCATCAAGAAAATCGGCCAGCACGCCAGTGACACCGCAGAGTTGTTTTTCTCGGATCTGATCGTGCCTGAGGAGGCTTTGCTCGGAGAAGAGGGAAAGGGCTTCGCCTACCTGATGCAGGAGCTGCCCCGGGAGCGCCTGGGCGTGGGTGCTCAGGCGATCGGTGCCTCCGAAGGCGCGCTGGCGCTGACGCTGGATTACGTGCAGCAGCGCCACGCCTTCGGCCAGCGCATTGCCGATTTCCAGAACACCCGGTTCAAGCTGGCGGAAGCCCGGGCTCGTATTGATATGGCCCGTGCTTACCTGAATCAGTGCATCAGCAAGTATCATCAAGGCGCCATGACGGCCACCGACGCAGCCATTTTGAAACTGATGCTCACCGAAATGCAGTGTGACATTGCCCACGAGTGCCTGCAGTTGTTCGGCGGCTACGGTTATACCCTGGAATATCCCATTTCGCGGTTCTTTGTGGATACCAGGGTGCAGACCATTTACGCTGGCACCTCGGAAATCATGAAAGAGGTGATTGCCCGCTCCATGCTGGGCAAATGAGCCTTTCTAACACTTATATTCAGGAGAAGAACATGAAACTGACAGACGTAGTCATTCTGGACGGTGCCCGCACCGCTATCGGCAGCTTTGGCGGCAGCCTGAGCTCACTGGCTCCGGCCGAGCTGGGCACCGCCGCCGCCCGCGAGGCTATCAGCCGCGCTGGCGTAGAAGCCGCGGATATCGACCATTCGGTATTCGGCCACATCATCACCACCGGCCCGCAGGACGCTTACCTGGCCCGGCACATTGCCCTGAATGTGGGTATGGAGAAAAGCTCTGCGGCGTTCAACGTAAACCGCTTGTGTGGCTCTGCCGTGCAGTCGGTGATCAGCGCGGCCCAGCTGATTGTGATGGGCGACAGCCGCATGGCGCTGGCTGGTGGTGCCGAATCCATGAGCCAGGGTGCTTACCTGTTACCGAACGTTCGCAAAGGCCTGCGCATGGGCGATGGCCGGGCGGTAGACCTGACCCTGGGCATCCTGAGTGATCCGTTTGGCAGTGGTCACATGGGTATGACCGCCGAGCGTATTGCCGCCAATCAGGGCCTGACCCGGGAAGAACTGGACGCGTTTTCTGCCGAAAGCCACCGCCGGGCCGCGAATGCCATCGAGAAAGGTTATTTCGATGGCCAGATCGTGCCGGTTACCGTCAAACAGGGTCGCAAGGAAGTCGTGTTCGATAAAGACGAGCACGTACGCCCGGGTACCACGGTTGAAAGCCTGGCAGGCCTGAAACCTGCGTTCCAGAAAGACGGCATTGTGACCCCGGGCAATGCCTCCGGCCTGAACGACGGTGCCGCAGCCATGGTACTGACCAGTGCCGCGGAAGCCGAAAAGCGTGGCCTGAAAGCCCGCGCCCGGTTGGTAGGCTATGCCTTTGCCGGCGTAGATCCGGAAGTGATGGGCGTGGGCCCGATTCCGGCGGTTCGCCAGGTTCTGAAGAACACTGGTTTGTCTGTGGCAGACCTGGATGTGATCGAATCCAACGAAGCTTTCGCCGCCCAGGCCATGGCCGTCAGCCGCGAGCTTGGCCTGCCGGAAGACAAGGTGAACCCGAACGGCGGCGCGGTCGCTCTGGGCCACCCGGTGGGTGCGACCGGCTCCATCCTGATTATCAAAGCCCTGGCGGAACTGGAACGTACCGGTGGCCGTTACGGCCTGATCACCATGTGTATCGGTGGCGGGCAGGGTATTGCACTAATTGTTGAGCGCCTCGGCTGAAACGGGTGTTGTTTCAGCTAGGGTCTCTGGATTAAGTTTACGTAAACGTAAACTATGCGCGGCCAGTTTTCGGCCGCGCTAATACCAATAACAGGACACAAGTTATGGATTTCAAAAACACTCCCGCCATCGTCACCGGCGGTGCCTCCGGCCTGGGTGAAGGCGCCGCTCGGGCGCTGGCTGCCGCAGGCTGCAAAGTGGCTATCCTGGACCTGAACAAAGAGCGTGGCAAACAGGTGGCAGCCGAGCTGGGCGGGATTTTCATCGAATGCAACGTGGCCTCGGAAGAAAGCGCGGAAGCCGCACTGAAAGCCGCTCGGGAAGCCCATGGTCCCTGTGGTATTGCGGTGAACTGTGCGGGCATTGCCCCGGCATCAAAGATTCTGGGCCGTGAAGGCGTGATGCCGCTGGACAGTTTCAGCAAGGTGATCCAGGTAAACCTCATCGGCACCTTCAACATCCTGCGGCTGGCGGCAGCAGACATGGCCCAGCGCGAACCCAACGCCGACGGCGAACGGGGTGTGATCATCAACACCGCATCGGTTGCCGCCTACGAAGGCCAGATCGGCCAGGCCGCTTACAGTGCCTCGAAAGGCGGTGTGGTAGCACTGACCCTGCAATCAGCCCGGGAACTGGCCCGCGAAGGGATCCGGGTGAACACCATTGCTCCGGGCCTGTTCATGACCCCGATGATGGCTGGCATGCCCCAGGAAGTCCAGGACAGCCTGGCCGCCACCTTGCCGTTCCCCAAGCGCCTCGGTAAGCCGGAAGAATTCGGCATGATGGTCGACCAGATGGTACGCAACCCCGTTCTGAACGGCGAAGTCATCCGGCTCGACAGCGCCCTGCGCATGGCGCCCCGATAAGGCACGGATAACAAGGATAAAAGGTGAGCGAAATGACCAACACCGTTGATCAGGAAGAACTGGCACTGTTCCGGGATGCCGTCATCAAGGCCCTCGAAACCGAAGTGGCGCCCCATTATGAAGCCTGGGAAAAGAGCGGCATCGTACCCCGGGAACTCTGGAACACCCTGGGCGCAGCCGGCATGCTGTGTGTGGACGTAACGGAAGACTGCGGCGGCTGCGGTGCGCCGTTTCAATACTCGGTTGTGGTGGGCGAAGAACTGGCCCGGATGGGATTCGGTGCGCTGTCCACCAACGTGATGGTCCATTCCGACATCGTAGCGCCGTATCTCAGCCACATCGGTAACGATGAGCAGAAACAGCAATGGCTGCCGAAAATGGTCTCCGGCGAAGCCGTCGGCGCAATAGCTATGACCGAACCGGGAGCAGGCAGCGACCTGCAGGCCATCCGCACCAGCGCAGTGAAATACGGTGACGACTACATCCTGAACGGTTCCAAAACCTTCATCACCAACGGCCAGCACGCGGATATGGTCATCGTCGCCGCCAAGACCGACCCCAATGCCGGCGCCAAGGGCATCAGCCTGTTCCTGATCGACACCTCGTTGCCGGGCTTCAGCAAAGGCCGCAACCTGGACAAAATCGGCCAGCATTCCGGCGATACCTCTGAACTCTTCTTCTCCGACATGCGAATTCCTTCCTCGGCACTGCTGGGTGAAGAAGGGCAGGGCTTCGTGTATCTGATGCGCGAACTGCCAAGGGAGCGACTGGTCATCGGCGCTTTGGGTGTTGCCGCCGCCCGTGGCTCACTGGACATGACCATCCAGTACACCCAGGAACGGGAACTGTTCGGGCAGAAACTGAGCCAACTGCAGAACACCCGCTTCGAAATCGCCCGCATGGAAACCGACTACCGCATTAACAAGGCATTCGTCGACCAGTGCATCCGCGAATACGAAGACGGCAAGCTGGATGCGCCGACAGCATCCATGGCGAAGTACAGCGCCACTGAGATGCAGTGTCGCGTGGCGGATGGTTGTTTGCAGCTGTTCGGCGGTTACGGTTACACCACCGAGTATCCGATTTCCCGCAATTTCATCGATGCGCGGGTTCAGCGGATTTATGGCGGTACTTCGGAGGTTATGAAGGAGATCATTGCCCGTTCGGTGCTTGGGCGCTGACTTTGGTGTTTTGGTCTGGCTTGGGCTCCTAGCCTTCCGGTTGTGGGGGCGGGTACGCGGGGTGTGGGGTGTTTTTCTTCTGGGAAAAAACAACTCGCTTCGCTCAGACATCTTTTTTCCCGCCAGAAAAACACCCCACACCCCCCCTACCGACGGGCAGCAGGGGGATAGGAAGGTTTAAAGACACAGACCAAGGCAAAGATTGTGTGGGTTAGCCGCCAGTCAGAAGGGTAGGCATTGGTTCTTCCCGGAAATGTCTTTCCAAACGAGAACCCGCCAATGCCCGTCGGCGCGGGGTGGTCTTTTCATTTTTCGCCAGAAAAAGATGTCTGAGCGAAGCGAGTTCTTTTTCAAGGAAAATGAAAAGGCCACCCCGCAAGCCCGCCCGCACAGCTGGAAGTCTGGGAGCCCAAACTATCAGGCTAGAAACCCACACAAGACCGATCGGCAAAACAAGAATACAAACTAAGTTCTGTTGAAGGAGAACGAAATCCATGAACAACGACATCGTTATTGCAGGCTCCGCCCGGACTCCGATGGGGGGAATGATGGGCTCGCTGAGCTCTGTGCGCTCACCGGAACTGGGGGCGGTTTCCATTAAGGCTGCCATTGAACGTGCAGGGCTGCAGCCGGCGGACGTTCAGGAAGTCATCATGGGCTGTGTGCTGCCTGCGGGCCTGGGCCAGGCGCCGGCTCGGCAGGCGTCTCGTGCGGCCGGGATCCCGGATAGCTCCGGGTGTACCACCATCAACAAAATGTGCGGCTCCGGCATGCAGGCCATTATCATGGCCCACGACCAGATCAAAGCGGGCACCAACAGCATCATGATTGCCGGTGGCATGGAAAACATGAGCCAGGCGCCGTACTTGCTGCCTAAAGCCCGCGGCGGTATGCGCATGGGCCACGGCCAGGTGATGGACAGCATGTTCCTGGATGGCCTGGAAGACGCTTACGAGGGTGGCCTGATGGGCGTTTTCGCACAGCGTACGGCTGATGAATTCAACATCACCCGTGAAGCCATGGACGAATTCGCCATTGGCTCCCTGCAAAAATCCCTGGCGGCTATCGAGAATGGCTGGTTCCGGGATGAGATCGTACCGGTGACGGTCTCCGGCCGTGGTGGAGATACCCAAGTCGACATCGACGAACAACCGGGCAACGCCAAGCCGGAGAAAATCCCCCAGCTGAAACCGGCGTTCGCCAAAGACGGTTCCGTAACCGCGGCCAACTCCAGCTCCATCAGCGACGGCGCCTCGGCCCTGGTCCTGACTACCGTTGAGGAAGCTCAGAACCGTGGCCTGACCCCACAGGCACGAATCGTGGCCCACGCCACCCACGCCCGTTTGCCAGCGGAGTTCACCCTGGCCCCGATCGGTTCCATCGAAAAGGTGCTGAAAAAAGCCGATTGGACTCTGGATGACGTAGACCTGTTCGAAATCAACGAAGCCTTCGCAGTGGTCACCCTGGCGGCGATCAACGAACTCAAATTGCCGGCTGAAAAGGTCAACGTCCACGGCGGCGCCTGCGCCCTGGGCCACCCCATCGGCTCGTCCGGCTCGCGCATCATCGTGACGTTGATCAATGCACTAAAGCAGCGTGGCCTGAAGCGCGGCGTGGCGTCCCTCTGCATTGGCGGTGGTGAGGCGACTGCCGTGGCTGTGGAACTGATTTAAGTTTGGCTGCCTGGGAGTCCTGCTTGGGCTCCCAGAGGCTCCCAGACTTCCGGTTGTGCGGGCGGGCTTGCGGGGTGGCTGTTGGATTTTTTTTGGAAAAACAACTCGCTTCGCTCAGACATCTTTTTCCGGCAAAAAATCCAACAGCCACCCCGCGCCGACGGGCATTGGCGGGTTCAC
>NZ_DFLY01000036.1:33362-33528 GCF_002375525.1 Marinobacter sp. UBA3607 | reverse complement strand
AGGGCAGGATCAGCCGGGGCATGTCCAGGGTGGCATCCCGCTCGGTGCGCATTTTCACAAACTCCTCTTCGGAGATACCTTCATGCACATGCACATTGGCCTCACGCTGCTCCGCCACCGTGGTCATATGCTGGTACTCATCCCGGCCCGGCGCCTTGTAGTCATG
>NZ_DFLY01000036.1:0-33165 GCF_002375525.1 Marinobacter sp. UBA3607 | reverse complement strand
GCCTTGTAGTCATGGCACAGGAAGATACGGGTCTCCGGCGGCAGGGTGAGCACCTTTTGGATCGATTGATACAGGGTGCGCGCATCGCCACCCGGGAAATCGCAGCGGGCGGTGCCGTAGTCGGGCATGAACAGGGTATCGCCCACAAACGCAGCGTCGTCGATCACGTAGGTCAGGCAAGCGGGGGTGTGGCCCGGGGTATGCAGCACCCGGCCCTGCAGGTTGCCGATGATAAAGGTGTCGCCTTCCTCGAACAGCTTATCGAACTGGCTGCCATCGCGTGCAAATTCGGTCCCGGCATTAAAGGCCTTGCCAAAGATTTCCTGAACGTCGACGATTTTTGCGCCAATACCGGTCTTGCCACCCAGCTTTTCGTGCAGATAGGGTGCGGCTGACAGGTGGTCCGCGTGCACGTGGGTTTCCAGAATCCACTCAACCCGCAGGTCGTTATCACGCACGTACTGAATGATCTCGTCTGCGGAGCGCACGTCGGTGCGGCCGGCGGCGTAGTCGAAATCCAGCACCGAATCCAGGATGGCACAGGCCTGGCTGTCCGGATCACGCACCACGTAACTGAAGGTATTGGTGGGTTCGTCGAAGAAATGCTGAACGATAGGCTGAGTCATGGTATTCACCTTGGATGTCGCCGATATCTATGATTTGATCTAAGGATATACTGAAACGATATATAAGGTGAAATTCTGTTTTCTTATATAGGCGATAAGCTCGATGCATCACACCGGGCACCGGAACACGTTCCGGCCCCCGGCAGGGTGTTTGCTCAGCGTTGCCCGAGAAGCTGTGTGGCCTCGCGGCGGCGACCGTCATCTGCCAGCTCACGGCCCGGCCTGCCTGGCGCCGACAGTACTTTTTCCAGGTACACCCGCGCCCGCTCCGGCTCATCCTGATCCAGCAGAAAATCCCCGAAAAAATAATTGGCATCAATGCCATCAGGGTTGATCGCCAGGGCTTTTTGCAGATAACTCCGCGCCTTGCTGTCATCCCCGAACCCCAGCGGCCAACCCGGCACCTGGTAGTATAGACTTCCCAGAGACGTGTAGGCCGAGCCATCCAGCGCTTCCGGATCGATGTCCAGTGCCGCCTCCAGTGACGCCCTGGCCTCTTTTACCAACCCCAGGGCGCCCAGACCGCCTTTGGCGCCAGCGTAGGTGCTGAGCACAATACCCTGCCAGATCAGCGGTTCGGCCCGGCCCGGATAACGCTCAACAAAGGCCTTGGCCTCGGTGGCCAGTGCCTCGAATGCCTTTTCTTTTTCCTGTTCGGGTGTCTGATACTGGATTTCAGCCCAGCGTTGCTGGATCTGCGCCAGTTCGGTTGGTACATCCTGGGCCCACGCCGGCATGGCCAGCAACGCGGCCAATACCATTATCATCCACTTCATGACATTGCTCCTGAATCCAGAAAGCGCCGGATGACCGGCAGTTGTTTCAACATGGCTTTATCCACAATCTTCGGCAGGATGCCGTTGATCACCACAAACAGTTTTTCCGGCCAGCCCAGGAAGCGCCGGCGCTCATCCTTTTCCATGGCCTGAAGAATCTGGGCCGCCACGGTTTCCGGAGCGTCCATGGCATTGCCCAGCGCCCGGTTCAACTCGTTCACCGGCTCCGGGTTCATGGCTGTGGCGGTCGCCCTGGGGGCCACGTACACCACCTGCACCGAGGTATCCGCCAGCTCCCGGCGAAGGGCTTCGGTAAAGCCTCGCAGGCCGAATTTGCTGGCACAGTAGGCGGTGTAGCCCGGGAACCCGATACTGCCGAAGGTGGAACCCACAAACACCAGGCCGCCCATCCCCGCTTTACGGAACCGCGGGACAAAATGCCGGGCCACCAGCATGGCGGAACGCAGGTTGACCATGAGCTGGGCATCCAGGTCAGTGACCGCCATGCCCTCCAGCGCCGCAAAGCAGTTCTGGCCGGCGCAGTGGATCACGCCATCAATATCCGGATACACCTCGGTCAGCTGTTGCAGTTGCCGGTCCAGTTCCAGGCTGGCCAGTTCCAGGTGCACCGGGGAAACGCCTGCGCGCTTTTCCAGCCGCTCGGGGTGGCGGGTCGCCACAATCACCCGGGCACCACTTTCCACCAGGGGGCTGATCAGGGCCTGGCCAATGCCGCCAGTGCCGCCCAGCAGCAGAAAGGTTCGGTCATGCAGCCTCATGGCGCTGCTCCTTGTTGCGTGCCGGCAGCGGAATGCTGTGCAGCATGTCGCCGTACAGGCGGTACACCATGCGGGCCGACTCGATGATGGCCTGCTGGTCGTCCGGATCTGTAATGCTGTCCATCAGGTTACGGAAAAACTCGAAGTGCTCCTGGTCCAGCGCGCCGTGGGAATACAGATAGCTGAAGGCCTGGTCAGGCAGGCCCAACTGCTTCTGGATGGCTTCGCCCAGGGGCGTGGCCAGTTCGATGGAGGTGCCTTCCAGTACCTGAACCATGCCGAAAAAGGCGGCCGGGTTGCCGCGCTGGATGCGGTCGTACAGGTAAGCCACCATCAGCTCGATGGAGGTATCCGGCTGGCCATGGCGGATGGCTTCCTTGTCTTCACCACAGGCTTCCAGGTCGTTCAGGATCCACTCGTGGTGGCCGTATTCTTCCTCGATGTATTCCACCAGTGCCTTGCGTACAATCTCCAGCCGCTCGGGCAGCCGGCCACCGCAGGCCATCATCAGCGGTACCGTGTGTTTCACGTGGTGGTAGGCCTGGGTCAGAAACCAGGTGTAGCCTTCAAGGTCAAAGCGACCCTCCTGGATGGCCTGAATCACCGGGGCTCCGGTGACATGGGCCCGGGCCTGTTCGGTTTCGGATTGCAGTCGGTCAAAAAATGCCATGTTGGAGACTCCTGGCGTTGTCTGTTGGGGAGGCGTGCCCGCAGGCACAGAAAGATTCATAAAAAGGGGAAAGGCTTCAGCCATGAGCATGGGCAGGTCAGCCTGAATCTGATGCCGCACCGGGCGGCCGTTGGCGGTGATATAGCCTTCGGCCTGGGTCAGGGGTTGCCGGCGGATGTACACGGCCTGCAAGCGGGCGTAGTCGGGCAAGCCGGCATTGAGTGTCGTCAGGGCTGCCCGCAACTTGTCCGGGCCACGACCATCCCGAACCACCAGCAAGGCGCTGGGCTGTGGTTCGCCATCACCAAACACCACGGCTTGGGCGGCGCCCACGGCCTGTACCAGCTCGCTCTCCAGCCATTCAGGGCTGATGTTGCGGCCAAAACTGGTGATGATCAGGTTCTTGGCGCGGCCGTTAACAGCCAGGAAACCCTCCGGGCTGATCGCCCCAAGGTCTCCGGTATCCAGCCAGCCATCATCCTCGGGCTCGTCGCCCAGATACCCCAGATGGGTGTTGCCCCGCACCAGAATCCGCTGATTGTCGTCCACCTGAACCTGTACATGCGAAAGCGGCCGGCCCACAGTGCCCTCCCGTTCGGCGCCCGGTACGTTCAGGGCCACCACCGAGCCGCACTCGGACAAGCCGTAACCTTCGTACAGCGGCAAATTCATCGCCCGGCCACGGGCCAGCAGATCTGGTGAAACCCGGCCACCACCAACGGCCAGAAAACGAAACGAATCCGTGGCCAGCGCACCCTGCTCGCCAGCATTGACCAGCGCCATCGCCAGCTCAGGCACCAGAATCACGGAATGAGGTTGATGCCGGTTCAGACCCGCCACTAGCTGGCCGAGATCGAGGCCACTGCTGCCGGTCATACCCAGGGTTTGCAGCGGGGCAACCGTCACCGTGGCGCCCATCAGCAGCGGTAGATAGACCCCGGCAATGTTCTCCAGGAGGGTTGCCAGCGGCAGGATGCACAGGTGTTGATCCAGCTCCACACCTTCCAGCCGCTGCTGCAGCGCACAAGCGGTCGCAGCCAGCTGCTGCGCCGACAGGCACACGCCCTTGGGGGTACCAGTACTGCCGGAGGTGAAGGTAATCTTGGCGGTGTGTTCCGGCATCCAGGAGGCAGCAGGGGACACCGGCAAATGTCTCAGCCAGACGCCATGACCGATCATCTCCGCCTGTTCTGCTTCGCCACTGAATACCAGGGCATCCAGCCCGGCCCGCTGAATCAGGTGCTCGGTCTGGCTTCTGGAAAAAAACACCGGCACCGGTACACACACCACGTCCGCCATCAGACAAGCCAGGTCCGCAACCACCCAGGCCGGGGTGTTGTCGCCACACAGGCCTATGCGTTTCACGCCCAGGCTCCGCAACTGCTCGGCCACCAACTGCGCCGCCCGCCATAGCTGCTGATAACTGAAACTGGCGTCTGGCCCCTGCAGTGCAATGCGCTCCGGATGTTGCCGGACCCGCTGAGACAGGAGATCAGGCAAGGCGGCCATAGGCACCTCCCAGGTCCGCCTGCGGTTTATCCTCGACCGCAACAACCGGCTGCACCAGCTTCAGCAAGCCGGCGGCGCGCAAGGCCGCCATACCATCAGCGACCTTGATGGTCATCACCACCGGATGATGGTCGTAATAGCGACCCCAACCAGCGCCGCCATCCGGCAATTTTGAAGGATCGGCATCCGCCAGCACCCGGGTGGCAATGCCCAGTCGATGAAAGCTGTTACGCAACTGATCGGTGCCGGTACACACCACCCAATCGTAGCCGGCGGCATCCAGCCACACCGAAAGAGAAGCAAACAGATAGCGGCTGACGCCGGCTTCCACCCCGGCCAGGTGGGCAATTTCGGCAATCCGGCTGCGCTCGGTGGCGGGTTCTGGCATCAGCGACTGAACCGGTACCGACAGGTAATCCTCCAGAAACAGCTTGTCGACGCCGGCATTTCGCACACCTACTGCGGCCAACAGACTGCCCTGGGCTGTGGTTAACGCGAGAAGGGACGGAATACGCAGGTTTGGTTCCGCACCATAGGCCTGCTGAAAGCGGCGCCGAATGAAGGCGGTAACACTCTCGGCCATTGTTGTACCGGGAAGGATTTCGCTAAACCACCGGCCGGCACAGCGAAGCGATGGCACAACATCTGGAGCATCCGGCGGACAATAGGCAGAAATAGTCAACGGATCAGTCATCAGGTTTCTCCAACAGCCAGGGCCAGGCCGGCCCTCTGGTTACGGCTGCCAGATTAGGAGGGGAGTCTTAACCCATCCTTAAGGCGCTGTCGGAGATTTCTTAAGCCCGCGTTAAGCTTTCTGTGGCACACTCGCCAAGATCACATATAGCAGGAACCGCCAATGCGCATACTGTTGGTAGAAGACGACCATCCACTTGCCCGCACAATGCTGGACATGCTCCGGCGGGACCAGCATACGGTCGACTGGCTCGACGATGGCCAGCAGGCTTTGACGGCGCTGAAGCAAGACCACTTTGACCTGGTGATTCTTGACCTGACCTTACCCCGGCTCGATGGCCTTGATGTTCTCCGGGGCGCAAGGCAGGCTGGAAACCACACCCCTGTAATCATTCTGACAGCCCGCACTGAACTGGATGAAAAGCTCCTTGGCCTTGATGCCGGGGCAGACGACTACCTCACCAAACCTTTCGCCATGGCCGAACTGAAAGCCCGGATGCGTGCAATAACCCGGCGCGGGGTTCCCACCAACGGCGATGCCGAGCTTCAGGTAGGGCAACTAAAGCTGAATACCGATACCGGTCAGCTTGTGGCAGGTGGCGAGACCTCCATACTGCCTCGCAGCGAATTCCAGATTCTTCACTACCTGATGCGACATCCTGGCCAGGTTGCCACCCGCCGGCGCCTGGAAGAGCAACTCTACGGCTGGGATTCCGGTGCCGAAAGCAACGCACTGGAGGTACACATTCATCACCTGCGCCGCCGGGTTGGCAAACCCGTCATCCGAACCATTCGGGGCGTCGGCTATGTTCTGGACCCTGAAGCCGCTACCGGAACTTCGGTATGTCCCTGACGCGTACTTTGACCCTTCTGGTTACCTCGACGGTGCTGCTGATCGCACTGCTCGCCTCCGTTTGGAGCTATATCGAGAGTAATCATGAACTGGAGGAGCTGTTCGATGCCGAGCTTGCCCAAAGCACACGAATCGTACAGGGACTGGTTCGTCACCTGGTGGATACCCAGGCCCTTGAGCAGTTACCGGCAACCCTGAGCGAGACCCTGACCCTGCCGCTTGATCCCGCAGCGGAGATTGACCTTGAGGCCGACGAAGGCGAGATCCTGCCCGGCGGGGTTGGCCACAAATATGAGAAGAAACTGGCCTTCGAAGTATGGACCCCTGAAAGGGAGCCTCTGCTGGACACCCTGAACTCGGATGACAACCTGGGGCTCGCACCTGGCTATTCCTGGGCCGAATCCCGCGGCCATCGCTGGCGCACCTTTACCCTGCAGGATCCGGAAACCGGGTTCTGGATACGAACCGCCCAACGGGAAGACATCCGCGGCGAGCTCAGCCAGGAACTGGCACTTGGGAACGTACTGCCATTGATCCTGGCGTTGCCGCTGTTAGTCGTTGCGGTGATCGTCGCCGTTCAGGTCGGATTCCGCCCCCTGGCCCGGCTGGAGAAACCCATCCGACATATGGCGCCGGAGCGGATTCACCCGCTCGACGACCGGCAGGCGCCCAAGGAAGTCGCCGGCCTGGTACAGGCGGTAAACGCGCTACTCAGACGCCTGGACCTGGCCCTTGAACGGGAACGGCGGTTTTCCGCCGATGCGGCTCACGAATTGCGCACCCCCCTTGCAGCCCTGCGCCTTAACCTGGAACGGGCCTGTACGGAACATCCGGAATTGTCTCAGGATCTGATCCAATCCGTTGATCGCATGGTGCACCTGGTCGAGCAGATGCTACTGCTCAACCGGGTGGACTCCGGCATTGACTTCGCGCCGACCCAGACCAACCTTTCGGCCATCCTTGAACAGAGTGTTGCCGACGTTGCCCCCCTGGCCCTGAAGAAACAGATTGAACCCGTTCTTGAAGATAATACCCATCAGGCAATGGTTCAGTGCCATAGTGCACTGATCAATACCCTGATGCGCTCCCTGCTCGCCAACGCCATACAGTACAGCCCCCGGAACACCGTCATCACCACTCACCTGATCGCTGAGGGCGATGGCTACAGCATTTCGGTCTGTGATCAGGGGCCGGGCATTGACGCTGGAGAACGGGAGCGCGCCCTCAGTCGCTTTGTCCGGCTGGATCAACGCCAGGGTGGTGGTGCCGGACTGGGGCTTGCCATCGCACGCCGGATTGCCGAGCTGCACGGCGGCCACCTGATCCTGTCGGATCGGCCGGATGGTTGTTCGGGCCTGTGCGTCCGGGTCTGGCTGCCTATCAAATACCGATGCGAGCACAGCCGGCATTAAGGTTCGATTAAGGTTGGAAGCTGATAATTGATCCCCGTACCAGAGGGCCTGACCCCTGGATCATTTTTGGGGGAGCTTACAGATGCCACATCAACCAACCCTGTCGCTGGTGATACCGGCGAAAGATGAGCAGGATAACATCGCTGCGCTGTTGACCGAGACCTTCACCGTCATGCGCGATTATCCCGGATTTGAAGTGGTGCTCGTTGATGACGGCAGCAGCGACCGGACGCTGGACACAGCCAGGCGCACAGCCACAGCTCTCGGCGGCAACCTGACAACAATCCGGCATGACCAGAGCATAGGACAGAGTGGGGCCCTGGCCACGGGCATACGTCAGGCCAGAGGCCAATTGATCGCTACCATGGATGGTGACGGCCAGAACGATCCTGCCGATATCCCGGCATTGCTGCAGAAAGCCAGCACTCTGAATCAACAAGATTTCTGTATTGCCGGTTACCGTTGCAACCGTAAGGACACGTCATGGAAGCGCTTTCAGTCACGGCTTGCTAACCGCGTTCGTAATGCGTTTCTCCATGACGGCGTACCAGACACCGGCTGCGGCCTGAAACTGATCCCTCGTGCCACGTTCCTTAAACTGCCCTGGTTCGACCACGCCCACCGCTTCATCCCCGCACTGGTGAAGGGGATGGGAGGGGTAATTGCCATTGTTGAAGTGAACCATCGGCCACGCACCGCCGGGGTATCGAAATACAACGCCTGGAACCGCGCCTGGGCCGGGATCATCGATATGATCGGGGTCATGTGGCTGCTTCGTCGCACACGGGTGCCCCGGATTGCCGGCGTGGCAGAGAGCGGTAACGAACAACCGATCATGGATCAGGCTTGATATGACCAGAGCTTTCCGCTGGCTGGCCCTTATCAGTCTGGTTCTTACCGGCTATTTCGCCATCGAAGGGCACTGGCTCGATCTCATCACCGACCAGGTGAGTATCGCGGGCTTCCTGCAACGTCATGGGTGGCCCGGATTCGCCGCAATCATCCTGCTGAGCGCCCTATTCACCGGATTTGGCGGCCCCCGGCAAGCACTCGCCTTTGTCCTTGGATTCGCCACCGGCAGCGTTGAGGGTACCGTCATATCGACCCTTGCCACCGCACTCGGTGCGACTGGCTGTTTTTATGCCGCCCGGTGGCTGCTGCGGGCACCGCTCCTGCACCGATTTGATCTTCGCATGCAGCGCTTCGACAGCCTGTTCACTGAAGGCACCCTGCTGAAAATCCTCATGATCCGTTTGCTGCCTGTGGGCAGCAACCTTGTCACCAATCTCCTCGCCGGGTGTTCCGGCATACGATTTGCCCCGTTTTTACTGGGCAGCGTTCTTGGCTACCTGCCCCAGATGGTGATCTTTGCAATGGCCGGCGCGGGTATTGGCCAGGCCCATCTCAACCAGTTTCTGGTAAGCGCGGTTCTGTTCGCCCTGGCAAGTGCCATTGGCGCTTACCTGTATCACAACCAGCGCAATCAGGCCCTTGCTGATTCCGTATCTGACCCCTCCTGAGTTGCAATTATGACACTCAATTTCCGTCTTCGGCGTTTACCCGACACCTTGTTCAGTCTGCCGCACAACCGGTTGTTACTTGTCTTGCTGGCCTTCGCGGCACTTATGATTCTGTCGGGCATCGGTTGGCGCTCTCCATGGCCTGCCGACGAACCGCGATTCGCCGAAGTAGCCCGGGAAATGGTGGCCTCCGGGCAATGGCTGCTGCCCATGCGGGGCGGCGAACTCTACCCGGACAAACCACCGGTGTTCATGTGGGCCATCGCCTTTTTCTACTGGCTGACCGGCAACCTGAAAATCGCGTTTCTGCTACCGAACGCCCTGTGTAGCCTGCTAACCCTGGGCCTGGTGTTCGATCTGGGCACACGCTTGTGGAACCAACGCACCGGCGCCATTGCCGCACTGCTGCTGATGCTGGCACCCCAGTTCCTGATTCAGGCCCAGCGAGCCCAGATTGATGCCATGGTGGCCTGCTGGATCATGGTGGCCTGTTACGGTCTGATCCGGCATTTTTTCGTGCAGCCGTCCTGGCGTTGGTATTTCGTGGCCTGGGCCTTTATGGGGCTTGGCATTATTACCAAAGGGGTTGGCTTTCTGCCCGCCTTGCTGTTCATTCCGATACTGGCCCTGAAACTGCAGGACACCTCTCGATTTCAGGGCACACTCCGCTGGCGCTGCGCCCTCGGGCCCCTGGTCATGCTGGCCGTTGTGGCAGCCTGGCTGGTGCCGATGGTGCTGGCCGTCAGTCACCTGGGCACCGACGAGGCCCTGGCCTATCGCGACAACATTCTGTTCAAACAGACCGGCGAGCGCTATGCCGATTCCTGGGGGCACATTCAGCCCTGGTATTACTACCTCGCCAGCGTGATTCCCTCGCTGTGGTTTCCGCTGCCGCTGCTATTCCTGGCACTGCTGCGGCCCATTCGTGAGATTCTCAAACACAGGCTGGACGTGGTGGTTCTGCTGGCGTGGGTCGTGTTGGTGGTGGCGTTTTTCAGCCTGAGCCCGGGCAAACGCGGAGTGTATGTGCTGCCAGCTCTGCCGGCACTGGCCCTGAGCCTGGCCCCGGCATTGAGTGGACAAAACCCGGCACGCTGGTTCGGGGCAGTCATCAGTGCTCTGCATCTGCTGCTTGGTGCAGCCTTGATCACCCTGGGCGTGCTAGCCTGGAATGACCACCCTCGTCTGGTGGAAAAGGTCGCTGACTACACTCAGGATCCTGCTCGACTGCACGAAGCCGGCACCCTGTTGTTCACCCTTGGGGGTATCTGGGTCGCAAGTCTCATGGCGCTCTGGCACTCCCGGGCACTCGAGCGCTGGTTCATTGCCCTGATGGTGAGTTGGCTGGTGTTCACAACCTGGGGTTATCGAATTCTCGAGCCATTGCGCACACCCAGAAATGTGCTCGCCGTAGCCGAGCAGACCGTGCCTGCCGGCGGGCAAATTGGCATGATCAATTTCCGGGAACAGTTCATTCTGTTTTCAAAACGGGACTTTACCCATTTCAGTTACTTCAGCGACAGGGAACAGGAAAGCCGCAACGCCTGGCTCTGGATGCGGGAGACACCGGATAGCTATCTGATTGTGGCAGGGGATGGAGAGCTTGGCTGTTTCAATAAGCAGGGTGCTCGACCGCTGGGCACTGCTCACCGGGATACCTACGTGCTGCTGAGCGACCAGGACATGACTGACAGCTGTGAACCCCCGGACAAGGTGACACGCTTTACCACCGAAAACCCCGGGGAGTGGCTGGACTGATGCGACTCTGAGAACACCGCAAACTTTGCTGATCTCACGTACAATGGGCGCTTTTGAATTCTCAAGGAGGCGCCCTTGCTCCCTCGCTCGCGGATTGCACATGAATGGCAGGCTTTCTGGCTGGCACTGGGATTCCTGACTCGTATCCCCATGCTCGTCCGGATTGATTACTCCCAGCGCCTGATGAACCAGAGCAGCGTCTATTTTCCTCTGGTGGGCCTTCTGCTCGGCCTTGGCTATTGCGCCGCCTACCTTCTGTTCTCATTGGTGGCCAGCCCGCTGGCGGCCATTATCCTGGTGGTTATTCTGCACCTGTTTATCACCGGGGCCTTCCACGAAGATGGCCTGGCGGACAGTGTTGATGCTCTCGGCGGCGGCTATACCGTGGAAAAACGGCTGGAGATCATGAAAGACAGCCGGATCGGAACCTATGGCACGGTGGCACTGGTGATGGCCTTGCTGCTGAAAGTAGCCCTGCTGGCTGAGGCTGAATTGATCTGGCTTGCGTTGCTGGTGGCACCTGCGGTTTCCCGGCTGACACCGCTGATATTGATGGCCTGCCTGCCGTACGTCACTGACCCCGACAAGAGTAAATCCACGCCGGTGGCAGACGGTTTCTCCCGCAGCCGTTTGCTGGCGGCGGCAGGCTTTGTGTTGTTGCTGGCATCCGGATTATCACTCTGGCAGCCGTTACTGATTCCCGCAGCCATAACGGCCGTCCTGCTGGTTGCTGTGTTCTGGGGCAGCTATCTTCGTAGCCAGCTCGGTGGCTACACCGGCGACACCCTGGGCGCAGCTGTCGTGTTCAGTGAACTGGCGCTGTTGCTGTTTCTCTAACGTGCCGGGCATCGTCAATTATCCACCGTGAACGACACTATCCGGGACAGGTGGCTGATAGGCATTTCCGTCTCTTCGTGCCAACGGTTGAACGCCTCCTGGGCCTGGCTCATGCCTTTCTTGCTGGCCGGTGAGGCATCCAGTATTCCGGCCCGGGTCAGGGCGGTAACCACATCGTGGGACAGGATAAAACCATCCCAACCCACCCGGCGCAGGAAGTACTGGGCTGAGTTCCCGCCCAGACGCTCACCGTTACGCTTCAGGTAGAGCAGCAGCCCCACCTGATCGGTCGACGGCCACTGGGCCAGAAACTGACCAAAGCTACCATGATCTTTCGCCACATCCATGATCATCCGGGCATTTTCCGGCACGGTTCGGATCTTCTGCATGTTGCGAACAATACGCTCGTCTGTAGCCAGCTGCTCCAGCACTTCCGGCGGCACCTGCTGCCAGTAGGCGGGCACAAACCCTTCGAATGCCGCCTCAAAATCCGGCCACTTGTTCTCGATCACCCGCCAGACAAAACCAGCCTTGAAAATGCATCCGGTGATCTCGGACAGGTAACGGTCGTCGCTGATCTCCGCCAGACGATGCTTTTCGGTGACCGGAGGCAACAGGGATTTCAGGACCTGCTCGCCACCCTTCCGGGCCAAGGCCTGCTGGTAAAACACAGAAAACTTCATCTCACCCCCTGAACAGAAGTCCCAAATCGGGTCGGATCGTACCCAATTCGGGACCTATGAGGAAAACGATAATAGTTTTTTATGGTACCCATCACTCCCCGACGAGGTACTTTGCCAGTTTCTTATACCCAATCGGCTGTCCCCAGCTATTCCCATGCACCAGATCTTCCAGCGGCAGCCGGGAACGCCAGCCTTTGGACTGTAATTCCGGTTGCTCCAGGAATTCACTGACATAGCCCAGGCAAAGGTAGGCCAGTGGGTATACATGATCCGGTACCTGCAGGATATTCGACAGCACATCCTGGTCCAGAATACTCACCCAGCCCACGCCAATGCCCTCGGCCCGTGCCGCCAGCCAGAGGTTCTGCACCGCCAGGCAGGTGCTGAACAGGTCCATTTCCATGATGGAGTTACGGCCCAATACATTAGGGCCGCCGCGGGATCGATCACAGGTGATGCAGAGGTTGATGGGGCTTTCCAGAATGCCCTGCAGTTTCAGGCTCCGATAGGTTTGCTGGCGCTCGCCGGTGTAGTTTTCCGAGGCCTTTGCGTTTTCCTCGTTAAAACTGTCCAGCACCTGCTCGCGCACCGCCAGGCTGTCGATCACGATAAAATCCCAGGGCTGCATGAAGCCGACCGACGGGGCATGGTGGACAGCTCTCAGGATGCGCGCCAGAACCTCCTCCGGAATGGCATCTGGCAGGAACTGGGAGCGCACATCCCGGCGCTCGAAGATGGCCCGGTACAGGCCTTCGCGCTGGGCATCGGTGAAGGGATCATTCGGGTTACTCACAACTGCAACAGCCTCCTTAACCGCTCTGTGTCCAGGCACTGCTCCACCTGATCGGCCAGGCGATCAAGTTGCTGCAGACGGTGACGCTGGTAGTCCACCGACTGCTCGCCCTGTGTTTTAAGGCCTGCCCAGGCCAGAATGGCATGGCAGGCGGCTGGCTCGTCGAAGACGCCGTGGATGTAGGTACCCGCCACCTGGCCATCCGCACTGACGGCGCCATCCGGCCGGCCTTCCAGCTCTGCAAATGGGCGCACCAGCGCGGCGCCTTCGGTGACACCGTTGTGCATTTCATAGCCTTTCAGAGTGCCTGTCACCGCCGTGCTGGCAACATGAGAGGTCAGCCCGCCATTTACCATTCGGAGCTGCTTGCCCGGCACCATACGGGTAACCATTTCGAACAGGGCCAGGCCCTCGGTAGTGCCGGCTTCACCCTCCAGCCCTTCCGGGTCTTCCACTTTTAGTCCCAGCATCTGGAATCCGCCACAGATACCCAGTAGCTTGCCGCCATACCGCAGGTGTTTCTGGATGGCTTCCGGCCAGCCTTGTTGCTTCAGCCACTGCAGGTCGTGCCGGGTGCTTTTGCTGCCGGGCAAGATAATCAGATCCGCTGGCGGAATGGGTTCATCCGTCCCCACGAACACCAGGTCAACGCCCGGGTGGAGTCGCAACGGATCAAAATCATTGTGGTTGCTGATCCGCGGAAATACCGGCACGACCACTTTCAGGGCTCCGGCCTCACTGATGCCGGCGGCACTGACGCTGTCTTCGGAGTCGATCACCAACCCATGCAGGTATGGCAAAACCCCGAACACCGGCTTGCCCGTGTGTTCCGTCAGCCAGTCCAGCCCGGGCTCCAACAGCGCAATATCGCCCCGGAACCGGTTGATGATAAAACCCGCCGTCCTGTCCCGCTCACTGTCGGAAATCAACGCCAGCGTACCCACCAGCTGGGCAAAAACCCCGCCCTTGTCGATATCCCCTACCAGCAACACCGGACAATCAGCAGCTTCGGCAAAACCCATGTTGGCAATGTCGTTGGCCCGCAGATTGATTTCCGCGGGGCTGCCGGCGCCTTCGGCGATGACCACATCGTAGCGGGCACTCAGTGCCTGCCAGCTCGCCATCACCGAATTCATCGCCTCAGCTTTGTAGGCGTGGTAATCCAGGGCATCCATATTGCCATGGACCTTGCCCCGCAAGATCACCTGGGCCCCGCAATCGCTCTGGGGCTTCAGCAACACCGGGTTCATGTCACTGTGGGGCTCCAGACCACAGGCCAGTGCCTGCAACGCCGTGGAGCGGCCAATTTCGCCACCATCCACGGTGACCGCACTGTTCAGGGCCATGTTCTGGGGTTTGAACGGTGCCACCGACACCCCCTGACGCGCCAGCCAGCGGCACAGGGCCGCCACCACCGTGGTCTTGCCAGCATCCGAGGTGGTGCCCTGCACCATCAGGGTGGGCATTTACAACTCCACACCCTTCTGGGCCTTGATGCCCTGATCCTTGAAGGCATGTTTGACCACACCCATCTCGGTGACCGTATCAGCCAGATCAATCAGTTCCTGCGGAGCCCCGCGACCGGTGACCACCACATGCTGCATTTCCGGACGGGCCTGCAGGTCGTCCAGCACCCGGTCCAGATCGATGTAGTCGTACTTCAGGGCGATATTCAGTTCATCCAGCAGTACCAGGTCATAGCTGTCATCGCTCAGCATGCTTGCTGCGACTTCCCAGGCATCGGTTGCGCTCTTCACATCCTGTTTCCGGTTCTGGGTGTCCCAGGTATAGCCCTGGCCCATCACGTGGTAGGTCACGTTCGGCAGGCTCCGGAAGAACGCTTCCTCGCCGGTGCTGAAAGCGCCCTTGATAAACTGGACGATGCCCACTTTCATTCCATGGCCCAGGGCCCGGGCGACCATGCCGAAGCCGGAACTGCTCTTGCCTTTGCCGGGGCCGGTGAGCACCAGCAACACGCCCTGTTCTTTCTGGGCACTGGCAATGCGTTCCTGCATGATCTTCTGTTTGGCGGCCATGCGCTTGGCATGGCGTTCGGGGTCTTTGGCGCGTTCACGCATGGGTATTCTCCTGGTCATTTTGGAATGTCAGCCCTGGGGTGCGAGCTGATAAGTCGAAGATCCACCCTTGCGGGCGGAATCAAAAGCCTCCCGCTGTTGCGGGTCTAACTGGCCCGCAACCCAGTCCATCAAGGGATGATCCGGGCGAGTGTGGCCGCTTCCGGGCAAGCCATGGTCAATGATATTGCCGGCGAAATCACGCACGAGGGACTTCAGGGTGAACACATTCACTTCCCAGAAACCACGCTTGGCTGCCAGTAGGGCAATGGCCTGCATATGGGTCTTTACGTGAACATTGTGCCCCTCTGCCAAGAAGTCACTCAGGCCCAGCCCATGGCGATCCTGAAAGTACACCTCATTAATTTCATCCCAGACACTCGAGCGAAGCACCTGTGGACTGGTAATCTGCCAGCCCCAGAGGTTATCCAGAAAATCACTGCCCATGGTGCGCGCACCGGCATAACCATGCTCCATCAACGGTGCGAGCCATTGGGGATTCAAATTTCGGGCACGAAGCTCAACCTGCAGTGCCCGCTGAAGCGAGTCCACTGTCGGGTTCTTCGGATCCTTGTACTGTAAAACCATATTCTCCGGCGGCTCACCCCGCAAATGCTCAACCGCATTGGACAACCCGCCCTGGAAGTCAAAGCCGTCATCATTATCGAGCAGACCATACAAATGGCTGGATCGTCCCAGATAGGTTTTGTCGACAGAAAGCAGCTGGCGATCAAAGGCTTCGTGCGCCGGTTCACCTAGGCTTTCTTTACCGTAAACATGCCCCATTCGACGACGATAGGCATCGCCCAGCTGCTGCCGCCCCTGCCATGCGCCAGTACGGGTAGCCAGCCGGTTCACCCCAGCTCCGTACGCTCCCGGCGCTGTGCCAAACACCCGGTAGGCCGCCTGATTACCTGCATCCTGTGCAGACTGTCCGGCAGTTAAGAGAATCCGAGTATCAGCCACCCAGCGTGCGGCCACACCATTGATTTCCAGCGATTCGCTACCGCGTTCTTGCAGGGCTACCGGTAAAACCGACAAAGCCTGATCGAGTGCGGGCACCAAATCCGGGTGCTCAGTTGCTATGGTTTTTGCAGCGCCCGCCAGCGCGTACCGAGAAGCCAGATCCAACCACTCCAGCTTGCTTCCGTAGAGATCCCGGAAGAGCCCCGATGTGGTAAAGAGCACATTACGCCGAACCGGGTTATCTGTGCCCGGTCCTGCGGGCAGTCGCTCCAGACCATTAACAATGCCTCGGCTATTCCACACCGGGCGGATACCCATAAGTTTCAGGCCGAAGGCAATCATCACGCCTTCATCACGCACCGTGTCCGACGCCCAGAGAACCAATGCATCACTTTCGTTACTTTGTCGGGTGCCCGTTTTTTCTGCTTTTGCGGCTAAATCCTCGGCCAGTGACCAGGCCACTCGCGTCGGAATCAGGTCGTCAGACAACGCATGAAAATTTCTCCCCGTTGGCAAGACTTCCGGAGTTCGCAGCGGGTCGTTGCCATGCCCGGGCGCTACAAAACGACCATTAAGCGCGTTCAGCCAGCTCTTCCGCTCAGCCACAGGTGACATCGCCAACCTCTGTCGCCAGCTCGGTTCTGGCTTACCCGACTTGCTCGCCATTGAGGTCAGCATCGTGTCCAGCATCTCGTCGGTCCAGTCCTTCCCAAACACATGCAACCCCAGAGGCATGAAATGCTCCTGAATGTCCGTTACATAGTGCCCGGCTTCGTGAACCAGTATCTCGGGCGACAGCTCTTCTATCGAAACTTCATCGGCGGAAAGCCCCATTTCATTGGCAATTTCCTGCTCGATATCGTCGTCGATGTCCAGCAGCAAGATTTTTTCTCGCAGCATTTGCAGCGCCCGCTCACGGGTTGGGCTATCAGGATCGGTCGCCGACTCCCAGGTTTCCACCAACTGCCTTATTTCAAGCAGGTCATCGTACAGCTCAGTAACCGCTAGGGGCGGTGTCAGATGACTGATCATCACGCCCAGCGCACGCCGCTTGGCCTGAATGCCTTCACCAACTCCGTCGACGATGTAGGGGTAGATCAATGGCAGGTTACCCCCCAGCAAATCAGGGTAATCATCCTCAGTCAGGCCAGCGCGACGCCGTGGCAGGAATTCACGGGTGGAATGCCGCCCCACGTATACCAGCGCATCGGCCTTATAGTGGTCTCTCAACCAATGGTAGAAGCCCACATATTGGTGCGTTGGTGGGAAAGTGGTATTCGCGTGCAGCAGCTCTTCATCCACCTCCCAGCCTCTTGGTGGCTGGGGCCCAATGAAAATATTCCCGAATCGCAGGCCGGGGAAGATCAAGCGGTCGTCCACCACCATCGACAGCCCTGGCGCTTCACCCCAGCCTTTCAGCCCCGGTATGCCCGTATCGGCCAATAAAGCTCGCTGTTCGTTCAATTCGCTTTTGTGCCCACCTTCTTTTAGTCGCTGGCTCCACAGCGCTTCGTATTGATCAAGCTGGGCGAGGGCGGTAGGCCGGTTCGGGTGCTGTACATGCTCGATTAAATTGCGCAGATCCTTAACGCCGCGATCCAGAAGGCCCAGAGCCAAGTCCTGCTCCCCCAATTCATGGGCTTGTTCCAAGCGTTCATGCAAATACCCCAGCGGACCGTGCGTTATTTCTTGCTGCACAACGTTTGGTAGAGATTGCAGATAACCCTGGTAGGTTTGCGCGCTCATCGAAGGGACCCCAGTCGCCATTTCCTTCATCGAGCGCGGGTCATCTGGCAGACTAACCCCGCGCTGTTGAACCAGGTCGAGCAAGGCTTCCGGGCTGTCAGGTAGGGGACCGGTGCTGTACCCCTCGGCTTTTAGCCAGCTCAGCATTTGGAACAGTGAAGCTGGTACATCCAGATTGTCCGCACCTATGTTCTGGCGCCCGGGGGGATGGTTGTAATAAACAATAGCCACCCGTTTGTCGGCATTATCTTTGGTTTGCAGCACCTGCCAACGCTGAAGGCGTTCAGCCAATGCAGCAACACGGTTTGGAACCGGTTGTGTCAGCGTCAACGCAACGCCAGTTTGGGGATCGATCTCTTCAGGCTCCGCCGTTGCCAATACCATGGGCTGGCTTACACCCTGAAGTTCCGGCATGGCCAGGTTGTAATGCACCTGATCGGTGGGGATACCATCAACGGAAAGCTGCCATTGATTCCGAGTCCGGGAAGCCAGCCTAAGGCCTTTGATGACAGGCACGTTGAGCCGGATCAACTCTTCCGTAACCTCCCGGCGGCCCTCACCTCCGCCAATGGTGAAATCCTGCAGGCTGACAATGCCCGCCAATGTTGCGGGTTGAATCGCTTCTTCGAGCGTGCGCAAGGCATCAAGGCTGGCACCACCCCATCGGGATAGGATTGCAAAACACTGAAGCTCCCGAGCTTCCAAAGCCGCACAGGTATCGTTCAGTAAAGCCCGATCTCCCGGCCGGTCTCCACTGTCCAGATCAAGAACCACGACTACGGGGGCGTCGGTCAGCGTCAGTGCTGAAGCCTCAACGCTCGCTTCACCATTCTGGTAATAACGGATACTGGCGCGGGGCTTGGGCTTTTCGTAATCCATGCCGTGTCCCGCTTTGGCCAACAGCCACCGTATCAGGCCATCCAGATGGTTCGGCGTCCGGCCCTGATAGAAAGCACGGCCTTCCAACCAGTCAGCCTGGCCGGGAAACCGGGCCTGCCGGTTTACCAAATCCTCAGCAGCATCAACTCCGGCTGCCGGCGCGGCGACCAAGGCCTTGAGTCCAGCGGCATTCAGCTCCGCCAATGGCTTTTGTCCATTGAGCTGAGACAGCCGTGAAATACGCCAATCACTGTTGATACCTAGCACTGGCATCTGCCCGGCAGCGTCACCCGCTACGACGACTTTCACCAACCCGGCAAGGCGCTCCACCTGGTCACCAAACACCGCCGCCAACACGATGGCATCAGCGTTCTTGAGCAACTCGAGCACTTGTTGGTCGCTCTGGGTGGCCAGTTGATCGGGAGTTCGCAGCAACACGCGGTGGTCTGGGTTGTGGTCTAAAAACCGATGAGCGCCCGCCGCCATTTCTGCGGCTGAACGCTCGGAAATAATGCCCACGACGGTAGCAGCCATCACTGAAGGCGCCCAAAACATGACCGTCATGGCCGCCAGAAATACCTTCAGATATCGCATTCCTAGAAGCCCTTTCACGAGTTATGTCGATTACGAATGATCGTTCTCGGAGTAGCCGGGGAAGGTCAGCGTCTCACCGCGGAAAATCGCCGCCACAAGTTCGGGGGCTGAGGGGAAATAGCCGTGGAAATAACTGGCCACCAAAGCATTTTGACAGAAAACGGCTTCTCCGCCGGTGCCTGCTTGCTTATGGCTATAAGCAGCTGGCTGCCACGAGGTATCCAGCGTGGAGCGATGGAAAGTATGGCCTCGCAACTCGCCTTGCTCCGTCTTCAGACTGTGCATGCCGATGCCTTGCAAACGCTTGGCCATGGCCGCACGGCCCGGTATCAGGCCATACAGCGAATGTACCTCGCCTTCTTTATCTGATAGTTCTTGCGCACAGGCCATTAAACCGCCGCATTCCGCCAATATCGGCTTACCGGCGCTATGGAAGGAACGAATGGAATTCGCCATCGCAGTATTCTTCGCCAGCGTATTGCCATGCAGTTCCGGGTAGCCGCCAGGAAGCCAAAGGGCATCGGCAGGCGGAAGTTCCGAGTCTTCCAGTGGAGAGAAATAGTCCAGTTCAGCGCCCATAGCTACCAGCAGCTCGGTGTTGGCGCGATAGATAAAACTGAAGGCAGCGTCACGAGCGATCGCAATACGAGTGCCGGCCAACAGGGCTTTCGGCCTTGTTGCCGGTTCAACGGTGGGAATCTCCACCGCTTTCGGCAATGCGTCGAGCCCCGCGTCTTTCAGCACTTGGGCAGCGTCATCCAGTTTCTGGTCGAGGTTGCCCAGCTCTGCTGGCTGCATCAACCCCAAGTGTCGCTCCGGGATGTTCATGGCGTCGTTTCTGGGAATAGCACCCAGCAGACGAATCCCTTCCGGCAGTCGTTCTTTCAGCATTTCACCGTGGCGCGGGCTACCGATTTTGTTCGCAATCACGTCATAAATTGACAGCTCCGGGTCAAAGCGAGCAAGCCCCAACACAAGAGCGCCAAAGGTCTGGGCCATGCCACCGGCGTCGATAACCGGCAGTGCAGGGATACCCATAAGCTTTGCCAAATCAGCGCTGGATGGATCGCCGTCGAACAACCCCATCGCGCCTTCGATTAAAATCAGATCCGCGTCTTGTGCTGCCTCGGCCAGCCGCCAGCGGCACTCATTTTCTCCGGTCATCCACGGGTGTAGTTGATAGACCGGGTGGCCAGATGCGACCTCCAGCACCATCGGGTCGAGATAATCCGGTCCGTGCTTAAACACTCGCACCTTACGCCCGGCATTCCGGTGCAAACGGGCCAATGCCGCTGTCACCATGGATTTCCCCTGCCCAGAGGCGGGGCCGGTAATCATGACTGCCGGGACGGACTTGTTCATAGTTTTACCATTCTCATCGTTATTAACCGGAACTCACAGGAACGAACACCGGTGCGCCATCGGCTTCTACAGTCACCAGTTTTTGGTTATACAACTGCTCAAGTGCGGATGGTTTCAACATACTGTCGGCGGGGCCCCAACAGGCATCGCCATTGGGATAAAGCAGCAACACATGGCTACACCACCGTGCGGCCAGGTTAAGGTCGTGCAGGCACATGAACACCGCCTTTCCTGCAGCCGACTGGTTTTTAAGCAAGCTCATGACTTTAACCTGATGGTGAAGGTCTAAGTGGTTAGTCGGCTCGTCAAGCAACCAGATATCGGGGTTCTGAGTCATCAGTGTTGCAATCGCAACCCGCTGACGCTCACCGCCCGACAAGGTGCTCAGCAAGCGCCCAGACAAATGATCAACATCCATCGCCACCAACGCCTGTTGCGCACGGATCTGGTCATCAGCTTGTTCACTTTCCCAAGGCGACAACCACGGGTGACGCCCAATCAGTGCGGTTTCCATGACCGTTGCGGGAAAACTGTCTTGCCGTTCCTGAAATACCAATCCCAGTTGCCGCGCAATGTCGCGGCGTTTTAGCGCAATAAGCGGCGAGTCGCTCAATACAACTCGGCCACTGCGTGCAGGTAACAAGCCTGCGAGGGTATGCAGCAGAGTGGTTTTGCCGGCCCCGTTAGGGCCCAACACGCCCCAAGTCTGACCGGGCTCAACACTCAGATTCAGAGGGAAGCCGTCTGTTCTACCGGGCACATTGATGATCAGGTCGCGGGTGTGCAGCGTGCTCATTAACGGCTCCGGTGCAGAAGATACAGGAAGGTCGGGACGCCCAGTAATGCAGTAATAACACCCACGGGAAGCTGCTCAGGCGCGATCACCGTGCGAGCGAGGGTATCTGCCAACACAAGCAGAGTACCGCCAGCCAAGGCGCTGGCAGGCAAAATAATGCGCTGATCGTTGCCCAATACCAGCCGAAGCATATGCGGCACAATCAGGCCTACGAACCCGATACTTCCAGCCGTGGTCACGGCCGTTGCCGTCAGTAGGCTGGCGAGCACGTAAATGGTCCACTCCAGCGGCCGTACCGACACCCCGAGTGCCGCGGCCTGCATCGGGCCACGCGCCAGCACGTTCAGATTACGAGCAAGCGGTAAAATCACCGCGATCGCGAATATCAGAACCACCAATGCGGGCCAAGGCGTGCGCGCGTAGGAAACATCGCCCATTAGCCAATACAACATGCCAGGAAGCTTGTAAGACGGGGTAACCGCCAGCATGAGCGTAATCACTGCCCCCCAGCCGGCAGCCACTACAACGCCGGTCAGCAGCAGACGCGAGGCCGTCCAACTGCCCGTGCCGTGGGCAAGGCCAAACACCAACACCATTGCCAGCATGGCACCGGCAAAGGCTGACCCCGAGATCACAAAGGCTCCCATTCCGGTCAGCATTGCCAAGAGCGCACCAACAGCGGCGCCACCAGACAACCCCAGCACATAAGGGTCCGCCAGCGGGTTGCGCAGTAGCACCTGCATCAGGGCACCCGCTACCGCTAACAGGCCACCGGTCGCGAAAGCCGCAAGGGTGCGCGGCAGACGCAGGTCCAGCAGCAAGGTACGATGCAATGCGCTGCCTTCACCCTGAATGACTTTCCAGAGTTCTGAGGGCGCAATGTTCACACTGCCGATAGCCAAGGCCAATATCAGCGCGGCCAGAGAAATCGCACCGAGTACCAGCAAAGAGCGAGTCATCTTACTGTCACCTGTTTACACGGGTGTTTGCAGGTCTTACTCGCGTTCACGGGCAACATCCAGTCTTTCGCAAATATCTCGACTCGCCTCAAGAAGCCTGGGCGTCGGCCTTGAGATGGGTGATGCCGGGACAAAGAACAAGTTATTTTTTGCCACAGCAGTCATTCCGGTGTAACTCTTCCAGCGATCAAGTTGGTTATCTTCGATACCCTCAACACTGCCTGTAATAATTGCATGAGGATCGGCCTCCAGCACCACTTCGGCACTGATTCTTGGCACCAATCGCGGCATGTCACCAAAGACATTCACCCCACCGCAAAGCTGAACCACTTTACCGATCAGATGATCATCGTTGATCGTCATCAGCGGAGTTTGCCAAACTTGATAGAAAACCGGCACGGGCTCGGCGTCCCGATACTGCTCTGCAATCTCGGCGATCCCTTTTCGGAAACGTTCTGCTTCCGCGAAACCTTCCTGTTCCGTGCCTGCCAGTGTCGAAAGCTGTTCAATGACTTTGGAAACGCCCTCGAAGGTACGTGGTTCAATGGCAAACATGGGCAAGCCGAGTGCTCTCAGCATCTCCATTTGCGCCGGGGGATTACCGGTTCGCCAGGTGATCACCAAATCGGGCTTCAGCGCCAATAACGCTTCCAGATCTATCCGGGTGTGATTACCCACCAAAGGTAATTTGAGGGCGGCTTCAGGGTAATCGCTGTAATTCACCACAGCGACCACCTTGTCGCCCGCTCCTGCGGCAAACGCCAGTTCCGTGGCGCCAGGAGACAAGGTGGCGATGCGTTTGGCCGGTTGATCCAGGCAAACCTCAACCTCTAGATCATCTACTACACAAATAGGGGCGGCCAGCCCCGGAGGTGCCAGCAGCATCCAGCCCAACATCACGGCCAAACCTTTCAGCTTTATCACTGGCGCCTCCCCGGCTTTGTCAGATCATTTATCGAATGTCATAGCGGACAGTCAGCATAGCTGTGCGGCCTGCCGCGATATAATCCAGATCTTGTGAGCTGGAGTATCGAGCCGTGCTGTATTCTTTATCCAGAACATTGGCCACTGTTAGACGCGTTGACCAGTCCTTTGCAAAGCGCCAGCCAGCCCGCAGGTCCAGCGTAGCAAAACCGGACAACCGATCATCGTTACTGGCATCGTCGTACCGATAACCTTCCGCAACCACCGTTCCGCCAAAGTCCCAGTTGCCCACTTGTTTGCTCAAGTCGAGTCGTAAGGTTTTGCCACTGCGGCGCTGAAGGCGATTGCCAGTTTCACGATTTTCAGGGTCAAGCAAGGTCAAGGCTGCATCACCGCGCCATCCGTCGCGCTCGAAGCCAGCGCTGAGCTCCAGCCCCCGAATCCGAGCTTCGTTAACGTTCATTGGCGACCAATTAAACGGGTCACTCGGTGTTGGGGCGGGTTGCCATGCAATCAAGTTATCGACATCGAGCTGGAACACTGCGGTATCCCAGAACCAATACTGATAATGGCCACTGAAACCGACTTCTACCGTCGCCGACTCTTCAGCTTCAAGATCCGGGTTAGCACCTGGAAAGTACAAATCATTAAATGTCGGGGCGCGGAATGCGGTACCGTAGCTCAACCGCACACGATGGGAACGATCGAATGCATGCCCCAATGCAATACTACCGGTTTCGTTCTTCCCGTATGCTTCGTTATCATCCCCTCGCAAGCTCAACATCAAATCTGTCGGCCCGAAATTCAAGCGCAGCTGTGTATAAAGTGCAAAATTAGAACGGCTGGTCTCGGCATAATCAGTCGTGCCGCCCACTTCATCATTCATCAATTCAGTGCCAACAACCAACTCGTGAACATTCCAAGTAAATGTGTTGTCCCAGCGAGCTGCACGCGATCGTGTGTCAAAAGTGCTGCTAAAGGTAGGCGTGACATTATCGGTTTCGTCACGAGACTCAGAAAACTGTAACGACTGACGCCAGTGGTCACTCACCGGAGTTTCTAGCCCAAATCCAATAGTTCGGAGCATATAATCGATGTTGCCGCCTTCGTACTCAGTATTACCTTCGCTCTGAACCACAACCAGACTGGCTTCGCCACCAGAGTCCAGCTCATGGACAATCCGCCCGACTCCTGCAGTGTTTCGGAAACCTCGGTCTTCACCATCAGTGATCGCCGCCGTACCATCCGTTTCCTTATGCAGGCCACTTAAACTAAAGCGTGTGTTGCCTGCGCTAGCGGCGACACCGGCACTGCCTTTTTGGGTGTCGAAGTTGCCCGCGCCAAGCTCTACCCAACCTGCAGGTGTCTCTTCCGGATCAAGCGTAAAAGCCTGTATCACGCCACCGACCGCGTCTGAGCCGTAAAGCGAGCTCTTTGCACCGCGAACAATTTCGACACGCTCTACGAGTTCCGCAGGAAAGTACTGCCAAGATGGACCACCAGAGGTCGCTGAACGTAAACGTACGCCATCCACTAAAAACAACGTTGAATCATTTGCCGTGCCACGGGTGTAAACACTCGTCGTTTTCCCGAACGATCCATTTCCCGTCACGTTAATGCCCGGCTGACCACGCAGAAGTTCAGAAAAGTCAGACGGATTTTGCTGTCTGATAGCTTCTTCATCGATGACGGTTACTGAGGACAAACTTTCGCCCGCGGTCAGCGGACCTAGGGTCGCTGTTACAACGATCGGTTCAAGAGTTGCGTTTTCAGTCTGTCCGTCAGTCGCAGTGACAGGAAACGCCAGTGGCAACAGAATTAACGCCGGAATGGCCTTCGAAGGGTTCATATCATCGCTCACAGTTCACCGCACGCACCCGCGCGGTCGGTCTTGGTTACTGCGAAGGACAATTAAGGTGTTCAGACGGGGGTGGAGGGCATGTAGTGCTGATGAGCCAGGATCACCCACCGCCGTCGCCCTCCGCAACGTCTGGTGTACGGAGTTGAGAAACTCCGTCTTTCAGGCCGGTCTCCGGACTTTCAGGTGGAGGCCGTGCTCCGAAGCAATCACCTTCCCATGCCTAGGACACAGTGGCGTAACGGATTGCTATTAACCTGATTACCGTTGCGGGGGCAGTACTGGCCTCTCACCAGTTTCCCGTTTCACTCTATGTATTCACCCGACTTTCGCCAGTCTGAAATGAACATGCAGAGCACCTGAAATCGCGGGCAAGACTACCAACCGGGATGGGGGTGGTCAATGACATATATAAATTCCCGACAGAGCGTCAGCCAAGCGCCGCCAACTGGCCTCTTCGGCCGGTAAACCAAAACGCAAAGCCTCAGGAGAATCGAAGCACCGCACCAGAACTCCGCACCGAGCGAGTCGGTCTGCGATTTCCGCTGCCCGAGGATGTCGTACCGTTTGAAACAGCAACGTGCCACTAGGGACACCCAGACCGTGTTGTTCAAGCAGAGCGGACAATCTGTTCGAGGCTTCTTTCTGCTTGATCAATGCGTTTGCTTGCCATGCCTCATCTACCAGCACCCATTTCATTAGATATCGCGTCGGGCCACTTACAGGCCAAGGCCCCAGTTCGTGGTTAAACTGTTTTGCCAGCCCACTTTCCAACAGCACAGCGCCGGCCCGAATTCCGGCCAACCCGAAAAACTTACCTAACGACCTCAGGATGACGAGATTGGCTGCGCCCGCCCATGGGTCGAGCCTATGATCGGGAAGCCCCTCAACAAACGCCTCATCCACAACCAACCAGCCACCGTGCCGCTGCAGCCGTTCCCGCCAGGCCAACAATCGCTCGGGCAATAACACCTGCCCGGTCGGATTGTTCGGATTGATCCAAACCACCACATCCACCGAATCCAGCCAGCTCAGATCATCCGCCAGCGCTTGTTGCGCTGAAATACCCACCACATCAAACCCCGCCCGCTGCCAGGCATGGCCATGCTCCCGGTAACCCGGCATGGGCACCGCCACCCGGCCAAGCCCGTGCAAGCGCTTGCGAACGGCCGGTAATGCCATGATGGCTTGCTGGCTACCCGCCACAGGCAGACAAGCCGCATCGGCCGGTGCACCAGCCCAGCGCCGAATGATCTCTTCCAAACCGTCATCCGGCTCGGGCAAGCGTTGCCAAACCTCCATGGGAATTTCAGGAATCGGATAAGGAACGGGGTTTAAACCGGTAGAAAGGTCCAGCCACTGGCTTCGGGGTATGCCCCATTTGCGGGCTGCGGCTTCCAGCCTGCCGCCGTGCTCCGGGCGCTCCGGTGAATGAAACGGAATCACGCGGCACCTCCGGCCCAAAATCCAAAGGCAAACAGTGCCAGGACAATCAACCACAGCCCCACACCCCGTTGGACCAGCCCGATAGCCCCTTCAACTGTCCGGGCGGTTGCCTCTGGGCCGCTGCCCAAGCGAGGGCGCTGTTTAACGCCGCTGGCATAAGGAGCCGGGCCGCCCAGCGAAACGCCCAGCGCGCCAGCCCCGGCCGCCATCACCGGGCCGGCATTGGGGCTGTCCCATGTTTTGGCCTGACGAAACCAGCACGTCATCGCCAGCCGCGTGTTGCCCATCAACGCGTAGGTCAGGGCGGTCAGCCGTGCCGGCAGCCAGTTCATAAGGTCATCCAGCCGAGCGGCAAAGCGCCCGAAATAAAGATAGCGTTGGTTACGATAGCCCCACATGGCATCCAGCGTGTTCACCAGCCGGTGTAAAACCACACCGGGCAAGCCCGCTACCAAAAACCAGAACAAGCTGGCAAAAACAGCATCCGCACCGTTCTCCAACATAGATTCGGCGGCCGCCGCGGCCACACCACTGTCAGAAAGCGACTTGGCATCACGGCTCACGATGCGTCCCACCGCGGCACGGGCTTGCTCGCCATGCCCTTGCAGCAAGGCGTCCGATACCGCTCTGCCATGCTCAGCCAAACCCCGCAGCGCAATGGCCAGCCACAGCACAACCGCCTGCACCAGCAACGCCGCCCAGCCACTCAACAATTCCTGTAAAGCCATTGCCACAGCGACCACTGGCATCATCAACAACACGGCGGCAATGCCACCGATCATCCCACTGCGGCCCGGTTGTTGCGGTCGACGATTAAAGCACCGCTCAACCCAGGCAACCACGCGGCCAAAGCCCACCAAGGGGTGCCAGCGGCGCGGCTCGCCAATCAAAATATCCACCAAAACCGCGATACAGCATACGGCTACCGACATCGAAAACGCATCCAAGACCATACCCTCACGAAGAATGCCGGCAAGTCTACCCGACCCGAGCCGTACCTTGACACCATGGAGCCACAGATAGACCATCCTCACTTTCTGTTCACAAGGAACAATCCATGCCTCTGCCCGAAAGCTGGCTTCAGCAACCACCCGCACCATCCCGTGCACATTTAGAACTTGCCTCGGCTCGTCAGCAAGTACTTACTAAACCGCCCGGATCTCTGGGAAAGCTGGAACAGGTTGCCATTACACTCGCAAGCCTGTCGGGCAGTGAAACGCCGTCTGTTGATCCGGTCCGCATGGTGATTTTCGCTGGAGATCACGGCGTGTGCGCCGAAGGCGTATCCGCATTTCCGCAGGCAGTCACCGCCCAGATGATCGCCAACTTTGCCAGCGGCGGCGCTGCCATCAGCGTGATGGCTGAAGAACTTGGCGCCAGCCTGGAAGTGGTTAACCTGGGTACGGTTGGAGAGGTACCGGCATTGCCCGGCGTCATACACCAGATTATCGCCCCCTCTACGGCCAACATGGCAAAATCACCGGCCATGTCCTCGCGCCAGGTTGAATCCGCGCTATACAGTGGCGACGATGCCGCCAGGCGTGCCGTAAACGCTGGCTGCCGCCTGTTTATTGGTGGCGACATGGGCATCGGCAACACCACCAGTGCCGCCGCATTGGCCTGCGCCCTGCTGGGCCAGCAGCCCACCACCCTCGTTGGCCCGGGCACCGGGCTGAACTCCGAAGGCGTTGCCCGCAAGGCCCGCGTTGTTGAGAAGGCCTTGCACCGACATGGTCCCGACCGGGATCCGCTGACGGTACTGGCCTCTTTGGGAGGCTTTGAAATAGCCGCACTGACGGGCGCCATAATGGGCTGCGCCGCACGCCGGATCCCGGTACTGGTGGATGGTTTTATCGTCTCTGTCGCCGCGCTGGTGGCTGTGCATCAACAGCCAGGGGTGCGCGAGTGGCTTCTGTTTGCACACCGCTCGGCCGAACCCGGCCACAATTCCGTGCTGGAGGCACTCGATGCCTCGCCCCTGCTGGACCTTCGCATGCGTCTGGGCGAGGGCAGCGGCGCCGCCGTTGCCGTTCCCCTGCTACGCGCCGCCTGCGCCCTGCATAACCGGATGGCCAGTTTTACCGACGCTGGCGTCAGCGGCAAAGCGGAAGAATAGCCCTATGACCACCACAGTAATCGACCTGATACGCCACGGCGAACCGGAAGGTGGCCAGATGTTCCGGGGCAGTAAAGACGACCCTTTGAGCGACACCGGGTGGCAACAGATGAGAGCTGCCATCGCCGAGGGTGATCGGTGGGACGCCATCGTCAGTTCACCCATGAAACGGTGCCGACGCTTCGCCCAGCAACTAGCCGAGGAACACAGGATTCCACTGCACATCGAAGAAGATCTTCGGGAGATCGGCTTCGGTGAGTGGGAAGGGTTGACCGCAGAGCAGATCCAGGAGCGTTATGGGGATCACCTCAACCACTTCTGGCAGGACCCCATCAACTTCCTCCCCCCCGGCGGTGAAGCTGTGACGGATTTCTACCAGCGCACCATCGATGGTTTTGATCGGTGGCAGCAAACCCTAGCCGGCAAACGGGTCTTGGTGGTCTGCCACGGAGGCGTGATTCGCATGGTGCTGGCCAATGTGTTGGGCATTCCGCTGGAAAAATCATTCACCGGCTTCGCCGTCCCTTACGCCTGCCGCAGCCGGATACAGGTGGACCAGTCCGAATTCGGTGTGTTCCGCAGCCTGATCAGCCACCAGCCTTGAGGGTAATTGGTAAACCCGCCACGGCCATCACCACCTCATCACATCGCTGGGCCAGGGCCTGATTGAGCCAGCCCAGCTCGTCGGCAAAACGGCGGGTAAGCGGGTCCATGCCGATGGTTCCGAGCCCCACTTCGTTGGTCACAATCACCAGAGGGCCGGGATAGGCCTCAACCGCCTCCAGAAAGGCCGCCCGCTCGGGCTGGAACAAGGAGCCGTCGGCAAACAACAGATTGCTCAGCCACAGGCTCATACAGTCCACCAACAGCAACGGTGGCTCTCCCAGACCGCTGGCATACACTGACAATACCCGGCCCAGGCGCAGCGGCTCCTCAACCAGCTGCCAGTGATCGGGACGCAGCTGCTGGTGACGCTGGATACGCAGTGCCATTTCATCATCGCCTGCAGTGGCGGTCGCCACATAAACCACGTCGTTACCGGCCGCTTTGGCCCTCTGCTCAGCCAGCCCGGTCTTACCGGAGCGAATCCCGCCGGTTACCAGTAACTTGTTGACCATAAACCTTTCTCCAGCCCGCCACATTCCGCCGCCAAGGTACACCAACCGGACAGACAACTGCTATAGTTTGGCCAGACTCCGGAAAAGGCGGCAAAGCAATCGCCGGCTTCAGAACAAGACCGATCAACCCTGGAGAGCCCATGCAGGCCGAGCTGCTCGACATCCGCAACCACATCGCCCAACATGCCCCCTTTGACGACATGCCCGAAGAGCTGCTCGACCGCATCGTCACTGGTATCGAAGTAGCCTATTACCGGGCCGGCACCCAGATTCTGGAGCTGGGCCAGCAGAACTACTGGCTGCACTACATCCGCAGCGGTGCGGTGGAAATCTTCCGGCGCTCCGGCGAGCTCTACAACCGCATCGGCGAAGGCGAAATCTTTGGCCAGTTCGGCCTGCTGCGCAATCAGAAAGTACGCTTTCCCGCCAAAGCCATCGAAGACTGCCTGATCTACAAAATCCCCTTCGAGACCTTCCAGTATCTGTGGGAAAACGACGAAAACTTCGCCGATTTTGTCGAGATTGAAGACCACAGTCGCCTGCGTTCGGCGGTCTCGCGCCGGCACAAATCCAACGAACTGATGTCCGCCAAGGTCACCCGATTGATTGCCCGGGAGCCGGTCTCTGCCCCGACCACTGTGCGCCTTCAGGAAGCGGCCCGGATCATGACCGACAACGGCGTGTCGGCCCTGCTGCTGATGGACGAAAGTGGGGAGTCACCCCGGCTTAAGGGCATCATTACCGACCGGGATCTGCGCACCCGGGCGGTCACCAACGCCCTGCCATCAGAAACCCCCATCAGCGAGATCATGTCCGAAGGGCTGATTACCATCAGCGCCCGCAGCTACATCTTCGAAGCCATGCTTACCATGCTGCACAATAACGTGCACCATCTGCCAGTCATGGAAGACCATGAAGTGCGTGGCGTTATCGCGCTGTCCGACATCGTCAAATACGAGAGCCAGAGCAGCCTGTACCTGGTGAGCAACATCTACCACCAGAACGACATCAAAGGCCTGAAGAAAATCAGCCGCGAAGTGCGCGACAGCTTCGTGCGGATGGTCAACGAAGACGCCAACTCCCACATGATCGGCAGCGCCATGGCCGGCATTGGCCGAAGCTTCAGCCAGCGCCTGCTGGAACTGGGCGAGGAAAAACTCGGCCCGCCACCCATCCCGTATTGCTTTATGGCCCTGGGCTCCATGGCCCGGGACGAACAGCTGGTGGTTACCGACCAGGACAACGCCATGGTGCTGGACGACAGCTTCATCCCGGAAGAGCACGACGAGTACTTCCTGGCCCTGGCCAAGTTCGTCTCCGACGGCCTGGCCGAGTGCGGCTACACTTACTGCACCGGCGACATCATGGCCACCAACCCGAAATGGCGGCAACCGCTGAGGGTCTGGAAAGACTATTTCACCGACTGGATCGATAACCCCAAGGCCGAAGCCCTGCTCAACAGCAACATCTTCTTCGACCTGGATGGCATCTACGGCGAAACCGACTTTGCCGAGCAGCTGAAAACCCTGATTGTGGAAAAGGCCGGAGGAAGTCAGCGCTTCCTCACGTTCCTGGCCAGAAATGCCCTGAACCGCACACCGCCCCTGGGTTTCTTCCGCACCTTTGTGCTGGAAGAAGACGGCAAGCACCAGAAAACCTTCAACCTGAAACGCCGGGGCACCGCGCCACTGTCTGACCTTATCCGGGTGCATGCCCTGGCCAGTGGCAGCCGCTCCCAGAACTCCTTCGAGCGCCTGAAGGACGTGGCCAACACCAAGCTGTTGCTGGACGACGACGCAGGCAACCTGCGCGATGCCCTGGAGTTCATCTCGATTGTCCGTATCCGCCACCAGGCGCTGGCCATTGAAGAGGGCCGGGAACCGGACAATAACGTGCGCCCCGAAGACCTGTCGCCGTTCGAACGCAGCCACCTGAAAGACGCCTTCCAGGTGGTCAGCAATGCCCAGAAATTCCTGCGCTTCCGCTACAACGCCGGAGCCACGCGGAATGTCTAACGCCATCGAAAGCAGCAACAGTAACCGGAACTGGCCAGACACCTACCGCCAGGGGGCGGAACAGGCAAAGGACGCGCGGATTCGCGACTTTTACAACGCCGGCTGCCCGGACGCCACCACCCCCGTGCGTGACGTTCCGCTGGTCGCCCTGGACTTCGAAAACACTGGCCTGGACGTCAACAAGCACTCCATTGTCAGCATCGGCCTGGTGCCCTTTACCCTGGGCGGCATACAGCTCGGCGAGGCCTGGCACCAGATCGTCCGCCCGCAGCTGCCGCTGGAGCAGGACACCGTTACCATTCACGGCATCACCCACAGCGAAATCGAACACGCCCCGGACCTTGCCGAGGTGCTCGACACCCTGTTCCAGCACCTCAAGGGCCGCATACCCGTGGTGCACTACCGCAACATAGAGCGGCCGTTCCTGAACATGGCCCTGCAATGGCGCCTGAAGGAACAGCTGCTCTTCCCGGTCATCGACACCATGGCCATCGAAGCCTACCTGCACCCCAAACGAAACCCCAGCCGGTGGCAGCAACTGATGGGGAAAAAGCCCATCTCTATCCGCCTGCCCGACAGCCGGATCCGCTACGGCCTGCCCCACTACGCCGGCCATAACGCCCTGATAGACGCCATCGCCACCGCCGAACTGTTCCAGGCCCAGGTGCTTCACCACTTCGGCCCGGATACGGCCATTGGCGACCTGTGGGTATAAGGACCCATAGCCCCTGCAGGCGCCAATCGCTAGAATAAAGGGCAAATCAGCCAAAGAGACCACAGTGACCGACACCATCACCAAACCTACGCCTCTGGACGCCTTCAAACGCGCCCGAAGAATGTGGCTGAAAGGGGAAAAGATCAGCCTGGCGGCCCTGGCCGATGACCTGCACATAGGCCGCGCCACCCTGTTCCGCTGGGTGGGCAACCGGGACCTGCTGATTGGTGAGATTCTCTGGTCTCTGTACGAACCCCTCTACAAAGAAGCCCGTGCCATTACCCCCGGCCATGGCGTCGACTATGTCGTTGGCGTGTTTCGTCACATCAACATGACCATCCTGCACTTTTCGCCACTGCGGAAATTCCTGCACCAGGATCCGGAATACGCGCTCAAGATGCTCACGTCATCCCATTCCACCCTGCACGCCCGCACGGTGGAAGTGAATACCCGCTTACTCAAGGATGAAGTACGCGCCGGGCACCTGAGCCCGCCCATGAACATACAGAGCCTGTCCTACTTCATGGTGCGCATCGCCGAATCCTGCCTGTACAGCGACATCATCGGTGGCCGGGAACCCCGGGACGAAGAACTCGAAGATGCCTGTACAGCGGTACGTATCCTGCTGGGCGGCAAGGTGTAGGGCCCAATCAATCCCAGGCATAAAAAAAGGTTCATCGCGGGTTA
>NZ_DFLY01000030.1:0-114015 GCF_002375525.1 Marinobacter sp. UBA3607 | reverse complement strand
GATGGCGGAGCAGAAGCGCCACATGGATGTGCCGTAAGGAGCGGTTTTTGGAAAGGCGAACCCAACCCTGCCCCACTCCGGAGTCAACCCAAGTCAGCGGCACACCGGGCAGTCTGGGTCTTTTGCGAGTTTCATTTCTCGCCATTCCATTTGCCAGGCGTCGAGGATCAACAAGCGACCAACCAGTGGGTTACCCACTTCTGAGATAACCTTTATGGCTTCCATGGCCTGGGCTGAGCCGATCATACCCACTAACGGGGCGATAACACCCGCTTCGGAGCAGGTCAGGTCTTCGTTTCCTTGCTCAGGGTATAAACAGTGGTAACAGGGGCTTTCGGGGTGGCGGGGATCATAAACGGACAACTGGCCTTCACCGCGAATCGCAGCACCAGAAACCAGCGGCACCCCGGAAGCTACCGAGGCTCTATTCAACGCGAAGCGGGTGTTGAAGTTGTCGGTGCAGTCCAGCACCAGGGTGGATTCGCCAACCAGTTGTTTGAGGTCATCACTATCCACCCGGCGATTGACGGCATTAACAGTGATCTCGGGGTTGATCGCCCGCACCCGCTCCGCCAGGCGCTCGGCCTTTGAATCGCCCAGCCAGCTTTGCTGAAACGCGATCTGGCGCTGCAGGTTCGCCAGTTCGATCTGGTCGTCGTCGACCAGGGTCAGGTGACCGACACCCGCCGCGCCCAGATACAGTGCCACGGGGCAACCCAGGCCGCCGGCGCCGATGACCAGTGCATGGGCGGCTTTGAGCTTTTGCTGGCCGGCGATATCGAACCGGGGCATCAGGATTTGTCGGCTGTAGCGGAGCAGTTCTTCGTCGCTGAGCATGGTTGTTCTCGCTATTGGTCGCGGGCGGGCTTGCGGGCCAGGGTCATGCGATCGTTGCCGCCGTAGTCTTTACGGGTTTCTATGTTGCGCCATCCGGCTTTGGCAAACAAATCCCGTACGGCTTCGCCCTGGTCGTAGCCATGTTCCAGCAGCATCCAGCCATTCGGGTTGAGCCAGTCCAGGCCTTCGGTGACCAGCAGGCGGATGTCGTCCAGGCCATCTTCCCCGGCCACCAGGGCAGACTCGGGTTCGAAACGTACATCGCCTTCCTTTAAATGGTGGTCGCTGGCCGGGATGTAGGGCGGGTTGGAGATAAGAAGGTCGAAGGTTCCGGCAGGAATCTGGTCGAACCAGTGGCTCTGCACCACGGTGATGGACAAGCCCAGTTGCTGGCTGTTTTTCCGGGCCAGGGCTACTGCCTGTTCAACCCGGTCGCTGGCCAGGATTTGCCAGCCCGACTGTTCGCTGGCCAGGGCCAGTGCTATGGCACCGGTGCCGGTGCCAAGGTCGAGTACCCGGGCGTTAGCGGGTAGTTCCAGTGATAACGCGGCCTCTACCACACACTCGGTATCGGGCCGGGGAATCAGTGTTGAGGAACTGACTTTCAGGGGTAAGGACCAGAATTCCTGCTCGCCCAGCAGGTAGGCAATCGGTTGGCCGCTGGCGCGCTGTGCCACCAGGTTCATAAACGGCTCAGCCTGTTCCGCCGGCACTTCCCGTTCGGGCCAGGCCCGGAAGCTGGTTCGGCCCAGGCCGGTCACGTAACTCAGCAGTAGTTCGGCATCCAGCCGGGGCGAGTCGCCGCCAATCTGCTCAACGGCGCTCTTCAGGAGGGCTTCGCAGGTCAGCGGGGGCTCACTGCTCATTGGCCAGTTCAGCCAGCAGTTCGGCCTGGTGTTCCTGCTGCAGCGGCAGCACCACCGCATCCAGGTCGCCGGCAATCACTTCGTCGAGCTTGTACAGCGTCAGGTTGATGCGATGGTCGGTTACCCGGCCCTGGGGGAAGTTGTAGGTGCGGATGCGCTCGGAGCGGTCGCCGCTGCCCACCAGGCTTTTACGGGTTTCCGCCATGCTTTTCTGCTGCTTTTCCAGCTCGGCATTCTGCAGGCGTGACGCCAGCAGGCTCAGGGCCTTGGCCCGGTTCTTGTGCTGGGAGCGCTCTTCCTGGCATTCCACCACGATGCCGGTCGGCAGGTGGGTAATGCGAATGGCGGAGTCGGTCTTGTTAACGTGCTGGCCACCGGCGCCGGAGGAACGGAAGGTGTCCACCCGCAGGTCGGCCTTGTTGATTTCGATGGCTTCGGCTTCATCTGCCTCGGGGATCACTGCCACGGTGCAGGCGGAGGTGTGAATACGGCCCTGAGATTCGGTTTCCGGTACCCGCTGTACCCGGTGCGCGCCGGACTCGAATTTCAGGGCACCGTATACGCCGTCGCCGGACAACCGGGCAATCACTTCTTTATAGCCGCCGTGTTCGCCTTCGTTTTCGCTCAGCACTTCTACCTGCCAGCGGCGTTTCTCGGCGTAGCGGGAATACATGCGGAACAGGTCGCCCGCAAAGATGGCTGCTTCATCGCCACCGGTACCGGCCCGGACTTCCAGGAACACGTTCTTGGTGTCGTTGGGGTCTTTCGGCAGCATCAGGCGCTGCAGTTCTTCATCCAGCTCTTCACTGCGGGCTTCGGCGCCGTCCAGCTCTTCTTCAGCCATGGCGCGCATGTCGGCATCGCCGTCTTTCAACAGTTCTTTCGCTTCACTGATGTCGTCGAGGGACTGTTGCCAGGACTGGAAGCACTTTACCACCGGCTCGATTTCGGCAAACTCCCGGGATAACTCCCGGAACTTGTCCTGGGTGGAGATAACGGAGGCATCGCTCAGCAGTGCGCTCACCTCCTCGAACCGCTCTACCAAACGTTCGAGGCGGGACTGGATGGATGGCTTCATAGTTTTTCCGTGGTGATAGGCTCGTCCGCATCCAGCGTATCCAGCTGGTAGAGCTCCCTCAGACATTCCGTGACTTCCGTCCGGCCCTCGGCCATGGCCTTGCGAACCTGGATGGAAGGTTGGTGCAGCAGTTTGTTGGTCAGGCCCCGGGCCATGCTTCGCAGCACTGTCTCGGGGTCTGCGCCGTTGCGCAGGGCGCGCAGGGCTTTTTCGGTTTCCGCATCGCGCATCACTTCTGCCCGCTGACGGAAAACTTTCAGGGTAGAAACCGCATCCAGGGCCCGCAGCTGCTCCAGGAAATCCTGGACGCCACTGCTGATCAGATTTTCGGCCTCACGGGCTGCGCCTTCCCGGGAGCGGATGTTTTCTTCGATTACCTGCTTGAGGTCATCAACGGTATACAGGTAAACGTCTGCCAGCGAGGCAACTTCCGGTTCGATATCCCTCGGTACGGCGATATCCACCATGAAATACGGGCGGTGTTTGCGCTTTTTCAGGGCCCGCTCAACGGCACCCTTGCCCAGAATGGGCAGCGGGCTGGCGGTGGAGGAAATAACAATGTCGACATCCGCCAGGTGGTCCGGAATCTCGGACAGCAGAATGCCCTTGCCGCCGTGGGCCTCGGCCAGGGACTGGGCCCGCTCGAGGGTACGGTTGGCAATCAGGAACTGGCGCACACCGGCTTCCGAAAGGTGTTGCGCAACCAGCTCGATGGTTTTACCGGCACCAATCAGCAAGGCCTTGTTGCGGGACATATCCGCAAAGATATGGTGCGCCATGCTGACCGAGGCATAGGCCACAGATACCGGGTTTTCGCCGATAGCAGTCTGGGTTCGCACCCGCTTGGCAACCGAGAAAGTGTGTTCGAACAATCGGGTCAGGAAGGAACCGGTGGCACCGTGTTCCCGGGCCAGGGAATAGGCATCTTTCAGCTGGCCGAATATCTGCGGCTCGCCCAGCACCATGGAATCCAGGCCGGAGGCAACGCGCATCATATGGCGAACGGCATCGGAATCCCGGTGCAGGTAAAGCACGTTCTCCAGGTCTGCTACGTCCAGGTCGTGGAAGCCCGCCAGCCAGCGCAGCACGGTAGGCGCGCAGTCGTCGTCACCGGCCAGGTACAGCTCGGTACGGTTACAGGTAGACAGAATGGCAGCCTCACCGGCACCGGAGGCAGCACGCAGTTCGGAAAAGGCTTCCGCCATCCGCTCCGGAGTGAACGCTACACGCTCGCGAATTTCTACGGGTGCGGTTCGGTGATTGATTCCCAGTGTCAGCAACGCCATTTTATGGTCAGATAACCCTGTTCCAGTCGTGGATATTCAAACAGCATTCTACCGGCGCAAGGCCCCGCCTGCCACCCGAAAACACCGGTGCTTCGGGAACTGCGGACAGGTTGGGCAAGATAAGACGCTTATGCCATTATAGGGTTTCGGCCACGACCGCAATCCGATTTGCCTCAATTAACGGGGCGAAAAGAGGGTCTTTCCTGAAAAATCGCCTGAAACACACAGGAAATTGCATGCACAAATCCGCACCGTACCTGGTTACCTGCCTGCTGGGTTTTACCGTAGCTGTCCTGCCGGGCTGCGCCAGTTTTTCCGGAACCGCCGAGGAACCGGCACCTCCGGTTCAGGCCGAGCAGGCTGAAACGGAAGAAATCCGGTACGCCGACTTTGAACCGGAAGTGCTGTACCAGCTGCTTACCGCAGAAATTGCCGCACAGCGTGGCCGCTATGACGTAACCCTGGTGAATTACCTGCAGGCGGCCAAGACCTCGGAAGACCCCGCAGTGATCGACCGGGCCATGCGGATTGCCCAGACCCTCAATGCAGATAACGCCCAGCAGCAGCTGGCCACCCTCTGGCTGGATATTGACCCGGACAACCTGCAGGCACACCGGGTAGCGGCCATTCAGGCAGTAAAACGCCAGAACCTGGAAACCGCCCTGTTCCATATGGAGCAGATTATGGACCAGGGCGAAGATGCCGACTTCGACAGCCTCGCCGCCATGGCCGCCCGACTGCCACCTGCCCAGCAACAGGAACTGCTGGAGCTGTACCAGAACCTGGCCGAACGGCACCCGGAAACCCCCGAACTGGAATACAGCATTGCCCTGCTCCAGAAAATCACCGGCCAGCCGGAGACCGCACTGGATCAGTTGAACACCCTGCTCAATCGAGAACCGGAGTTCCAGCCGGCCATCATTTTGAAAGGTGACTTGCTGTATCAGACCGGGCAGAACCGCGACGCCCTGAATCACATGACCGCCGCCACCCGGCGTTTCCCTGCCAACCGGCAGATGGGTACCCTGTACGGCCGCATGCTGATCAACGAAGGCGAGTTGCAGGCCGCCCAGGACGAATTCGCCCGGCTGGTAAAACGCTATCCGGACACCCCGGGGCTGCGGCTGTCCCACGCCCTGGTGGCCCTTGAAAACCAGCAACCGGACCTGGCCAGGGAAGAGCTCACCCGTCTGACCGAACAAGGCCACCACACCGACGAAGCCAATTACTACCTGGGCCAGGTAGAAGAGCAGGCCGAAAACACCATTCAGGCCATCGGCTATTACCAGAGCGTGGAACAGGGCAATTATTTCTTCCCGGCCCTGGCCCGTGCCAGCCAGTTGCAGGCCGAAGTCGGCGAGCTGGACAACGCCCTGGCGAACATCCGGCAACTCCGGGACACCAACCCGGACCAGGCCGAACGCTTCTGGCTGCTGGAAGTCAATCTCCTGCTGGACCAGGAACGGGAACAGCAAGCCCTGGAGGCGGCCAACCTGGCCCTGGAGAGCTATCCGGAAAACATCGAAATCCGCTATGCCCGCGCCATGCTGCAAGACTCCATGGGCAATACAGACCCGGCCATCACAGACCTGCGCGCCATCATTGAAGCCCAGCCGGAGAACGCCGTCGCCCTGAATGCCCTGGGCTATATCCTGACCGTGCGTACCGATCAGCTGGACGAGGCGCGCGCACACATCGAGAAAGCCCTGAGCCTGGACCCTGAAAATCCGGCCATTCTCGACAGCATGGGCTGGGTCCTGTTCCGGCAGGGAGACAACCAAGGCGCACTGGAATACCTGTCCCGGGCCTGGGCCACCTACCCGGACCCTGAAGTAGCCGCCCACTATGGCGAAGTGCTTTGGGTAACCGGCAACGAAGAGCAGGCCCGCGTGGTTTGGGACCAAGCCCTGGACGAAGACCCGAACCATGACATCCTGAACGAAACCATCGAGCGCCTGACCCGGAACGGGGGCAACCAATGACCGCCAGGCTACCCCTGATACTGCTTGCCGCACTGGCCTTCAGCGGCTGTACCACCATTGCGCTGGAACCGCTGCCGGACGGCATGACAGACCAGCCACCGGCAGACTGGACAGAGCGCAGCCGGAACCTGGGCCGCTTCGACCACTGGCACCTGTCCGGCAAGCTTGCCGTCAAGCAGCCCTCAGACAGCGGCACCGCCGTGATCAATCGCTGGTTCCAGAATGGCGAGCAATACGATCTGTCCCTGTCGTCATCGTTTCTGGGCATGGGCACAACCCGGCTTCAGGGCGTTCCGGGCTTTATCGAGCTCACCCTGGCCAACGGCGATGTTTACCAGTCTTCCGACCCGGAAACCCTGGTGAATGCCGCGACCGGCTGGCAGCTGCCCATCGACAGCCTGAGCTGGTGGATTCGCGGGCTGCCATCACCGGATGGCGACTTCCGCCTGCTGTTCGACGAACAAAGCCAGCTGGCCATCATCAGGCAGGACGGCTGGGAAATACGCTACGACCGCTGGCACGGCTTTATCGAAGACCTGCCTTCGCTGCCGGCCCGTATCACCGCCCTGAAAGAAGACAAGCGGGTTCGTGTGGTGATTGCTGACTGGCGCCGGGAGGACTAAACCTGTGGCCGACCTGACCCTGCCCTCGCCCGCCAAGCTCAACCTGTTCCTGCACATTGTCGGCCGCCGGCCTGACGGCTATCACGAGCTGCAGACCCTGTTCCAGTTTCTCGACTACGGGGACGAGCTCAGCTTTACCCTGACCCCGGATGAACCCGGTGTGCGCCTGGCTGACCCGATTCCCGGCGTGCCCGACAGCGACAACCTGGTGGTGCGGGCCGCCCTGGCACTGGCAGAACTCAGCAAAGCCCCCCTGCCCGGCGTAACCATTCACCTGCACAAACGCCTGCCCATGGGCGGCGGTCTGGGTGGCGGCAGCTCCAATGCCGCAACCACCCTGCTGGCCATGAACCACCTGTGGCAGCTGCACCTGAATGAAGACCAGCTGGCAGAAATCGGCCTTGGCCTGGGCGCCGACGTACCGGTATTTGTGCGCGGCCACGCCGCCTTTGGCGAGGGTGTCGGCGAAAAACTGACCCCCGTAAACCCGCCGGAAGACTGGTTTGTTGTCCTGAAACCTGAGTGCGAAATAAACACCGGAAAGATTTTTTCAGAACAAGGGTTGACAAGGGACACACCAAAAATCAAAATACGCCCCGCTTTTGAGGGAGACGCCTCGAGGTACCGAAACGACTGTGAGGATGTAGTTCGCAAACTGTATCCGAAGGTTAACCAGAGCCTGGAATGGCTTTCACAATTCGGACCTGCAAGATTAACCGGAACCGGGGCTTGCATTTTTGGACGTTTCCCTACAGAATCCGCAGCCCGGATTATCTGGGAAAGCAAACCCTCCGGCATCACGGGGTTCGTAGCTAAAGGGGTGAACATTTCGCCTCTACACCAAAAGCTAACAGAGCTGAAATGATGCCAAGAAAGCACGATGATATTGGGGTGTCGCCAAGTGGTAAGGCAACGGGTTTTGATCCCGTCATGCGCAGGTTCGAATCCTGCCACCCCAGCCACCTTTCTCCCGCTTCTTCTGAATCAAACGCCGATACTGAGAAGGATACTGTCGTGTCCAAATTGATGATCTTCGCCGGCAACGCCAATCCTGAACTCGCTCAGGATATTGCCAAGAAACTTCATATTCCCATGGGTCAGGCCACTGTTGGTCGTTTCAGCGATGGTGAAACCACCGTTGAGATCAACGAAAATGTGCGCGGCCACGATGTCTTTATCATCCAGCCCACCTGCTACCCGACCAACGACAACCTGATGGAACTGATCGTGATGGCCGACGCCCTGCGCCGCGCTTCCGCCACACGGATCACCGCCGTTATCCCCTATTACGGATACGCCCGTCAGGACCGTCGCGTTCGCTCTACCCGGGTTGCCATCAGCGCCAAGGTAGTAGCCGACATGATCTCCAGCATCGGCGTGGATCGTGTACTGACTGTAGACCTGCACGCAGACCAGATTCAGGGCTTCTTCGACATCCCGGTAGACAATATCTATGCCACGCCGGTTCTGCTCGAAGACATCGAGAAGCAGCGTTTCGAAAACTTTGTGGTTGTCTCTCCGGACGTCGGCGGCGTTGTCCGCGCCCGCGCCGTGGCCAAGCGCCTGGATGATGCCGACCTGGCCATCATCGACAAGCGTCGCCCCAAGGCCAACGTATCCCAGGTGATGCACATCATCGGTGATGTACGAGACAAGACCTGCATCCTGGTAGACGACATTGTCGATACTGCCGGCACCCTGTGCAAAGCCGCCAATGCCCTGAAAGAGCACGGCGCTTCCCGCGTGGTTGCCTACATTACCCACCCGGTACTTTCCGGCCCGGCTATCGAGAACATTAGCAACTCGGAGCTGGACGAACTGGTGGTATGTGACACCATCCCGCTGGGTGACAAAGCAAAAAATTGTGATAGAATCCGCCCCCTCAGCATGGCTGGGCTGCTCGCCGAATCCATTCGTCGTGTGAGCAACGAAGAGTCCATCAGTGCCATGTTTGAGAACGTCTGAGCCGGCAAATCTCCGTAACACTCAGACTTAAAGGCAGTTTTCGGGTCGGGAGTCCAGCTGGGCTCCCGACTCTTTTAGTAGGCCAGATAACTGGCCTTTCAGAGAACTCATCTGTTCCAAGCCTGGTCGCGGGCCGTTCAGATGAATAACGAGGTACATACCATGTCCCAGGAATTCGTAATTGAAGCATTTCCTCGTGACGATCAGGGGAGAGGTGCGAGCCGCCGCCTGCGTCGCGAAGAGCGTAAAATCCCGGCCATCATCTACGGTGGCGGCAAAGACGCAACTCCGGTAGCCATCTGGCACAACGAGCTGAAAAAGGCCCTCGAAAACGAAGCCTTCTTCTCTCACATCCTGACTATCGACATTCAGGGCAAGAAAGAAAGCGTGATCCTGAAGGATCTGCAGCGTCACCCGTACAAGCTGCTGCTGACCCACGCCGACTTCCTGCGCGTTGACAAGGATCACGAGATCCACGTTAACGTACCGCTGCACTTCATCAACGAAGATGTTGCTCCGGCCGTGAAACTGCAGGGTGGTGTTGTTTCCCACACTATGACTGAAGTTGAAGTTATCTGTCTGCCGCAGAACCTGCCCGAGTTCATCGAAGTAGACCTGAACGAAGTAGAGATGGACCAGGTTGTTCACCTGAGCGATCTGAAACTGCCGAAGGGCGTTCAGGTTGCTGCCCTGCTGCAGGGCGAAGACCACGACCAGCCGGTTGCCTCTATCCACAAGCCGAAGGGTGCCAAGGCGGACGACGCCGAGGAAGCCGAAGGCGAGGAAGGCGGCGAGGAGTAATCACTCCGGGGGCAAAGGCGAATGGCACAGGATATTGTCATGGTGGTTGGACTGGGGAACCCCGGTGCCGACTACGAGAATACCCGCCACAACGCCGGCGCCCTGTTCGTCGAAGCGCTGGCCCGCGATGCGGGCCAGACGCTGCGCCCCGAAAAGAAGTACCACGGGCTGTATGCCCGCATTCAGTGGCAGGGCCTCGACCTGCACTTGCTGAACCCCAGCACCTTTATGAACCGCAGCGGCACCGCAATCAAAGCCCTGGCGGACTTTTTCAAGATTCCCCCCGAACAGATTCTTGTCGCCCACGATGAACTCGACCTGCCTCCCGGCACGGCCAAGCTCAAGAAAGGCGGCGGTCACGGCGGCCACAACGGTCTTCGGGACACCATTGCCCACCTGAGCACCAACGACTTCCAGCGTTTACGCCTTGGCATCGGCCACCCCGGCGACAGCCGCAAGGTAACCGGTTACGTACTGGGCCGCCTGGGCAAGCAAGAAACCGAGCAGCTCCATGCCGTCTTCGACGAAGTGATGCGGGTACTGCCCGATGCTGCCAGCGGAAAACTGGCCGCGGCCATGAACCGCCTGCACAGCTTCAAACCGGCTCCCTGAGCAGGGGCACAACCCCTTACTCGCACCCTTACCGATACACCGGTATAATCCGCCCAAATTTTTCAGTTCCAGCAGAGGCATTCCATGGGATTTAACTGCGGCATCGTCGGCCTTCCCAACGTCGGCAAATCCACCCTGTTCAACGCACTGACCAAAGCCGGCATCGGCGCGGAAAACTTCCCCTTCTGCACCATCGAGCCGAACGCCGGCGTGGTGGCCATGCCGGACCCCCGCCTGACCAAGCTGGCGGAAATCGTAAAGCCTGAGCGCGTGGTTCCCACCACCATGGAATTCGTGGACATCGCCGGCCTGGTTGCCGGTGCATCCAAGGGTGAAGGCCTGGGCAACCAGTTCCTGGCCAACATCCGCCAGACCGACGCCATCGCCCACGTGGTGCGCTGCTTTGAAGACGGCAACGTGATTCACGTCGCCAACAAGGTAGACCCGGCCTCGGACATCGAAGTGATCAACACCGAACTGGCACTGGCCGACCTCGACACCGTCGAGAAAGCGATCAAGCGAGTACAACGCGTCGCCAAGAGCGGCGACAAGGAAGCCAAGGCCCAGCTGGAGATGTTTGAAAAGCTGCTGCCGGTGCTGAACGAAGGCAAACCCGTTCGCGGCATGGGCCTGGACAAAGACCAGATGGCACTGATCCGTGAACTGTGCCTGCTTACCGTCAAGCCCACCATGTACATCGCCAACGTGAACGAAGACGGCTTCGAGAACAACCCGCACCTGGACACTGTGCGCAAAATCGCCGAGTCTGAAAATGCGGTAGTCGTGCCTATCTGCAACAAACTGGAAGCAGAAATCTCGGAACTGGAAGACGAAGAGAAATCCATGTTCCTGGATGAAATGGGCATGGAAGAGCCGGGCCTGGATCGCGTCATCCGCGCCGGCTACGGCCTGCTGGGCCTGCAGACCTACTTCACCGCCGGGGTTAAGGAAGTCCGCGCCTGGACCGTAAAAATCGGCGCCACCGCTCCCCAGGCCGCCGCAGTTATCCACACCGATTTCGAGCGGGGCTTCATCCGCGCCGAAGTTATCGGCTATGACGATTTCGTACAATACAACGGCGAAGCCGGCGCCAAGGATGCCGGCAAATGGCGCCTGGAAGGCAAGGAATACATCGTCAAAGACGGCGACGTTATCCACTTCCGCTTTAACGTGTAATTTTTCCGGAATTTTGGGCTCAAGGCCTTGACACCCCGAGCCCAAATACCGAAAATACGCGCCTCGTTTGGGGCATACCCTGAAGCGAAATGGCAAGGTAGCTCAGTTGGTTAGAGCACAGCACTCATAATGCTGGGGTCGGCGGTTCGACTCCGCCCCTTGCTACCAGTATTCTGAAAGCCCGGTTCGAAAGAACCGGGCTTTTTCAGTTCTGGGGACGACCCCACCCTTCCCGGGAACAGAACGCGGGACGACCCGCCTACGCTACTCCCAACACCATGCGAACCACAAAAGACCGAATCCGCCAGGCCATTTCCTTTGAAGTGATCGGCCTGCTCATATCAACTCCCCTGGCCGCCTTTGTCTTTGGCCTGGATCTTGGGGAAACCGGTGTACTTGCCGCCATCGGCGCCACCATGGCCACCCTGTGGAACTATATCTTCAACCTGATGTTTGATCACGGCCTGAAGCGGTTCACCGGCACTACCCGGAAAACCCTCAAGCTGCGATTCCTGCATGCCATCAGTTTCGAGTTCGGGCTAATGCTGGCATTCCTGCCAGTGATCGCCTGGTGGCTCGACATCGGCCTGCTGGATGCGCTGATCGTAGATATCGCCTTTGTGGTGTTTTACCTGGTTTACGCCTTTGTGTTTACCTGGTGCTACGATACCGTGTTTCCCGATAACGATGCCGGCCCGGCATCTACCAACCAGATCCGTTAAACCGAACAAAAGGCTGCCCGCTGCCATGCAGGAATCAATCACCTCCGGCGTTTCCCTGGATCGCCTGAAGCGTATTACCCGCCACTTCGACGAGAACTACATTCAACCCGGCAAGATTCCGGGGGCGGTCACGCTGGTGGCCCGGCATGGCAAGGTTCTCTGGTGTGAAGCCCAGGGCCTGAGAGATGTCGAACGCAACCTGCCCATGGAACGGGATACAGTGTTCCGCATCTACTCCATGACCAAGCCCATCACCTCCATCGCCATGATGCAGCTGTATGAGCAAGGCAAATTTCTGCTGAACGACCCGGTACACAAGTACATTCCCTCCTGGCGAAACCTTCAGGTGTACAAGGGTGGCCGCTACCCGGATTTCGAAACCGAACCGGCAACCACCACCATGACCATCCGGGACCTGATGACTCACACCTCCGGGCTGACCTACGGTTTCACCGAGCGAACAGAAGTCGATGCCGCCTATCGCCAGCTGAAACTGGATGGCAGTTCGATCCTGACCCTGGACAAGCTGGTGGATCGCCTTGCAGAACTGCCACTGGAGTTCTCACCGGGCACCGCGTGGAACTATTCCGTATCCACCGATGTACTGGGTTACCTGGTTGAGCTGTTATCCGGCAAGCCACTGGATGCGTATTTCCGTGAGCACATTTTCGAACCACTGGGCATGGCCGACACCGGCTTTCAGGTCCGGCAGGACCAGCAGGAACGTTTCGCTGCCTGCTACCTGTACCAACCCGGCGACACCATGAAGCTGCAGGACGACCCGGAGCGCTCCCGTTATCTGAAGCAGCCCAAGTTCCTGTCCGGCGGCGGTGGGCTGGTCTCCACCATTGATGACTATTTCCGCTTCGCCCAGGCCCTCTGCCAGGGCGGCGAGTATCAGGGCCAGCGCATCATCGGGCGCAAAACCCTGGAATTCATGCGCCTGAACCACCTACCTGGCGGCAAGGACCTGCCGGGGCTTTCTATTGGCGGCTTCAGCGAAACACCCTATGCCGGCAGCGGGTTCGGGCTGGGCTTTTCGGTGAAAACCGATGTTGCCAGTTCTGCCACCATCGGCTCGGAAGGCGAATTCGGCTGGGGCGGACTGGCCAGCACCAGCTTCTTTGTGGATCCTGTGGAAGACATGGTGGTGATCTTCATGACCCAGCTGATGCCATCTTCCTCCTACCCCATCCGCCAGGACCTCCGGGCACTGGTGTACGGAGCCCTGAACTGAAAAAGCCCGCAATTGCGGGCTTTTTCGTAAACGCAGGGGGAATTATTCGCCCCAGAAATTCCACCAGGCCTTGGACTTTTCCTGCTTCTTGGCCTGGCCTTGCTCGCTACCTTTGCTGGCCGGATCAGCCTTGCGGTTCGTGTTATCCCGATTGGATTCTCCCTGCCCCTGATCCTTCATGCGCTCTTTCTGGTCCTGAGCGCGTTCACGGGCCTGCTCTTCCTGTTTTTGCTGCATTTCGCGCATGCGCTCAGCCTGGTCTTTTTCTGCTTCGGCGCGATCCTTGGCCTGCTCACGGGTGCGCTCCGCTTCATCACGGCCACGCTCTTCCATATCCTTTGCGCGCTCGCGTGCACGCTCAGCTTCGTCCTTGTTGCGCTCGCGGGTCATTTCTTCCTGTTTCTTGGCGCGTTTTTCTTCAGCTTTCTGCTGGCCCTTGTTTCTGGCTTCTTCCGCCTTGGCCTTGCCCTTTTGCATCATTTGCTCACCTTGCTGGGCGTTGTTACCGCCAGCCTGGGCATACACCGGAGCAGATACCAGACCCCCTGCCAGCAACAGGCTGGAGGCAATCACGGCAGAACGAATCACGGTCAGTTTCATGGCATTTCCTTATCAGGGTCAGTGAATTTTCATTAAACCATATACTTCTTATACGCCTATAACGTTTGAAACTGTGCGAGGGTTCCATTGCCTGTGGCATACTCGGTGCCTCAAACCAATAATGAACAATCCACCCGCAAGGAATGTTGTGATGAAACCAGCAACTCTCGCGCTGCACGCCGGCTTCAAGAGCGACCCGACCACCAAGGCCGCTACCACTCCTATTTACCAGACCACGTCCTACACCTTTGATGACACCCAGCACGGTGCCGATCTGTTTGATCTGAAAGTTCAGGGCAACATTTACACCCGCATCATGAACCCGACCAACAATGTGCTGGAAGAGCGAATGACTGCGCTGGAAGGCGGCGTTGGCGCCCTGGCGGTGGCTTCGGGCATGGCCGCCATCACCTATGCCCTGCAAACCATCTGCAAGGTCGGCAATAACATTGTCAGTACCAGTCAACTTTATGGCGGCACCTACAACCTGTTTGCCCACTCGCTGCCGAACCAGGGCATCGAGTGCAAGATGGTGCGCCACGATGATTTCGAGGCAGTCGAGAACGCCATCGACGACCAGACCCGCGCCCTGTTCTGCGAATCTATCGGCAACCCGGCCGGCAACGTGGTGGATATCCAGAAGTGGGCCGAAATTGCCCACAAACACGGCATTCCGCTGATTGTCGATAACACCGTAGCGACGCCCTTCCTGTGCCGTCCGTTCGAACACGGCGCGGACATCGTGATCCACTCCCTGACCAAGTACATTGGCGGCCACGGCACCACGGTGGCGGGTATCGTAGTGGATTCCGGCAAGTTCGACTGGAAAGCCAGCGCCGACAAATTCCCGATGATGAACCAGCCGGACCCGTCCTACCACGGCGTGGTTTACACCGAAGCCCTGGGCGAAGCTGCCTTCATCGGCCGCTGCCGTGTAGTGCCGCTGCGTAACACCGGCTCTGCCCTGTCGCCGTTCAACTCGTTCCTGATCATGCAGGGGCTGGAAACCCTGGCCCTGCGCATGGAACGCCACTGCGACAACGCCCAGAAGGTTGCCCAGTTCCTGCAGGATCACCCGGCTGTTGAGTGGGTGAACTACGCCGGCCTGGCCAACAGCCCCTACAAGGCCACCTGCGACAAGATCTGTGGCGGCAAGGCCTCCGGCATTCTGAGCTTCGGCATCAAGGGTGGCCGCGAGGCCGGCGCGAAGTTCATCGACGCCCTGGATCTGATCCTGCGCCTGGTGAACATCGGCGATGCCAAGTCCCTGGCTTGCCACCCGGCCACCACTACCCACCGCCAGCTCAACGCTGACGAGCTGAAAAGTGCCGGGGTCAGCGAGGACCTGGTGCGGCTCTCCATCGGCATTGAAGACGCCGACGACATCATCTCCGACATCACCCAGGCCCTGGACAAATCCCAGGCCTGACATTGATCAACCGGGTACGACCAATGTCGTGCCCGGTTACCCCGTGATTCCCCCTACCCGCCTTGTAACTGCCCTGCCTCAGGATTATTCTTTAAGGTTCTCCATACGTTGACCCGAGAGTTTCCGGCCCCATGAGCGACAGCGCAAAGTCCCGCATTACCAGTGGTTCCAAATTCCGTAACGAACACGGCTTTTCCGCCATCAAGGACGGCGTAAAACGTTCCTCTTCAAACACGGAAGACAAGCCCCTGGAGCGCAAGCCGAAATGGCTGCGGGCGCGTATGCCCGGTGGCGAGCGCTATGACGCGGTGCGCCGCAACGTCTCGGAACATCGCCTGAGCACCGTGTGCCAGGAATCCCACTGCCCCAACATCGGTGAATGCTGGACCAACGGCACTGCCACCATCATGGTGATGGGTTCTGTGTGCACCCGCGCCTGCAAATTCTGCGCAGTGGATACCGGCAACCCGAAAGGCTGGCTGGACCCGGAAGAGCCGGAGAACACCGCCAAGTCTGTTGAGCTGATGGGCCTGCGTTACATCGTACTGACCTCGGTCGACCGGGATGACCTGGACGACGGCGGCGCCGCTCACTACGCCGCCTGCGTATCTGCCATCAAACAGCGCACCCCGGAAGTGGCCGTTGAAGCCCTGACTCCGGACTTTGATGCGGTGATGAGCGATGTGGAAAAAGTCGTGGATTCCGGCCTGGATGTATTCGCCCAGAACGTGGAAACCGTCAAACGCCTGACCAGCCGTGTGCGCGACCCCCGCGCCGGATACGAGAAAACCCTGAGCGTCCTGGCCCACGCCAAGAAACACCGGCCAGACGTGCTCACCAAGACCAGCCTGATGGTCGGCCTGGGTGAAACCGAAGAAGAAATCCTGGAAACCATGGATGACCTGCGCGCCATCGGCGTAGACATCCTCACCATCGGCCAGTACCTGCGCCCCACCCCGAACCACCTGCCGGTGGAACGCTATGTGACTCCGGAAGAGTTCAACCGCTACCGTGAAATCGGCCTCGAAAAGGGCTTTATGGAAGTGCCCTCCGGCCCCATGGTGCGCTCCAGCTACCGCGCTGACCGGGTGTTCGACAAGAACAACCTCGGGCTGGCCGTGCCGGAAGTGCCCGCCTCCAACGCCATGCAGATCCCGGTGAAAGCCGTCGACTGATCCGTTCACAGATTCCCGGGCCGGAGGTCACAGTCGGCCCGGGTTTGTGGCACACTCTGCACTCGTTTTTTCAGCAGAGTAGTAAGCCATGAATCGCCTCGGCGCCCTGTACGACCGTTTTATCCTCCCCCACCCCTGGATTGTGCTGATCCTGTTCGGTGCCATCCTGGCCCTGGCAGCCCTGCGCTTTGATCAGTTCCGGCTGGATGCCTCCGCCGAATCCCTGGTCCTGGAAAACGACCGTTCCCTGGAAGAGTACCGGCAGGTAAACCGGATATTCACTACCTCTGACGACTTCCTGGTGGTGACCTATTCCCCCCGGGAAGACCTGTTCAGTGAAACCGGCCTGCAACGGCTGGCAGCACTGAGAGACGAACTCCAGGCCCTGGAGGCGGTCGGCTCTACCAACAGCATTCTTAACGTACCCCTGCTGCACAGCCCGGACCTGACCCTCGATACCGTCGACAGTGAAATCAAAACCCTGGACGAACACAATGTGGCGCCCCAAACCGCCCGCCAGGCCCTGCTCGACAACCCCATGTACCCGAACCTGCTGCTCAGCGAAGATGCCGGTACCACCGCCATTCAGGTGAACCTGCCGACACCGGAGCGCTATTTTGAACTGCTGAATCGCCGCAACGAACTGCGAGACAAAGCCAGCAGCGGCAATGCCAGTGCCGAAGACCAGCAGCAACTGGAACAGGTCAGCCGGCAGTTCATCGACTACACCGAACAGCTGGGTGCCGAGCGGGATGCCACCATTGGGCAGGTGCGCAGCATTCTGGACAACTACCGGGAGCACGCCAGCATCCACCTGGGTGGCGTACCGATGATTGTCGCCGACATGATCCGCTTTATCGAAAGCGACCTGTCCACCTTTGGCCTGGGCGTACTGGCCTTCCTGTTACTGACCCTGGCGATTATTTTCCGCCAGTGGCGATGGGTACTGGTGCCACTGTTGTGCTGCGGCTTTACCGTGTGGCTGATGATCGGTTTTCTGGGTTGGGCCCAGTGGCCGGTCACCGTGATTTCCTCCAACTTTATTTCGCTGCTGCTGATCATGACCCTGTCGCTCACCATCCACCTGATTGTGCGCTACCGGGAATTCCAGCACGACGAGCCGGATGCCGCGCCCCGGGATGTCCTGCGCCGCACCATCATGGCCATGGTCAAACCCTGTTTTTACATGGCGGTGACCACCATCGTGGCCTTCGGCTCACTCACCTTCAGCGGCATACGCCCGGTGATCGACTTCGGCTGGATGATGACCCTCGGCCTTACCGTGGCGTTCCTGATCACCTTCCTGGTTTTCCCCGCCCTGCTCAGCCTGCTGCCACCACCGCTGGATAACCGCGTAACGTCAAACAAGGTGCCCTTCACCGATGCCTTTGCCCGCTTTACCGAGCATTTCGGCGGCACCGTCCTGGTCGGCTCGGCAATCATCGCTGTGCTGTGTGTGATCGGCCTGAACCGGCTGACGGTGGAAAACAGCTTTATCGATTACTTCAAATCCTCTACCGAGATTCACCAGGGCATGATCACCATCGACGACCGGCTGGGCGGCACGACCCCGCTGGATGTGGTGATTACCGATGAACCAGCGCCCGAAAACCCGGGCAACGATCCCTTTGCCAGCGACTGCGATCCGTTCCTGGACGATTGCGGCGACGAGGAATACCGGGACACCTGGTACACCTACCAGAAAATGCGGGACCTGGGCGCGGTACACGACTACCTGCACAGCCTGCCGGAAACCGGCAAGGTGCTGTCGATCAGCACAACGCTGGACCTGCTGGCACAGGTAAACGGCGGTGAACCGCTGGATGCCCTGCAGCTGGCGTTTGTACCGGCTGCCGTGCCAGAAGACTTACAGGACATCCTGCTCACCCCCTATATTTCCGAGGAGCACGACCAGGCCCGGTTCAGCATCCGCATACTGGAAACCTTACCGGAACTGCGCCGGCAGGAGCTGCTGGACAGAATCCGCAGCCACCTGACCACCGAACTGGGTTACGACAAAGACCGTATCCTGCTTTCAGGCATGACGGTGATGTACAACAACATGCTGCAAAGCCTGTTCGATTCGCAGATCAAAACCATCGGGGTCGTGTTTGGCGCTATCCTGGCCATGTTCCTGCTGTTGTTCCGCTCGGTAAAGCTGGCCCTGATCGGCATGGCACCCAACCTGATTGCCGCCGGCTCGGTGCTGGGCCTGATGGGTTGGCTCGGCATTCCGCTGGATATGATGACCATTACCGTGGCCGCCATTACCGTTGGCATCGCCGTGGATGACACCATTCATTACATCCACCGGTTCAAAACCGAGTTCGCCAAAGACGGTGACTACCTGGCCACCATGCACCGCTGCCATCGCAGCATCGGCCAGGCCATGTTCTTTACCTCGCTGACCATCATCTCCGGGTTCTCGATCCTGGTGCTGTCGAACTTTATTCCCACGATCTACTTCGGCCTGTTCACCGGCTTCGCCATGTTCATGGCCCTGCTCGGCGCCCTGACCCTGCTGCCCCGGCTGATTGTCCTGATCAAGCCTTTCCCTGCCCCATAATAAAAACCCCGCCGGAGCATGGCTCGGGCGGGGTTTTTGTAGTTACCGGATCAGGCCTTGCCTGGCTCCGGGTCGTCGGTGTTGATCATGTCATCATGCTCATTCATATCCCACGGCAGCTTGCCCGGCGAGATATTGAGGAAGTGCAGGTAGTTCTCGAACTGGTCGAGAATGTCCTTGATGATGTCATGCTCATCGTAGCCGAACACATCGTAGGAACGACCGCCCCGGCGCAGATAGACTTCTGCCCGAAAATAGGCTTCAGGCTCGTCCGGGTCACGCTTGAGCTCGCCGTAGACAAAGCCCGGCATCGGGTGCTCGGTCAGCCGCACATCGTAGATGAAGTCGACATGGTGCTCACGGTGCACCTGCAGGTGCGAACGCAGATTCTCGGCATCGAACTCGGCGGTTGCATCCCAGCCCTTGGCCTTCAATTCCTGCTCCACTTCCCGCATGGCATTCATGGCAGTGTTCTTGATGAACATTTCCACTTCGTGCTGGCCCGGGAATTCCACAATCGCCGCCAGGCGATGCTTCCATTGGGAGCCGGTCATGTGCCGGCTGCTCATCATGTGCGCCTGCAGGCTGGTTTCACGGTGGCCTTCAATCACAAGGGCCCGCCACATACCAACGGCGGCAATCAGCATGATGATGGCAAATGGCAAGGCGCTGGCAATGGTCATGGTCTGCAAGGCACTCAGCCCGCCTGCCAGCAGCAGCACCGCTGCAACCGCACCTTCCAGCACGGCCCAGAACACCCGCTGCCATGCCGGGGTATTGATCACGCCACCGGAAGCCAGGGAGTCGATCACCAGCGAGCCTGAGTCAGACGAGGTGACAAAGAAGGTGATGATCAGCAACACCGTCAGCAGGGAAATAAAGAACGACCAGGGCAGCACGTCGAACAGCTTGAACAGGGCAACCGCGTGGTCATCCTGCACGTCCGTGATCAGGGTATCCAGGCCTTCGTTCATGATCAGGTTCAGGGCGGTGTCGCCGAATACCGAGAACCACAGGAAGGTGAACACCGACGGCACCAGCATCACACCGAACACAAACTGGCGGATGGTACGGCCGCGGCTGATCTTGGCGATAAACATGCCCACGAAAGGCGCCCAGGCGATGGTCCAGCCGAAGATGAACAGCGTCCAGTTACCGATCCAGTCACTGCGGGTGTAGGCCTGCAGGTTGAAGGTGCGCTCGACAATACCGCTCAGGTAGCTGCCGGTGTTCTGCAGGAAGGTTTCCAGGATGTGGATGGTGGGCCCGACCACAAACACAAACAGCATCAGGGATACCGCCAGCACCATGTTGAGAATGGACAGACGCTTTACACCCTTATCCATACCTGCCACCACCGACACGGTCGCCGCCGCGGTAATCACCGCAATGGCAATAATCTGCACCGTGGTACTGATGGGGACTTCCGGCCAGAGATAGTTGATGCCTGCGTTGATCTGGGTAACCGACAGCCCCAGCGTAGTGGCTATACCGAACATGGTGCCCAGAATGGCGAAGATATCCACTGCGTGGCCGATGGGGCCGTAGATCTTCTCGCCAATCAGCGGGTAGAGCGCGGAGCGGATAGACAGCGGCAGACCATGGCGGAAGGCAAAGTACGCCAGCACCAGGCCTACCAGGCCGTAGATGGCCCAGATATGAAAGCCCCAGTGGAAGAAAGCAATCTGCATGGCCTGCTTGGCCGCATCCACGGTTTCAGCAGCGCCGGCAGGCGGCGTGGCGTAATGCAGCACGGGTTCGGCCACGCCAAAGAACAGCAGCGCGATACCGTAGCCGGCCGAAAACAGCATGGCAAACCATTCCGGGAAGGAGTACTGGGCTTCCGCGTGATCCGGCCCCAGTTTGATATTGCCCCACTTGGATGCACCCACAGAGACAATAAAGACCAGGAAGATGGCAACCGACAGCATGTAGAACCAGCCGAAGGTATCGGTAATCCAGGCCAGGGTCGCGCTGAACGCTTCCCCTGCCAGCTCGGGATTGCTGATGGTTCCGATCACCAGCAACAGCGCAACAACAACGGCCGGAATAAAGACCGGTACGAGGATAGTGGAACGGATAGCTTTCGTATCTGAAGCCATAGAGTCCATCCATGTTATGAGTGAGTTTTACAGGGCTTCTTGCGAGCCCTTTCGAGCATTACGAAAAGTATAGGATCAAATGCATTATTTGGATTACACAGAATACTTCTAACCGTGAAATAAACTTATAGACCGGTCAAGGCTTTTGTGCAGAAGGAGTTGCGGGGAAAAGGCGGAATGGCAAAGGGGGTAACCGGAGAGAAAACAACCCGCACCTGCAGCATCGGCAGGCGCGGGCGGTATTACGACGGGCGAACTTACTGGCCCGGCTGCATCATCTGACGCTGTTGCTGCATCTGACGCTGCATTTCCTGCATCTGGCGGTCCAGCTCTGCGCGCTGTTCCTCAGTGAAAACGGCATCCACTTTCGCTTGCATCAGTGCGGAAAGCGCGGCAATTTCACCGGTTACATCACCCAGCTCTTCGGCGTTGTCGCGGATGGCGGATTCGTTGTAGTCCGGCTTGATTTCACCCTGCAGCTTCTGTTGCAGGTTCTGGGCACTCTGGCGCAACTCGCCGATCTCGCCCTGCATGTCATCAATAATGCCGCGGATTTCGCTCTGCTGGTCGTCAGACAGCCCCACCATTTCTGCAAGCTGGGCAACCTGGTCCGGCTGGCCGGGCTGCTGGGCGAATGCGGTGGCCGACAGGCTCAGGGCAATCAGTGCGGAACCGATAAATTTCACAACTTGCTGCATAATTTTCTCCATCGCAGACGGCCACTGTCAAAGCCGCCGTTTATTGGCTTAACGTTTGAGACCCCACACCCTAAAACAATCACACACCGGATTTCATCCCGATATCCCGTCTTTCTGTACACAGCACACAGAAAAACCGTTGCCAGCCCAGGCAACACGGGGCTTCCGATAAATGTGAAAGTTTAGTCATTCCCCTGCATAATGGCGCCTTTCAGCAACAGGCGGAGCAACACCGATGGCGATTAACTGGTTTCCCGGGCACATGCACAAGGCTCGCAAGGAGATCAAACAGGTCATGCCCCAGATGGACCTGATCATCGAGGTGGTAGACGCCAGAATCCCGTTCAGCAGCGAGAACCCGCTGGTGCCGTCGCTGCGTGGCGACACGCCGCTGATCAAGGTGCTGAACAAGCGAGACCTGGCTGACCCGGCAATCACCGAACAATGGCTGGCCTGGATTGAAAAAGAACGCGGAGTGCGGGCCATCACCCTCACCCACAACCAGCGCCAGGAAGCCCTGGGCATCCTCAAGCTGGCGGAGGAAATGACCCCTACCCACAACCGGGAAAAAAGCGCCCTGCGGGTAATGATTCTGGGCATCCCCAACGTGGGCAAGTCTACGCTGATCAACACACTGGCCGGTCGCCCTGCCGCCAAGACCGGTAACGAGCCCGCGGTTACCCGGGCCCAGCAAGCCATCAAGCTGCCGGATAACGTGCTGTTGTACGACACCCCGGGGTTCCTCTGGCCCAAGCTGTCACCGGAGCAGTGCGGCTACCGGCTGGCAGTCACCGGCGCCATCCGCAGCGCGGTACTGGATTTTGAAGATGTTGCGATGTTCGAAGCCGACTACCTGGTGCAGGCCTACCCGGAGCTGGTCATGGCCCGCTACGGCCTCGACCAGAAGCCACAGGACGGGTTGGCGCTGATGGACGCGATTGCGGAAAAGCGGCGCTTCCTGGGCCGCGGCGGCGTACCGGACCTGCACAAGGTTTCCGAGGTGTTGCTGAACGAATTCCGGGCCGGCACACTGGGGCAGATTTCTCTGGAAACACCTGACATGGTTGAACAGGAACTGGCAGAAGCCCGTATCAAGGAAGAGCAGGAAGCGAAGGAAAAAGCCATCAAAGCCGAACAGCGGAAACGAAAGAAACGCTGAATAGATCGTTCGCTGTTCAACACTTACATATCAGGCTACCATTCTGCTATGCTTGATTTGGATCAACCCGGATGGTTTATCAACTATGGCCCAGGCAATTCATCTCCACCAAGTATCTCCGCTCAAAGCCTCATGCCAGCAGTGTAGCCTGAGCAACCTCTGCCTTCCCCTTGCCGTTGAAGAGAACGATCTCGAGCGGCTCGAAGATATTGTCCAGCAGGGCAAAATCTACAACCGGGGCGAGCACATCTTTGACCAGAGCACCCCGATGCGGTCCTGCTTTGCGGTGAAGAGCGGGTCGGTGAAGACCTCTATCATTACCGAAGGCGGTGACGAGCAGGTGACCGGCTTCTTTATGCCTGGCGAGCTGGTCGGGCTCGACAGCATGAGCAGCGACACCTACGCCTGCACGGCCAAGGCCCTGGAACGCACCAGTGTGTGCGAGTTCCCGATCGAAAAGCTGGAAGAGCTCACCGGCAAACTGCCCGAGCTTCAGCATCATATGTACCACTTGCTGAGCCAGGAAATCCAGAACAGCCACCAGTTGGCCATGTTGCTGAGCAAGAACACCGCAGAAGAGCGCATTGCCGCCCTGCTGCTGTCACTGTCCAGCCGCTTCCGTCGCCGTCGCATGTCGCCGACCAACTTCAGCCTGCCCATGGCACGGAACGACATTGCCAACTTCCTGGGCCTGGCAGTAGAAACCGTTAGCCGGGTGTTCACCCGCTTCCAGAACCAGGGCATTATCCGTGCCCGTGGCCGTGAAGTAGAACTGCTGGATGTAGAAGCCCTGCAGCTGGTTACCCGTGACTTCGCCCGCCAGGGCTGTCAGTAACCACCCTGACTTCTTTCTGAATATCACTGGCCGGCGGATTACAGGTCCGTCGGCTCGGTCTTCTCTTCAGCTTTTTCGTCGATACTACCCGTACCCTTGATCATGGCAACCTCTTCGTTTAGCCATGTGCGCCAGGGCAGCTGCTTGATACCGAACGTGTTCTTGATCTTGCTGCACACCATGGTGGTGTTTACCGGCTCCAGGTGTCCCCACTGTGGCAGTTCGTCCACCACGCGAATGTCTTCCGGAATACCGGGCATACCGGCAATCGCCAGCCCCAGCTCGTACAGGTTGATCTCTTCGGAACCGGCATACTGATAGGTGCCCCAGACTTCGGCACCGCAATCCAGCTGCAGCACAATCGCACTTATCACCCGGGCAAGGTCCTGGACTGCCACTGGCTGGCCCTGGCAGCGGCCGGGCAGCGACAAGGTGTCTGCGCGCCCCGTGCTTTCGTACAGCTTGCGGATAAAGCGGCCCAGGCTCCAACCGGTACGCAGCAGGATGTGCCGGGGCAGCAGTGTACGCAGCGCCTGTTCACACTCCCACTGCCAGCGGCCCAGCTCGTTGATTGGCTGGCCCGGGTTAGACGCTATGTAAGCACCCTGTTTGCGACCGTCAAACACGTAGCAGGAAGACAACTGCAGCAGCGCCATGCCTCGGTCCCGGGCGTGCTCGGCCAGGCACAGGGGCAGCGAAAAGGCCACCTCATGGGCCGCTTCCCGGTTGGCTTCGGCCTTCTCCGGGTCAGCCAGCCAGAGCGCATTCACAATCAGGTCTGCATCTTCCGGAATCCAGCTTTCCAGGGCTTTCAGGTCGGCATTGGCCGGGTCGCTGACCAGCAAAGGGCTCACCCGCAGATGGGTTTTGCGCAAGCGCTCCAGGAGCACTTTCCCCAGTGGGCCGTAGTCGTGAACAACAAGTACATGCACGCGGAATCAACGCCTCCGGAATATCACTGATATGACGCCTGTCGGAAACCACTCAGGCCAATGGCCGGAGCGGAGGGTTGCTGCACTATGCCTGCAACCTGAAACGCCGGTGTTAATTGAAGTCTCACTTGCGAGCATACAACAACAGGAAGCCCTATGCTGAAACAACAGAGCCATATTGTTGCCCCGATTCCCGATGAACTCCGTACCCGCGCGCTGTACACAGTAAGCGAGCTGAAAAGCCGCGGCAAGGCCGACAAGCAGGCTATTGAACAGCTGTACGACCTGATCAACGAGCTGACCGAAGCCGGGCTGGATTTCTTCTTCATCGAACCGCTGCGCCGCCTGAAAGCCGGCAGCATGATGATGGGCATGGCCAGGATGGGCATCAGCAGCATGCTCAAAGGCAGCAAGATGGTGATTCACAAGGTTCTGAAAAAACTGGATGACCGTAGCCTGGCGGCGATTCTCGATTTCATCGAGGAGATCATTCATGAACCCGAGGCACCCTAGCAGACACCCCGGTCAGTAGCTCATAACCGATGGTGCCGGCACATTCCGCCACCTCATCCACGCTGACGGTCGGGCCCCAAAGCTCCACCCTGTCCCCTTCACGGGCCTGAGGCGCATTGCCCAGGTCCACCGCCAGCATATCCATGGATACGCGGCCCAGCAGCCGTATGCGCTGGCCATTGATGGCCGCCGGCGTTCCCGTGCCCGCATGGCGCGGGTAGCCGTCGCCGTAACCGATCGCCACCATGCCCATGCGGGTGTCCCGGTCTGCGGTAAAGGTGCACCCATAGCCAATGGCTTCACCGGCACGCACGGTGCGGGTGGTGATCAACGGTGCCTCCAGGGTCATGGCCGGTTTCAGCCCGAGATCCAGTCCGGTTTTACCAATCATTGGCGAGGCGCCGTACAGCATGATGCCAGGCCGGCTCCATTCGTAGAGGGGTTGGTTGGGCCGGAAATGGGCCGCCGAGTTACCGACACTGCGCATCAGATCCGGCCAGGGCGCGACAGCCGCTTCAAAGCTGCGGGTTTGCTGCCCGGTGAAATCACTGGCCAGGTCATCCGCACAGGCAAAGTGGGTGACAAAGCCCTGTAACCGGGCTCGGCCGCCCATGGACTCCAGGCCGGCCACCACCTCCGGTAACTCCCGGGGCCGGAAACCCAGCCGGTTCATACCGGTATTTACCTTCAGCCAGAAGCTCGGCACCGAGGCTTCAGACAGCCAGCCCAGCTGCTGCCGGCAGTGCAACACCGGCTCGAAGTCCATGGCGGCACAACGGGCCAGGTCTCTCGCTTCGTGCACGCCCTGCAACAACACCACCGGTTGCGGCAGGCCCGCCTGACGGATGGCTTCCGCTTCTTCAAGGCATGCTACGGCGTATTTCCCGGCCAGCCCGTCCAGGGCACCGGCCACCGCCTGGATGCCATGGCCATAACCGTCGGCCTTGACCACAGCCATGGCCCGGGCATTGCCGGCTTTCTGCTGAGCCAGGCGATAGTTGAACCTGACCGCCTCAAGGTCAATACGGGCAACGGTGGGGCGTGGCATCAGTAATCACCACCGTAGTCACCGTAATCCCCGTGGGCGAGGTCCTCAAACTTGGTGTACTTGCCGATAAACGCCAGGCGAATGGTGCCGATGGGGCCGTTCCGCTGCTTACCGATGATGATCTCGGCAATGCCTTTATCCTGGGTGTCTTCGTTGTACACCTCGTCCCGGTATACAAACATGATGACGTCGGCGTCTTGCTCGATCGCACCGGATTCCCGCAAGTCCGAGTTCACCGGTCGCTTGTTGGGCCGCTGCTCCAGGCTCCGGTTCAGCTGCGACAGGGCAACCACCGGGCAGCTCAGTTCCTTGGCAATGCCTTTCAGGGAACGGGATATTTCCGAGATCTCGGCGGTACGGCCCTCGGTGTTACCGGGCACCCGCATCAGCTGCAGGTAGTCGACCATGATCAGGCCGATCTTGCCGCCGTTTTCCCGGGCAATACGGCGCGCACGGGAACGCATTTCCGTAGGGCTCAGGCCCGGGGTGTCATCTATGTACAGGGGCTTGTCTTTCAGCAGGCTGACCGCCGAGGTCAGCCGCGGCCAGTCGTCTTCTTCCAGCTTGCCGCTTCGTACCTTGGTCTGGTCGATCCGGCCCAGTGAAGACAGCATACGCATGGCCAGTGCATCGGCGGGCATTTCCATACTGAACACCAGGATGGGAGTACCGGTGCTGATCAGTGCGTTTTCAACAATGTTCATGGCGAAGGTGGTCTTACCCATCGAGGGCCGCCCCGCCACGATAATCAGGTCTGCCGGCTGCATACCGGAGGTCTGGTCGTCCAGGTCCCGGAAACCGGTGGTCAGGCCGGTGGTCTGCTCGCCGGATTCGAACAACTCTTCAATACGGCTCAGCGTGGTGGCCAGGATCGGGTTGATGGCCTTGGGACCAGAGCCCTCCTTGCTGCGGGATTCTGCAATCTGGAACACGCTGCGCTCGGCTTCGTCCAGAATCTCGCTGCTTTTGCGACCCTGCGGGTTAAAGGCCGAGTCGGAAATCTGGCCGGAAACTTCCACCAGTTTTCTCAGGATCGAACGCTCGCGGACAATATCAGCGTAGGCGCGAATATTCGCCGCGCCCGGGGTTTTCTCGGCCAACTCGGCCAGGTACGACAAGCCGCCGGCATCTTCAATGTCGCCGGCCCGCTCCAGGAACTCGGCCAGGGTAACCACATCCAGCGGCTCGCTTTCGCTGGCCAGCCGTTCCACCGCACCGAAGATCAGCCGATGATCCTGCCGGTAAAAGTCGGAGGCAGAAATAACTTCGGAGATTTCGTCAAAACGGCGGTTATCCAGCATCAAACCACCGAGAACAGCCTGTTCTGCCTCTACCGAATGAGGGGGAACCTTGATCCGGCTGGTTTCGGGATCCATCGACGCAGGTTTCAGAGTGGGATTGGCCATAAATACCGACAACATTGAAATGGGAATACGGGAGTACAAGAATACCAGAAAGCAACGGGCCCGAAACCGTCTCCGGTTCGGGCCCGTCTGGGGAAACTGAAACCCGGGGTTTCAGCTCCTTTGAAGCTACCTGTAGCGGCTACCGATTACTCGGCAACAACCGCCAGCTTGATAGTAACTTCAACATCAGTGTGCAGCTGCAGTTCGATGTCGAACTCGCCGACAGTCCGGAGCGGACCTTCCGGCAGACGAACTTCGCTCTTCTCGACTTCAGTGCCACCGGCAGAAACAGCTTCTGCGATGTCACGAACACCGATAGAACCGAACAGCTTGCCTTCTTCACCAGCCTTGGAGCTGATGGTGAAGGACGCACCTTCCAGGGCCTCGGCACGGGCCTGGGCAGCAGCCAGCTTCTCAGCGGCAGCTTTTTCCAGCTCGGCACGACGCTCTTCGAACGCCTGTACGTTTGCAGCCGTGGCAGGAACAGCCTTGCCATACGGCAGCAGGAAATTACGACCGTAACCGGCCTTAACCTTTACCTTGTCACCCAGGGAGCCAAGGTTTGCTACTTTCTCGAGCAGAATAACTTCCATCTCGTTAACCTCTTCGTGCTTTATTCAGCCGGCCCGGCGGGTTTTATTCGCCCCCGGATATCCAGCCAGCTATCCACAAAAGCCAGAACCAACAAAAGCATCATCAGACTCGGACCCAGCAGAACCAGTAGCACGTAGAATGCTACCAATGCCTGCCCGCCCCACTGTTTACGACCAACAAACCCGTGCACCAGTGCCAGCGAAGCGATGAACAGCGGTGTTCCCGCAGCCCATGCCAGCAGCATGGAATTGAGCCCCAGCAGCGGGCCTATCACCATGGTGACAGCGCACACAACCGCAATGGCCGGCGACAACCTCAGGGCATGGAATTCCTTGCGGAAACCTCCGGGGTTATACAGCCCCGCCTGCCATGCCCTCGCCAGCATTGTCATACCAATGGCCGTGGCGAAATAGGTGCCCGCCATACTGGCGTTCATGGTGTTGCGGATGATCAGCTCAAGTTCGCTGCCCAGTGACCGCGCCACCTCGGCGTTGTATTGCTCGTAAAACCCGACACCGGCCTGGACCAGTTCGTCCAGCAGTGCCGGATACATCAAGGGCATCATCAGCCCTGTCAGTATCATCAGAAAGGCGCCCGACAGCAGCGCTCTCTCCCAGGACAGCGATGTTCTGAGAATCGACGCCATCAGCATCACCTGCAACAGCACCACCAGCGCGGTCGGATCCTGCCCGAAGGTGGCCCAACCCAGTGCGGGTAGTACTGCCCAGAGACCGATGTTCAGCCCCTGCCGGATGCCCAGTCGCAAAATGACCAGGCCGATAACTGCTGCGCCAATCCAGAACAGCAAGGGTAATGCAGTCGCAACTGCCGCAACCCCGCCGGCCTGCATGGGACCGCGCATTACATACTGTGCCAGTGCACGCATGGTCCCGGGTCCTGTCTATCTGTGCTTAGTGATCGTGGCTGTCCGTATACGGCAGCAGTGCCAGGTAGCGGGCACGCTTGATAGCGGTAGCCAGCTGACGCTGATAACGTGCTTTGGTGCCGGTGATGCGGCTGGGCACGATTTTGCCGGTTTCAGTGATGTAGCCTTTCAGGGTGTCCAGATCTTTGTAATCGATCTCTTTAACACCTTCTGCCGTGAAACGACAGAACTTACGACGTCTGAAAAAACGAGCCATAACGTAACTCCTAACTCCGGTTAATTACTCTTCTTCGTCCTGGGATGCGCTGCTCTGACGGTCGTCAGAATCAGCTGAACGACGCGGACGATCGTCTCCGCCGGAACGACGGTCCTCGCGGGACTCAGCGGCTTTCATCGGAGACATGTCGGTAACAGCCTCGTCGCGACGCAGAATCAGGTCACGGATGATGGCATCGTTGAACCGGAAGTTATGAGTCAGCTCGTCCATAGCGGCCTGTGAACATTCGGCGTTCATCAGTACGTAGTGAGCCTTGTGAATCTTGTTGATCGGGTATGCCAGGTGACGACGGCCCCAATCTTCCAGGCGATGTACCTTACCGCCATCTTCAGTGATGACGCTGGTATAACGCTCGATCATCGCGGGCACCTGCTCGCTCTGATCCGGATGTACCATGAAAACGATTTCGTAGTGACGCATGAGTTCTCCCTACGGGTTAAACAGCTTTCTTCTTTCGGCGATCCTTCCGGACCGCGACCCAGCATGAAAGCAAGGAGGTGACAGCAAGGCTGCCGGCTTCTTTTTTGCTTTATCAACTAGGCACTTACGGGTAAGGCCAGATCAAAAGCGGCGTTTTGCAGCCCGGAATACAGGCAATACAAAACCGCCCCTTAAAAAAGGGGTCACGTATTCTAGGCCCAAGGGGCCTGCAGTGCAAGGATTAACCGAGTCGCTGGCGCAAGGCCTCGTACAGACAAACGCCGGTGGCCACCGACACGTTCAGGCTGTCGACATGGCCCTGCATGGGGATGTTGATGAGCTGGTCGCAGTGTTCCCGGGTCAGCCGGCGCATGCCCTTGCCTTCGGCCCCCATAACCAGCGCTACCGGCCCCTTGAAATCAGCCTGGTAAAGGCCGGCATCGGCCTCACCGGCGGTGCCGATCAGCCACACCCCCAGATCCTTCAGCTCCCGCAGAAAGCGGGCCAGGTTGGTGACCCGTACAAAGGGGACGGTTTCTGCCGCACCACAGGCCACTTTACGGGCCACCGGTGTGAGCGACGCGGACTTGTCCTTGGGCACAATAACGGCCTGCACTCCGACCGCATCTGCGGTGCGCATGCAGGCACCGAGATTGTGCGGGTCGGTTACGCCATCAAGGACCAGCAAAAATGGCGGCTTGTCGCTATTGGACAGTTGGGCCAGCAGGTCGTCTTCCGTCCATTCACGGCTTTCCGCCACGGCCGCCACAATACCCTGATGGACGCCGGACACGCGTTCATCCAGCTCCCGGCGGTGCACCACCTTCCAACGCACACCCAGGCCATCCAGGGCATCGGTCACCGACTTTACCCGCTTATCCTGCCGCCCGGTCTGGATCCAGACCTGCTGAAGCCGCTCCGGCTCCCGCTTCAGCACCGCATCCACGGCGTGCCAGCCAAATACATATTCCTGAGACACTAACGATCAATTCCTGTGTAACTGGTTACTTTCGGGGCTTGCGCTTCTTGCCTGCCGCCGGAGATTTGCCCTTGCCACCTTTGCGCGCTGCGTCCCTGGCCGCTTCAGCCGCCAGCTTTTCCTTGGCACTGGCCGGCTTGCCGGTACGCTTACCGCCTTTACCACCCTTGCCTGCACGATCGCCCCGACCACGGGACTCACGCTTGGACATATCCAGGGCATCGCGGTCTGCCGTGCGCTTCTTCGGGGTGCTGACCAGCTCCAGGTCAATCTTGCGATCTTCCAGGTCGACCCGCACCACCTTCACACGCACCTCATCACCCAGGCGGAAGCTGACTGCCGTGCGCTCGCCGATCAGGCGATGCTTGGCGGCATCGTGGTGGAAGTAGTCACCACTGAGGGTGGAAACGTGCACCAGGCCTTCGATGTAGATATCAGACAGTTCCACAAAGAAACCGAAAGGCACCACGGCGGCAATCACACCGTTGTACTCCTCGCCCACGTGGTCACGCAGGAATTCGCACTTCAGCCACGCCATCACATCCCGGGTGGCATCATCAGCCCGGCGCTCGGTCATGGAACAATGCTCACCGAGCTGTTCCATTTTGGCGAGGTCGTAGGGGTACTCTGCCAGCTGCGGATCCGCCACCTTGGGTGAGACCACATCCTTGGTCACTTCCGGATTATGGATGCGGGACTTGATAGCCCGATGCACAATCAAATCCGGGTAGCGGCGAATCGGCGACGTAAAGTGGGTATAGCTGGGGAAGCCCAGGCCGAAGTGGCCCGCTTCTTCCGGGCTATAGACCGCCTGGCTCAGGGAACGCAGCATCACCATCTGGATGACGTTGGCATCCGGGCGATCCGCCACCTGCTCCAGCAACTGCTGGTAATCACCGGAGGTGGGCTTGTCACCACCACCCAGCTGCAAACCCAGCTCGCCCAGGAACAGGCGCAGGTTGCCCAGACGCTCTTCCGACGGGCCATCGTGTACCCGGTAAAGCGCCGGCATCTTGTGTTTTTTCAGGAACCGCGCCGTCGCCACGTTGGCGCACAGCATGCACTCTTCCACAATCTTGTGGGCATCGTTCCTGTGCACCGGAACGATTTCCTCAATCTTGCGCTCGGGATCGAACACAATCTTGGTTTCGGTGGTTTCGAAATCGATGGCGCCCCGCTCGGTGCGGGCACGGCGCAGCAGCTTGTACAGTTCATACAGGTTATGCAGGTGCGGCAACAAATCAGCGTAATGGCTGCTGAGCTTGTAGCCCTGCTCGGTATCCGGATGCTCCAGCATGGCACTGACCTTGTTGTAGGTCAGCCGGGCATGGCTGCGCATCACCGCCTGGTAGAAGGTGTAACCACTGATATTACCAGCGGCACTGATGGTCATGTCCGCCACCATACACAGGCGATCCACGCCCGGATTCAGGGAGCACAGGCCATTGGAGAGCTTCTCCGGCAGCATGGGCACGACATGATCCGGGAAGTACACCGAGTTGCCACGCTGAATGGCTTCTTCGTCGAGCGGGGAGCCCGGACGCACATAGTGGGATACGTCAGCAATCGCCACTACCAGGCGGTAGCCGCCACGGGGGCGCGGCTCGCAATAGATGGCGTCATCGAAGTCCCGGGCGCTTTCGTCGTCGATGGTCACCAGCCGCATATTGCGGATATCAACCCGGTTGGCCTTATCCTTCTCTGCCACTTCGGCAGGAATCGCTGCTGCCTGCTCACCCACTGCGGACGGCCAGCTGTGGGGAATCTCGTAGGAACGGATGGCCACATCAATTTCCATCCCGGGCGCCATGTGCTCACCCAGGATTTCGACAACCTGCCCTGTCGGCTGGGTACGGATTGTCGGCTGACGCAGAATCTGTACGACTACATACTGGCCATGCACCGCCTTGCCTGCGTGCTCGTCCGGAACCAGGATTTCCTGGTTGATGCGGGCATTCTCGGGCACCACGAAGGTAATACCGCTTTCCTTGAAGAAGCGGCCAACGATCTGCTGGGTACGGTGCTCGAGCACTTCAACAATCTTGCCTTCCCGGCGACCACGGTCATCCACCTGGTCAACCCGCGCAGCTACACGGTCACCGTGGAACACCTGGCGCATCTGGCGCGCGGTGAGAAACAGGTCGGAACCGCCATCATCAGGAATCAGGAAACCGAAGCCGTCCCGATGCCCGACTACCCGGCCGGTTACCAGGTCTGCTTCTTCTATAGGCAGGAACGCATCCCGGCGGTTACAAATCAGCTGCCCGTCGCGGCACATGGCAATCAGCCGGCGGCGAAGGGCTTCTATACTTTCCTCGGAAGTTTGCCCAAGCTCCTGGCACAGAGTCTCATGGGTGGCCGGTGCCCCCCGCTCTTTCAGGTGCTGGAGAATAAACTCCCGGCTCTGGATGGGGTTTTCGTATTTCTGAGCCTCGCGACTGGCGTGAGGGTCTTTGTGTTCTTTCTTCCTGGAAACCATTCGGATCCTTGCTATCTGGCCGCGATACTGCGGCGGAATTCATTATTCCTGCAGTATAACGTTGGTATGTCGAACCTGCCTAACCAGGGGACAATTAATAGGCACAAATACGGCGAAAACTTTTTTTGAAAAAATGTTTGACAGCCCCGAACGGAATCATTAAAGTACGCGCCATCGGTTGAGGGGAACACCTCACCGGGCTGGCAGAAACGCTAAGTTTTCAATAGACTAACAGCGAATCTGCAAATCACCTGCCGAGGTGGTGAAATTGGTAGACACGCTAGCTTCAGGTGCTAGTGGGGGCAACCCCGTGGAGGTTCAAGTCCTCTCCTCGGCACCATTTCCTCCCTCAGGAAATGGCAAGATTCCTTAGAAAGCCTTAAAAGCGCGATACGCCACTGACCAAGCCAAACGGCCTGCTGTCGGTCTTTCTGCGTTTGTTTACCTTGTACCTTCGCCTCCAATCATCCTGCCTGGACTGCCGGGCGCACAGCGTCACCCGGCATCCACCTGACTCTTATTGGATTGCTTCCAGTAAATACTCGGATAACTTCATGTAACTGTACTCAACCTTCGCGTAGGCCCTGGCTGGCGCGGGCCTCCCGGTTCCGCAACTCCGCACAGAATAATCAGACAGATAAGCCTCCCGAATCAGGTTCGGAGCATTTACATCCGGCGTGGCGTCGTAGTGCAGTAACCACTGGAACCCGGCGTCTGCCGCGACATTGCCCGAACCGGCCAGCGCCGGATCCAGGAAGGCGTAGCGCAGGAGGCGATTGACCTCTACCTCAACACCGTCGGCCGAAAACGTCCGGGTATCGTATTCGAACGCCAGGTCGGTAAAGGTTGTCGGCTGTGGCTCATAGCCGGTAAATAGATAGCTAAGGGTTTCGGTAACTACAAAGTTTTCCTGTGCGGTTTCTTCGTCAACCGGCTCACAGGTGCCGGGTTCGCCCTGCCGTTCAACAGACTCGAGTGGCTGGCCATCTTTGGTAATAGTGTAATCGGCCACCAACTCCCCTGAACCCGGAGCTAGCCGGTAGACAACCCCCGCGATCGCACCAACGCCACCGACTGTCGCAACAAGCTCCGAAATTGCACCGTCCTGCTCACTCCAGCTATAGCTAACCTCCGCTCCGGCTCCGAGCTCGGTGGACGCCGGTTCGATGCCCCTGGCTGCATGGCAAAGTGTCGACGTCTGGAATTCGATTGTCTGGGTACCCCAGTCAAAGGTCAGAGTTTCATCCACTACCTGGTCGGGATCATTTTCAGGATTGAACGCATCCCAACCCGCTGGCGCGAGGGATACCGAAGGCAGCCACTGGGTAGAAAGCCCGCCCATATAACCACCAGCAACAATCAGCCGGGCCAGTTCCCGCATCGACAGCGCCAGGCAGCCATTCGCCGCAATTTTAGCCAGCCGCCCGTCTTCACCGTACTCAAACTCAAGCCCGGATGAGGCAACCAGGTTATCCGGTGCCACCGGCAGCTCACCACTTTCCGCGCGGGCAAAGATCTGCTGACCCGTTAGCACCAGCGGATCGGTGATACTGACGGTGACATCCGGCAGTTCCAGAGTATCGATCGCCACGCTGGAGTAGTCATCGCCAGCCGCCTGATCTACGGCCGTAATTACGGCCGGAGCGTGCCGCAACAGGGAAGTGCCCAGAAGCCGGGCCTCTTCCGGGCTAAGGCTAAGCTCTGCGCCCGCCCTTTCGGGCATGCTGCTTGCCACCTGCTGCGTCATAAACTTCACCAGTGCCCGGGCATAGGCATGGGCCCGGTCATCCTGCCCACGGATGTAATCCGCAGTCACGTTGATGCCAGCCAGGCTCTCACCCAGATCGCCCCCGGGCATCAATTCCAATGCCGTCTGGTAACGGGCCAGGGTGGTCAGCGGCGTTACATTGCGGACACCGGGATTAGCCGACAAAACATAGCCCACGGCTATGGCCTGATCCCCCACTTCGGTCTGCTCAACCGTGGTTCCGGGAATAGCGGCTGCGAACAGCGGGTAGTCCCGTGGATCAAGCGGTCGGCCTTCCTGGGGTGACAACTGCAAAGCGGCAAGGTCCAGGCTGAACGCACCATCCTGACCGCTCATGGCCATGGGTTCGCCGCCTTCGATAACCGCAGAATTGCCATTATCCAGCTCTACGGTGAACGACTCGGCGGTGTACTTTCCATCACCGTTCACATCCAGCCACACCCGGGCATTCCTCAGATAGCCGTCAATCACCCGCCCCTGATAAGGCGCCGGTTCGCTGTAATTCACGCCATCGAATTCGCGGCCATCCACGGGCAGCTGGTCGGATTCTTCGCCACAACCGGCGATGGCAAGGGTAAGCAGGGGAACGGAGAGAGCAGTCAGGCGTTTCATCGCGGCAACCGGTTATCCTTGTTAGAGGTTGTGCCGCTACTTTAGGGGATGTCCTGCCGGGAGACCTTGACAGGCTTGGCAAATTGTAAAGTTTGGTAAAGCACTGGCCCCGCACGGTGTCGGGGCCAGTCGGGTCAAAACCCTCAGAATGAACGAGCCACGATTTCTTTCATGATTTCGTTGGTGCCGGCATAGATGCGCTGCACCCGCGAATCGGCCCAGGCCCTGGCAATGGGGTATTCCCACATATAGCCGTAGCCGCCGTGCAGCTGCACACATTCATCCATCACCTTGCACTGCAGGTCTGTGGTGTGTTGCTTGAGCATGGCTGCAGTGGGGATATCCAGCTTCTTGTCCAGGTGCAGCTCAAGGCAGCGGTCGGTAAACACCCGGGCGGCCGTGATTTCGGCTTTCAGCTCCGCCAGCTTGAAACGGGTGTTCTGGAACGCGATAACCGGTTTACCGAAGGCTTTGCGCTCTTTCACGTAGTCCAGGGTCCACTGCCAGGCTGCTTCGGCAGCGGCTACGGCAGTCAGAGCCACTTGCAGGCGCTCCGCCGGCAACTCCTGCATCAGCTGGAAGAAGCCCTGCCCTTCCATGCTGCCCAACAGATTATCGGCCGGCACTTTTACATCCTGGAAGAACAGCTCGGAGGTGTCCTGGGCCTTCATGCCCACCTTGTTCAGGTTCTGGCCTTTCTCGAAGCCTTCCCAGGCGGTTTCCACCAGCAACAGGCTGGTGCCCTTGGCGCCTTCCTTGGGATCGGTCTTGGCCACAACGATCACCAGGTCTGCCAGCTGACCGTTGGTAATAAACGTTTTGGAGCCATTGAGATTGTAGTGGTCGCCCTGGCGAATGGCGGTGGTCTTTACGCCCTGCAGGTCAGAACCGGCGCCCGGCTCGGTCATGGCGATGGCGGTAATCATTTCACCGGAGGCCATTTTCGGCAGGTACTTCTGCTTCTGCTCTTCCGAGCCGTAGTTCAGGATGTACGGCGCCACAATATCGGAGTGCAGTCCCCAGCCAATGCCGGACAGACCGGCCCGGGAGATCTCTTCCATAATCACCGCCGAGTAGCGGAAATCGGCCCCCACGCCGCCGTACTCCTCCGGCAGCATCGGGCACAGGAAGCCCAGCTCGCCCGCCTTTCGCCAGAGCTCGCGGCTGACCTGGCCATCCTTTTCCCATTGCTCGTGATAAGGCGCGGCTTCCTGTTCCAGGAACTTGCGAACGGAATCGCGAAAGCCTTCAAGATCGGCGTCGAACAGAGTACGTGGAATCATGCTGAACCTCGGTGAACGGGTTGGTTTATCGTTGTGTTCAGCAAGTCTGTGGCGGGGCGGGTTTTGGCTCAATGGTGAAAACCATCAATCGCTTTGGCCAAAACCAACGTCCCGGGAAGGGTCAATCTGTTTTCTTTGCACCCCAGCGCGGGACCAGGGTTTGCGGCAGGTCCAGGTGGTCAAGAATCCGGGCCACCATGAAGTCCACCAGGTCATCCAGGGATTGAGGGTTGTGATAGAAGCCCGGGCTGGCCGGCATGATCACCGCCCCCATGCGGGTGAGCTTGAGCATGTTCTCCAGGTGCACTTCGGAATAGGGAGTTTCCCGCAACACCAGGATCAGTTTGCGGCGCTCTTTCAGGGCAACATCCCCGGCCCGCTCGATCAGGTTGTTGCTGGCACCGGTCGCCAGGGCCGACAGGGTGCCGGTGCTGCAGGGACAAACCACCAGTGGAGCTTTCTCGCCGGAGCCGGAGGCCGGGGGCGAGAACCATTCTTCCCGGCCGAACACCTGCACCTGGCCATCTTCGGCACCGGCATAGGCCGACAAAGCCTCCGCCATGGCGGGTGTGGAGCCGGGCAGGCGGAAATCGGTTTCAGTGGCCATCACCACCTGGGCCGCCTTGCTGATCATCACGTTCACCCGGCAACCGTTGGCTACCAGGCACTGCAGCAGGCGCAGTCCGTATTGGGCCCCGGACGCGCCGGTAAATGCCAGGTTAATTACCGGGGAATTCTCAGCCACGACGTTTCTCCAGTTCCGCCACCAGCTTGCGGTGAATACCACCGAAGCCACCGTTACTCATGATCACAATGTGGCAGGTTTCCGGCAGCTGGTCCACGGCCCGGGAAATCAGGGCATCGACCGACTCTTCCACGCCATGGTGGTCCAGCTCGCCGTGCTCGGCACGCCAGACGTTCACCAGTTCCGGCAGCCAGCTCATCTCGCTCAGGTTACCCCAGAGAACGCGGTCTGCTGCCGCGGCACTGGGAATCAGGGTCTGCTGGTGTACGCCCTGTTTCATGGTGTTGGAACGGGGCTCGATAATGGCCATAATCGGCTCGTCCCCCACCTGGCTGCGCAAGCCCTCCAGCGTCAGGGCAATGGCAGTCGGGTGATGGGCAAAGTCGTCATACACCCGCACACCACCAACCTCGCCCACCAGCTCCATCCGTCGCTTAACACCGGAGAACCGGCACAGGGCGGCCACGGCATGGTCCGGCGTTACACCCACATGGCGGGCAGCGGCAATGGCTGACAGCGCATTACGCACGTTGTGCATACCCGTCAGTTTCCACTTCAGGGTAGCCACCGGCTGCTCGTGGTGGATGACCATAAAGCGGCTGCCGTCCTCTGCCAGCAGCTCCGCGCGCCAGTCTGCGGTACGGCTGATCTCGCTGCCGATGGCGGTATCCTGCACCGGGCTCCAGCAGCCCATTTCCAACGCATTATCGAGGTGCTGGTCCAGGGCCGGGCGAATGATCAGACCCTGGGACGGGACAGTGCGCACCAGGTGGTGGAACTGGCGTTCGATGGCTTCCACGTTCTCGAAAATATCGGCGTGGTCGTATTCGAGGTTGTTCAGGATCAGGGTGTTCGGGCGGTAATGGATAAACTTGGAGCGCTTGTCGAAGAACGCGCTGTCGTATTCATCGGCCTCGATGACAAAGAAGTCGCTGCTACCCAGGCGCGCGGACACCGGGAAATCCTGGGGCACGCCGCCCACCAGGTAGCCGGCATCAAACCCGGCCTGGTCCAGGATCCACAGCAGCATGGCGGTGGTGGTGGTTTTGCCGTGGGTGCCGGCCACCGCCATCACCCAGCGATGGCGCAGAACTTCCCGGGCCAGCCACTCGGGGCCGGACATGTAATCGATGCGCCGGTTCAGCACGGCTTCTACCTCCGGGTTGCCCCGGGACATGGCATTACCAATCAGCACCAGGTCCGGCTTCGGCTCCAGGTTCTCCACCCGGTAGCCTTCCATTAACGAGATACCCTGGGCCTCCAGCTGGGTACTCATGGGCGGGTATACCCCCTGGTCGGAGCCGGTCACAGTGTGCCCCAGTTCCCGGGCGATGACCGCCAGGCTGCCCATGAAAGTGCCGCAGATTCCCAGTATGTGTATGTGCATTAAGGTAAGGCCTCCGGTTTGAAACCTGCCAAGCCTCTACCATACTTTCTGCGGGGTCAAGGGCACGGTATATGCTCATGAAACTTCCACCTGATTCGCGTATGATTTGCGCCATCATTGAACCAGCAGGAGGCTTTAGCCCGAGATGGCTATCAAGAATGCGTTTTATGCCCAGTCTGGCGGGGTAACCGCCGTTATTAACGCCAGTGCCTGTGGCGTTATTCAGACCGCCCGCCAGCACCCGGACAAGATCGGCAAGGTGTTTGCCGGCCGTAACGGCATCATCGGCGCCCTGAAAGAAGAGCTGATTGATACCAGCCTGGAGTCAGATGACGCCATCCAGGCGCTGATTCATACCCCGGGCGGCGCTTTCGGTTCCTGCCGCTACAAGCTGAAGAACCTGTCGGAAAACCAGCGCGAGTACGAACGCCTGATCGAAGTCTTCCGCGCCCACGACATCGGCTACTTCTTCTACAACGGTGGCGGCGATTCCCAGGATACCGCCTACAAGGTGTCCCAGCTGGCCGACAAGATGGGTTATCCGATTACCTGCATCGGCGTGCCCAAAACCGTCGACAACGACCTGCCGTTCACCGACTGCTGCCCCGGTTTTGGCTCGGTCGCCAAGTACATTGCCACCTCTACCCTGGAAGCCAGCCTGGACATCAAGTCTATGTGCGAAACCTCCACCAAGGTGTTTATCCTGGAAGTGATGGGCCGGCACGCGGGCTGGATTGCCGCTTCCGGCGGACTGGCCGGCCAGGGTGAAGGCGAGCCGCCCCACATCATCCTGTTCCCGGAAATCCCGTTCAACCGGGAGAAGTTCCTGGAGCGCGTAGACCAGTGCGTGAAAGATTACGGCTACTGCGTGGTGGTTGCCTCGGAAGGTGCCCAGTACGAAGACGGCCGGTTTGTAGCCGACGCTGGCGCCAAGGATGCCTTCGGCCACACCCAGCTGGGCGGTGTTGCACCGGCCCTGGCCAATATGGTGAAACAGGCCCTGGGCCACAAGTACCACTGGGCCGTTGCCGATTACCTGCAGCGCGCAGCGCGGCACATTGCCTCCGCTACCGACGTAGAACAGGCCTACTCCGTGGGCAAGGCTGCCGTGGAAATGGCCCTGAACGGCAAACAGGCACTGATGCCCACCATCGTGCGGGACCAGGCCAAGCCTTACCGCTGGAGCATTGGCCAGGCCAACCTGAGCGAAGTGGCTAACCAGGAAAAGAAAATGCCCATCCACTACATTACGGATGACGGCTTCGGCATTACCGAGGAGTGCCGTGACTACCTGCAGCCGCTGATCGAGGGCGAGAGCTTCCCGCCGTTCGAGAATGGCCTGCCCAAGGTGGCCAAGCTGAAAAACCAACTGGCCGAGAAAAAGCTGAAAACAGAGTTCACCCTATAACAGCTATCGCCAGAAACACAAAGGCCCGGCTTTTTACAGCCGGGCCTTTGTGTTTCTGGAAGACAGAAAATGGGGTCAGGCGGGCTGCCTGCGCACGTAGGCGGAGAAATCGTCTTAGCCGCCAACGTATTCGTCACCCACCAGAATCTGCGGCACGGTATACACCGGGCGGCCAATCCTGTCGGCAACATCCTGCTTGCTCAGCCCTTTCTCGATCATGTCGACCCACACGTAGGGCATGTTCCGGGACTCGCACAAGTTCTTTGCCGCTACGCAGAACGGGCAGCTCATGCGACCGTAGATGGTAACCTGCTCCATAAAACCTCCTCGGGAAATAAAGGAAAACCAAAACCTGAAAGTTGGGCAAATAATGACAGCTCGTCCGGGGATTGGAAATTGGCACTTACCATTACAGCCATAGTACTTTACGATTCAGCCATGGAGACGCCATGGCCTACCTGACTCTTTTCCTGACCGCCTTCGCGGCCGCTACCCTGCTGCCAGCCTACTCCGAGATCCTGGTGGGTACCCTGGTGAACCAGGATTACGCCCTGTTCTGGATCTGGTTCTGGGCCACCGCCGGCAATACCCTGGGCTCGGTGGTGAATGGCATCATTGGCCGGCAGGTAGACAGGTTCAAACACAAACGCTGGTTTCCGGTCAGCGAACTGCAACTGCACAAGGCCCGCAACCGGTTCAACCGCTACGGGCAGTGGTCTTTGCTCCTCGGTTGGCTGCCGATCGGGGGTGACGCGCTCACACTGGTGGGCGGCATTATGCGGGTGCCCTGGCTCAACTTTGTGGTGCTGGTAGCCATCGGCAAGGGCTTGCGCTACGCCTTTGTGATCTGGGTGGTACTCGAAGCGTCCGGGTTGGTCGGATCCTCACCGTAAAGGTAACGGCGCAACAGTGGCTCACCATTAAACTCGGAATGCATCACTGCCACAAAGGTGTACACGCCAATCAGCTTCCGGTTCAGGAACACGAACTCCTTGGGCGGTACCCGGAAGTAACGGCTGATGGCCGAGCGGGCTGCCTGCCGGGCCACCCGGGAGGGCAGGTCGCTCTGTTTCCAGCGGTACTGGCCGTGGCTGTTCACCGCATAGTCCGGCCACTGGCCCTGGTCCCGGGCCAGGGGCTCCAGCACCGACATGCAAACCTGTCCGAACTTTTCCAGCACTTCCCGGGGCCAGTCGTAGCTCATAAAGCGCAGCTTCACGCCGCCCTCGATCACCTGCTCCAGGTCGTCTTCATAAGACGCGCGGATCATCTGGATGACCGGATCCAGAAACTCCCGGGAATAGCTTTGTACCGCACCGAAATCGAGCAGCACAATGCGATCATAATCCGGCTCCTCCCCGGCTTCACCGGCAATACGAATGCGGTAATTGCCGAAGTTGGGATCGGTCTGGATTTCGCCCCAGACAAACAGCTCCCGGAAAAACAGCTCAAGGGCCGCCTTGCCCAGGGCGCTCCGGCGCTCCAGGGACAGCTCCCGCACTTCCTGGGAGCCTACGGAATGGCCGTGTTCATAGGTTGAGGCGATGATGTGATCGGTGGAATATTCCGGCAGAACCCGAGGCACGATAAACCGGGGATCGTCCGCCAGCATCTGGCGGAATTTTTCCGTGGTGCGGGCTTCCAGCCGGTAGTCCACCTCCCGGTGCATCATCTGCCGGACTTCTTCGAGCCAGTCATTGAATTCGGGGCCGAAGCTCACCAGCCTGGCCACTTTCAATAACTGGGCCACGGCGTTGAGGTCGCTGTCTACTGCATCGGCCACGCCGGGGTACTGAACCTTCAGCACCAGTTCCAGGCCATCGCTACGGCGCACGGCACGGTGCACCTGCCCCAGCGAGGCAGCGCCTATGGGTTCCGGGTCTACCTCCAGCTCTGCCAGCCGGTCCGCACCGATTTCCGCCTTCAGCACCCGTTCAATGGCAGGCCACTCCAGGGACGTGGTCTGGTCTTCCAGGGTATGCAGGGCTTCAGTCACTTCTTCCGGCAGAAAGTGCTCGCCGTACAGCGCCATCACCTGGCCGATCTTGACCACACTGCCCTTCAGGCGGCCAAGCTCATCCACCAGGAACCGGGCCTGGCTGGACAGCATGGCCTTGTGCCTTTGCTCACGGGTGTCTTTGCTGCTGAACCAGTTGGTAGCCATGTGGGAGGCCATGCGGGTTCCGGCAAAGAGACCGGCCTTGGTCAGCGACAGCCGACGCTCAAAACTACCGGTCTTGATGCGTGAGACGGATTTTCCGGAGCGCCTTTCTGTCATGAACGACCTGTCTTTGTCTGGGAATTTGCTGCTTTTCCGATACTTCCATGCATTATACGGATCCTGCCCCGATACAAGCTAACCGATTCGTCGCCGGATTTCCGTTTCCGGGGCCAATGTGCACAAACTTTAACCAGTAATAATCAGTACCCGCTGAAGGTTACGATTCGATACAGTCACAGCGCTTAAGTGTCTCTACTATATACAGACCGGCCACAACTGGCCGCCCTGAAATCTTATACAACAATAATGCCATGACGCAGACACCCCAATCCGCTGCCGATTCCGAGCTGTCTCAGTTTCGGGTTAAAGGCGAAATTCCTGTACCGGCCCTGATCAACTGGCTGAGCGCGGCCGCGGTTCCCATACTGGCCTTCTTCGCCTGGCGCTCGAGCCAGCATGGCGACAACCTGAACGCCAGCGTTCTGCTGGTATTCTCCGGCCTGCTGTCACTCAACCTGCTGGTGTTTCTGGGCTTTCGCCACAAAACCCTGCAGCGTCGGGGCTTCATTTCGCTGATCACCGTGCTGTTCACGTACCTTGCCGTGCACGCGGTGGAAGATGGCTCTGCCATTATCTGGCTGTTTGCCTACCCGCCCATCATCTTTTACATCAGTGAAGCCCGGGTGGGCGTGTTTGCCTGTGCTGGCGGCTGGCTGGCCGTACTGTTTCTGTTCAGCCCCGCCGGCGAATGGCTGTTTGGCGCCACTTACAGCAGCAGTTTCCGGATTTCCCTGGTGATCGTGCTCGCGTTCGAAATGATCACTTGCTATATCCTCGACCAGAGCCGGCGCCGCAGCAAGCTGGGGCTGCTGAAACTGGCGGCGGAGTTCGAATATGCGGCCAAGCACGATGCCCTGACCGGGCTGGCCAACCGCCGCGAAGGCCTGACCCAGCTCGAAGGCGAATACCAGCGCTACCTGCGCAACGGGAGGCCTTTCTCGGTATTACTGATGGACATTGACCTGTTCAAGACCGTGAACGACCAGCATGGCCACCAGGTGGGCGACGAACTGATTATCCTGGTGGCGCGCACGCTGGCATCCGGCTGTCGCAAGATGGATACCATTGCCCGTTGGGGCGGGGAGGAATTCCTGGTGCTGTTACCGGAAACGGCTCTGGCCGAAGCCAGTGCCAGCGCTGAACGGATGCGGGCCGCAGTAGCCAGGCAGTCTGTTCAGACCGAAAGCGGCAAAACCATGGGGGTTACCATCAGTACCGGCGTTGCCAGCATTCGGGGATCGGAATCGATTGACCGGCTGTTGCAGCGGGCCGATGAAGCCCTGTATGCCGCCAAGTCCGGCGGCCGGGACCAGGTGTGCATCGAGGCCACGGCTGCACGCTGAACCGGCTTACCAGCCCTGGCGATGCTCCACCTGCTGGTTGCCCAGCCCGGCTACCAGCTCTTTCACCAGGCGGCGTTCAAGCTCGTATACCGAGGCCCCCTGCTCGAAGTCTTTCACCTGGCACATATTCATGCCGGCATAGCCACAGGGATTGATGCGGGAGAACGGCTCCATGTCCATATTCACGTTCAGGGCCAGGCCGTGGAAGGAACAGCCCCGGCGCACCCGCAGGCCCAGCGATGCAATCTTGGCCCCGTTCACATAGACACCGGGTGCGTCGGCACGGGGTGCCGCTTCCACACCGGACTGGGCCAGTGTGCGCACAATAGCCTGCTCGATCACATCCACCAGGGCCCGGACACCCAGTTTGCGCCGGGACAGGTCAATCAACAGGTAGATCACCAGCTGGCCCGGGCCGTGGTACGTCACCTGGCCGCCGCGGTCTACCTGGATAACCGGGATATCACCCGGTAACAGGATATGCTCGGCCTTGCCCGCCTGCCCCTGGGTAAACACCCGGGGATGTTCCAGGCACCAGAGTTCGTCGACCGTGGAGTCGTCCCGGTTGGCGGTGAAGTTCTTCATCGCCTCCCAGGCTTCCATGTAGGGCTGCTGGCCCAGCGAGCGGACAATCAGGTCTGGCATTTACAGCACCATGTGAACCCGGCCACTGGCTTTGAGGTCCTCAAACAGTGCCTTGAGTTGCTCTTCGCCGGTGGCAACGATTTTCAGCTGCACAGACGAAAACCGGCCCTTGCTGCTGTCGTTTACCGAGATATCTGCCTCGCAGATGCCCGGCGCGTGCTGCTCCACCACTTCCACCACGAATTCCGTGAAATCCGGGGCGGCATTACCGATCACCTTGATCACGTAATCGCAGGGAAATTCAATTTTCGGTGCTTTCGGCTCACTCACGCCGTCTTTCTCCCGGCCAGGGCACGCTCTGTGCCTGTGGCTCACTCAAACAGTTGAACAAAAAAGAGCTTGATGGCATCCCAAAGCCGCTTGAACAGCCCGCCTTCCGGTACTTCGGTCAGCGCCAGTACCGGTTCGTCCACCAGGGTTTCACCATCCAGGATAACCCGAACGCGACCCAGCTCGTCTCCCACATTGATGGGTGCCTTGATCACAGAATCAAGGTCTACGGTAGATTCCAGCTGGTTTCTGGAGCCGCGGGGAATGGTTACGTAAACATCTTCCGGCATACCCACGGAAATCTGGTCAGCCTGGCCGCCCCAGACCTTTGCCTGCACCAGCTCCTGGCCGGCACGGAACAAACGCTCGGTTTCGTAGTAACGGAAACCGTAGTTCAGCATTTTCTGAACTTCCTGGGCCCGGGCTTCGGAACTCGAGGTGCCCATTACCGAGGCAATCAGGCGGGTATCGTTACGCTTGGCAGATGCCACCAGGCAGTAACCGGCTTCTTCGGTGTGGCCGGTCTTCAGGCCATCCACGCTGTCATCCCGCCACAACAGGGCGTTGCGGTTTGGCTGACGGATATTGTTGTAGGTGAAGTGCTTCTCCGCATACAGCGGATAGTTTTCCGGATAGTCCTGGATAATTGCCCGGGCCAGCAGAGCCAGGTCGTAGGCGGTCGAGAAATGGTCCGGGGCCGGCAAGCCGGTGGCATTCTGGAAGTTGGTGTTCGTCATACCCAGCAATTGCGCCTGCTGGTTCATGATGTCCACGAACGCACCCTCACTGCCGGCAATAAATTCGGCCAGGGCCACGGAGGCATCATTACCGGACTGGATGATCACGCCTTTCAGCAGGTTTTCCACGGATACCGTGGTGCCTTCCTGTACGAAGGTCCTGGAACCCTCGGTACGCCAGGCTTTCACACTGATGGGCACCATGTCAGACATGGAAATCCGGCCTTCGTCCAGCTCACGCTCAACAATGTAAGCCGTCATCATCTTGGTCAGGCTGGCCGGGGGCAAACGCTCGTTGCTGTTGTTCTCCATGATCACACGGCCGCTCAGGGGGTCCATCAGAACCCAGGAGCTGCCGGCAATGGCCGGAGGAGAAGGAATCAGGACCGACTGGGACTGGGCCGAAGCCGTCCCTGCGGTTACAAACAGAGCAAATGCCAGTAGAAAAATTCGGGTAAACATTTTGAAAGCCATGGGTTGTGTCATTCGTCGTCAGATGTTGGTCTTATGTGTGCCGGCGGCAACTCAGTGCGAATCCGTCAGGACTATGGGCTGGCCGAAACCCCGGGATTCCAGCAGGTTCCGGGCATAGCGGGCTTCGTCTTCATTCGGGAACGGGCCCACCTGTACACGGTGGAAACGTCCCGAGCCGGTGCTCACTTCACGCAATCGTGCCGGAGTCTCCGTTGCTTCCCGGGCCCTGGCCAGCAGGGCTTCGGCCGGGTCCCGGCTGCTGAAGGCACCCAGCTGCACAAACAACGCCTGTCCCGATGCTGCCGGCGCAGAGGCAGGTTCTGAGGCTACCTGCACCGGTGCCTGGACCTTGCCAGTGGGCTCAAACGGCTCGCCCGCCAGGAACATGGCGCCATCCGGACGAACCGTGATAGCGGCCACCTCCACCCGGGCTGTGCCGCGAGCGTGATAATCCAGCTTCTTGGCTGCCGCATAGGACAGATCAATCAGGCGGTCGCCGTGAAACGGGCCACGATCATTCACCCGGACAATCACCGACCGGCCATTGTCCAGGTTGGTCACCCGGGCATATCCCGGTATGCGCAGAGACTTGTGGGCGGCCGACATGGCGTACATGTCGAAGGTCTCGCCATTGGACGTTTTGTGGCCGTGGAATTTCTCACCATACCAGCTGGCTGTACCCCGGGCCACATAGCCGTCATTGCTGTCGATCACCCGGTAACTCTTGCCCCACACGGTGTACGGGGATTTGTTACCGGCCCGGCGAGGCTCCTCGTACCGGGGCACCGCGTCGGTCAAGCCGCTGATGTCGTAGTCACCGGAGGGGCCACGATCCTGCTTTATGGTATAGCGCGAGGAATGATCGGTTTCCGGAGCCGGCGTGCTGGCACAGCCAGACACCAGAACCAGTGTGATCAACCCCGGCAGCCAATGTTTCGGAACCTGCAGCATATCAGCGCCTACCCCTGTATTGTCTCGGTTGGTCAGTCATTACTGACCGGCAACATTGTAACGGGTTCCAGGCGCGATTCACCATTACCGGCCGGCCATTATTGCCAGCCCGGCTACGCCGAGATCATCCGGCGGTGGGTGTGAATCGACATCAGCACCCCGAAGGCTGCCATCAGGGTGACCCCGGACGTGCCCCCGTAACTGATCAGGGGCAGCGGAACACCAACCACTGGCAGCAGCCCGCTGACCATTCCCACGTTCACAAAGATGTAGATGAAGAAGGTCATGGTCAGGGCACCCGCCAGCAAACGGCTGAAGGAATCCTGGGCGGTTACGGAAATGTAGAGACAGCGCAGGATAATCAGGAAATACACCGCCATCAGCAGCATCATGCCGACAAAGCCGAATTCCTCGGCAAGCACCGCCACAATAAAGTCAGTGTGGCTTTCCGGCAGGAATTCCAGGTGCGACTGGGTGCCCTGGAGCCAGCCCTTGCCATCCATACCACCGGAGCCAATGGCGGTTTTCGACTGGATAATGTTCCAGCCCGCGCCCAGAGGATCACTTTGCGGATCAAGCAGGGTCAGCACCCGTTGCTTCTGATAGTCCCGCATCACGTAGAACCACATCAGCGGCGCGGAAACCGCCACCATGCCGAAAAAGGCGGTGATGAGCTTCCAGCTGATGCCGGCAAAGAACACCACGAAGATGCCCGCCATGCCCACCAGCAGCGAAGTACCCAGGTCAGGCTGCTGGATGATCAGGAACATGGGCAACAGAACAATCACCAGGCCAACCACAATCCGCGAAAACGTGGGTGGCAGGTAATAGCGGGACAAATACCAGGCCGCCATCATCGGTACCACCAGTTTCATCAGCTCCGAAGGCTGGAAACGGGGCAGCCCGGGTAGCGCCAGCCAGCGCTGGGCACCCTTGGCGCCAACACCCACCAGCAATACCGCCACCAACCCGGCCAGGCCTGCCAGGTACAGCCAGGGTGCCCAGCGCCGGAATATGGCAGGGTCCAGCTGGGCAAACACAAACATCACCACAAAGGCCACGCCCAACCGGATCATCTGGCCCTTAACCACGGCAAAGTTCCGGTCTGCACCGCTGTACAATACAAACAGGCCACCACCCACCAGCAGCAACAATAACGCCAGCAGGATTGGATCCAGGTGTAACGTTGACCAGATGCTTCTGGGCCGGCCCAGAGCGCCCGATTCCTGGCTGTTCAACAGCTTTCCGAGTGCCATCAGCCCTCACCTCCGGTTTCAGCCTGGCCCACCACCTGGGCCGCCTCTGCCGCAGGGAATTCCTCCAGCCACGCATCAAACAGCCCGCGGGCGACCGGTGCCGCGACACTGCTGCCACCACCGCCATTCTCGACAATGATGGCAACGGCGATTTTCGGATCGTCTGTGGGGGCAAAGCCGACAAACAGCGCATGATCCCGCAGGCGCTCGCGGATCTCCTCGGCATCGTATTCTTCGTCTTCACCCAGGCTGAACACCTGGGCAGTACCGGTTTTACCGGCCATACGGTAACTGGCACCCGCTGCGGCACCACGAGCCGTGCCGCGGGTTCCGTGCATAACTTCTTCCATGGTATCCACCACGTATTCCCAATCGTCAGGATTCTTGAGATCCAGGGGCTTATGGGTGGATGCCGGCAGGAACTCTTCCACCGGGCGGTCACCACGGATATCTTTCAGCAGGCGCGGTTCTACCCACTCACCCCGGTTGGCAATCAGGGCCGTGGCGGTCGCCAGTTGCAGGGGTGTAGCCAGGAAAAAGCCCTGGCCGATACTCATATTGACGGAATCCCCCGGATACCAGGGTTCACTGCGGACCGCCCGCTTCCAGTCCCGGGACGGCAGCAGACCACTGAGGGCACCGGCGACGTCGAGGGTGGCGTCTTCACCAAACCCGAAGCGGGACAGATAGTCGTACATCACGTCGACACCCATTTCGACGCCGATCTGATAAAAATAAACATCGCAGGACTCCGCCACGGAATCCATCAGGTCTACCCAGCCATGCCCGGTTCGCTTCCAGTCCCGGTAGCGTCGACCGCTTTCCTTGAGCTGGAAATAACCCGGGTCCCAGATGGTTCGCTCGCGGGTGGTTACGCCACTGTCCAGGGCGGCCACGGCCATCATAGGCTTGATGGTGGAGCCGGGAGGATACTGGCCACGCAGGGCCCGGTTGAACAGGGGCTTGTCGATGCTTTCACTCAAATCCCGGTAGTCTTTGACACTGATACCGGTCACAAACTTGTTGGCATCGAAGCCGGGCACGCTGGCCAGGGCCAGGATGCCGCCGGTGGCGGGCTCGATCGCAATGATGGCGCCACGCCGGCCTTCCAGCAATTCGTGGGCCTTGCGTTGCAGGCGCAAATCCAGGTGCAGCTGCAGGTCTTCCCCGGGTACCGGGTTTTCCCGTTCCAGCACCCGGAGTATCCGCCCCCGGGCATTGGTTTCTACGTGCTGGTACCCCACCTTGCCGTGCAACACTTTTTCGTAGAATCGCTCCACACCGGATTTGCCGATGTAGTTGGTGCCGGCGTAATTCACCGGATCAATGCGCTGCAGTTCATTCCGGTTAATACGGCCGACATAGCCCAGGGCATGGGCGGTCAACTCACTGTGCGGGTAATAGCGAACGAGTTCGGCCTTGACCTCGACACCGGGGAACCGGTGCCGGTGTACCGCCATCCGGGCGATTTCCTCTTCGTTCAGGTCGTAACTCAGGGGAATTTCCTGGAACGGGCGGCGCGGTTCATTCAGCCGGCGCTGGAAGCGTTCAATGTCTTCATCGGAAATACTCAGGATTTCCGTCAGCCGGGCCAGGGTTTCATCCATGCTGCCAATCCGCTCGGGCACCAGGGTGAGGCTGAACACCGGCCGGTTTTCCGCCAGCAGCAGGTTATTGCGGTCGTAAACCAGCCCTCTGGGAGGCGGGACCGACTGCACCTGCACCCGGTTTTTGTCAGACAGCGTGGTATAGATTTCATGCTCGACGATCTGTAACTGGTACATCCGCGCCAGCAAACCACCCAGGGCAAGCATAACCAGCACCAGCATAACCAGTGCCCGGCGCTGGAACAGTCGGCGCTCTGCTACGGTGTCCTTGAATTCGCCCCAGGCCATTGGCAGCCCTATGCCCGGTGGTAAGGATGGTTACGGGTGATGGACCAGGCCCGGTACAGCTGTTCGGCCAGGACGATGCGCACCAGCGGGTGCGGCAGGGTAAGGGGGGAAAGCGACCATTGCTGGTCGGCACGGTTGCGGCAGGCATCGGCCAGGCCATCGGGGCCGCCCACCAGAAAGCAGACATCCTGGCCATCCTGCTGCCAGTTTTCCAGCTGGCTTGCCAGTTTCTCGGTGGACCAGGGCCGGCCACCTACTTCCAGCGCAATCACGCGGTCACGCTGACCCACTGCCGACAGGATGGCGTCGCTTTCACGCTGCATCAACCGGGGAATATCCGGATTCTTGCCGCGATGGGCCATGGGGATTTCAGTCAGTTCGAGGGGCAACTCCGGAGGCATCCGGCGGGCGTAGTCGTTGTACCCCGCACTGACCCAGTCGGGCATTTTCTGCCCGACACAGATCAGACGCAGGCGCATGGTTACTCGCTGCCCGCTGCACCAAGGTCCGGAGCATCACGCCAGAAGCGCTCCAGATCGTAGAATTCGCGGGTAGCAGGCATCATCACGTGAACCACCACATCGCCCAGATCTACCAGAATCCAGTCACTACCGGCGCCGCCTTCAACATTGTTGGCGCGCACACCCTGTTCCTTGGCTTCGACAACCACGGAATCGGCAAGGGATTTGATGTGACGGTTGGAAGTACCCGATGCGAGAACCATAAAGTCGGTCACGCTGGTGCGATCACGGACATCAATCACGCTGATATCCTGTGCCTTGACCTCTTCAAGAGCGTTTACGACCAGATCTTTCAGTTGTTCTGCCTGCATAATTACCCTGTTTTCCGGGCTCTGGCCGGAGTGGCCACCCGATAAGTGATATTCAGCCGCGATTGTAGCATCAAAGCCAGCTGTGGATAACTCCTAAAAACCGTTGGCGCTGCCGGAACCATAAAGGCCCAGTGCCTGCACTCTCTGCCACACGGCATCGGGCATCAGGTATCTGGGCGAACGGCCGGCTGCAATGCGCTCCCGAATGCCGGTTGCCGAGATGTCCAGCAGCGGCGGATCCAGCTCCAGTACCCGGCCAGCGGGGCTCTCCCGCAAACTGGCCGCACCGGCAGCGCGCCGGCCTGCAAGCAAGTGTGCCGCACCACTGTTTTCAGGCAGCTCAGCCCCGGGCCGGCGGACCACCACAATGTGCGCCAGTTCAGGAATCTGCTGCCAGTCCTGCCAGCGGTCAAAACCGGCAAAGGAATCAGTACCCACGACCATCACCAGGGGCGTCTCCGCACCCAGTTCCTGCCGGAGCTGGCGCAAAGTGTCTGCGGTGTAGGAGGCACCGGCCCGCTGAAGTTCACGGTCATCCACCCGCAGGCGTTCTTCGCCGGCGATGGCCAGGCGGATCAGCTCGAGCCGCTGGGCAGAGGTCGCTCCCGTGTCGCCCCGATGGGGAGGAATATGACAGGGCACCAGGTGAACCCGATCCACCGCCAGGGCGTCGGATACCTCCAGCGCCAGCCGGAGGTGTCCGTGATGGATGGGGTCAAAGGTGCCACCGTAGATTACATGCATGGCATCAGGCCCGGATGTGGCCGTCGCCGAATACCACATATTTCTGGGAAGTCAGGCCTTCCAGGCCAACCGGGCCACGGGCGTGGATCTTGTCGGTGGAAATGCCGATTTCAGCCCCCAGGCCATATTCGAAACCGTCCGCAAAGCGGGTGGAGGCGTTGACCATCACCGAACTGGAATCCACCTCGGTCAGGAACCGGCGGGCCCGGGTGTAGTTCTCGGTGATGATGCTGTCGGTATGCTGGGAGCTGTACCGGTTGATGTGCTCGATGGCGCCATCCAGGCCGTCGACCACACGCACCGCAAGAATCGGCGCCAGGTACTCTTCGTGCCAGTCGTCCTCGGTGGCGGCACTGATGCCTTCAACAATCGCGCAGGTACGTTCACAGCCCCGCAACTCCACACCCTTGGCGGCAAATTCGGCCGCCAGCAGGGGCAGCATATCGTCTGCCACTTCCTGGTCCACCAACAGGGTTTCCATGGTGTTGCAGGTGCCGTAACGGTGGGTCTTGGCGTTAACCGCGACCTTCAAGGCCTTTTCAGGGTCGGCATGGCTGTCGATGTACACGTGGCAAACACCGTCCAGGTGCTTGATCACCGGCACCCGGGCATCGCGGCTGATGCGTTCGATCAGGCCTTTACCACCCCGGGGCACAATCACATCCACGTACTGGGGCATGGTGATCAGCTCGCCCACCGCGGCGCGGTCGGTGGTTTTCACCACCTGCACTGCGGTTTCCGGCAGCCCGGCGGCCGCAAGGCCGGTGGCCAGGCATTCGGCAATCGCCTGGTTGGAATGGATGGCCTCGGAGCCACCGCGCAGAATGGTGGCATTACCGGATTTCAGGCAAAGGCTGGCCGCCTCGACCGTCACATTCGGCCGGGATTCGTAGATGATGCCGATAACGCCCAGCGGAACGCGCATCTTGCCCACCTGGATACCGGAGGGGCGATAGGTCATATCGGTGATTTCGCCCACCGGGTCCGGCAGGGTTGCTACCTGGCGCAGGCCTTCAATCATGGTGTCGATACGGGCCGGCGTCAGCTCAAGGCGGTCCAGCATGGCCTCGTCCAGGCCATTGGCCCGGCCGTTTTCCAGGTCCTTGCGGTTAGCCTCTGCCAGTGCCTGGCGCGCCGCATCCAGTGCTTCCGCTGTTGCCAGCAGGGCCTGGTTGCGCACGGCGGTTGCCGAACGGGCGACTTCTCTTGAGGCGACCCTGGCCTGTTGGCCAAGCTCCGCCATATAGGCTGCAACATCCATCGATTTACCTTTTATTCTGCTAGCTGATTCCAAAACCGGGCGGTTACTTTACCTTTCCCGTTTCAAGTCCGCACCCCAAACGACTATTATACCGCTGCACTGCTTTCAATATTCAATGGATGTGCCAGCGAAGGACAGAGGTTCCATGCCCCAGTCGGCCGAAAAATTCCTGCCCAGCACCCTCACCAAAGCCGGTTGTGCCGCCCTGGCACTCACCAGCGCTCTGAGTGTGCTGCTTGGCGAACCCCTTGCGGCGGCTTCTGCAGCGGCTGCTGCCGGGTTGTGCCTGGCAGGCAGCCCCCTGAACAATCAACAGGGCAAACTGCCATGGCCACAACTGAGGTATTTTTTCCTCGGCGCCCTGGCCCTGGCGCTTGTTGCCGCCCTGTGGCTGGGGCCGTGGTCGCTAAGCCACTGGCTCTATGCCCTGCCGCTGGCCACCTTCGCCCTGCTGCCGGTTTACCTCGCGGCACCGGTGACCCTGGTTCTGCTGGTCCTTGTGCTGTCCAGCGCCCAATGGCTGGTCAACCTGCCAGACCGCCACCAGATGGTCAGCGCGTTTGTACTGACCACGCTGTTGGCCGGCATCCTGGTGTTCCTGCGGGAATACAAGTCCCGCCAGCTGGCGCCACTGCGCCGCACCGACGAGCTCACCCAGGCCGCCAGTCGGGAGTACCTGTCGGCGGACCTGCACAAGGAAATCCAGCGCAGCGAACGGGAGGGCACCAACCTGTCGGTGATGATGATCGGCCTCGACACCCATCTGAGTGACAGCGACCCGGACGAAGACATCCGCGCTATCCTGCCCAGAATCGGCCGTTACCTGCATTCCCAGTTACGGGACTTCGATACCTATTACCGGGTGGCCGACCTGCAATTCCTGGCGATTCTGCCGGGCGCAAATACCGCCGAAACCGCAAAGAAGGCAGACCTCATCCGCCAGGGACTTGATAAATTGATGGAGTCTCACGGCCTGAAACTCACCGTCAGCACCGGCGTCGCCGGCCTGAACATTGGCGATGATGCCGACAGCCTACAGCAAAGCGTGGCCAACGCCCTGCGCCGGGCCCAGCAACAGGGTGGCAATCGCACCCAGACCTTCAGCAACCCGCTGCCGTCCGACCTTCCGGGCAAACAGGATCCGGAGGCCAACGCTCAATGACCGAAACCCGCCTGCGTACCTGGAGCCACAGCGCCGCCTACAGCCTGACAGCCCTGGTTATTTCCGTCCTGGCGTTGCAGAACCTGCGCTACGGCTTCTACCAACTGTTTTACCTGGCCCTGGCAATGACCGCCCTGCTGCTGGCCGGGCTGGTGTATACCTACTTCTGCCGTCGCCACCAGCTTTCGGCACCGGGCCACCTGATCATCCTGGCCGGCCTGAACAGTGGCCTGGTGGCGGCCGTTCTGACCATGAACGCGCCCGGCATCAGCCACTGGGCCATGCCCCTGCTGGTGCTTAACCTACTGATCCTGCCCCTTCGGCAGGGGCTGGCGCTGTGCGCCCTGTTGCTGCTGCCGGTGATTGCCGTGACCTGGCTCGGCAACCCTGTTACCGATGCCGTCATCACCAGTGCCGGCCTGCTGCTCCTGGCCGCCGTCACCGCACTGTATGTATGGCACTACGACCACATGACCCAGTCCGCCCAGGACCTGGCCATTACCGACCCGATCACCGGCGCCCACAATGCCCGTTTCCTGGATGAAACCCTGCAAAAGGAAATCAGCCGGGCCATTGCCACCGGCCACCCGCTGTCGGTCATCAGCCTGAGCCTGGACCACCACGACCAGATCCGCGACCTGCACGGCAAGCGCGGCCTGAACCGCCTGCTGAGCCAGATTACCCGGCAACTGTTCGAAACCATCCGGGCGGGAGACTCCCTGTACAGCCTGCAGGATTCCGAGTTTTTCCTGATCCTGCCATTCACCCCGGAAGAAGGCCTGCGGGTAATTGCCGAACGCATCCGCCGCACCATCGCCGAACGGGACTGGCCGGAAACCGGCAAGGTGTCCGTAAGCCTTGGCTGTACTACACGGGGCAATGGCGATACCAGCACCGAGCTGCTTCGCCAGCGGGCAACCAATGCCATGCTGGAAGCCAGGAAACACGGGGCTGATTCCGCATGGTTCACCCCGGGAGAGCCGGTCAGGGCATGACCGGGAGCTGGTTCACTGAGCTGACCACCTGGGTAGCTGGAAACCCGGGCTGGCTGGTGTTCGCCCTGTTTGCCACGGCGCTGATTGAATCCCTGGCTATCGCCGGCATCATCGTGCCTGGCGTGGCTATGTTGTTTGCCTTTGCCGCCCTGGCCGGAAAAACCGGCATTCCCCTGTCCGAAGCCCTGATCTGGGCCGGCCTGGGCGCCGTTGCCGGCGATGTCCTGAGCTTCTCCATCGGCCGGCTACTCAAAGGACGACTCGACGCCGTGTGGCCTTTGAGCCGTTACCCCGGCCTGATTGCCAAGGGAGAAACCTTCTTCCGGGCCCATGGCGGCAAGAGCGTCATCATCGGGCGATTCGTGGGCCCGATACGCCCTATCATTCCCATGGTGGCAGGCGCACTGCACATGCCCTGGCGCACCTTCATTACCTTTAACCTGCTGTCAGCCGTGGGGTGGGCACTGGTGTATATCCTGCCCGGGTTCACCGTAGGCACGGCACTGGCCAGCGAAATCAAGCCGCCACCTCACTTCTACCTGGTGCTCGGAGTCAGCTTTGGGGTACTGCTGGTGGTTTACCTGATCCTGCTGCAAATGCGACTGGGCCTGGGAGAAGGCAGCCGCCCGTACCGGTGGCTGGAAACCACCATGGCCCGCTACGATGCAACCCACCGGTTCTGGCGGCTGTACACCAGCGAGCGGCCGGCCCGCCGTGGCGAATTCCCGCTGCCGTCCCTGATGATGTCCGTTACAGCCCTGGCGCTGTTCCTGATCCTGGCTCAGGTGGTGACGGTCAGCAGCAAACTGTATGAACTGAACCAACAGGTGCTGGCCTGGTTTGCCCTGCTGCGCCAGCCGCTGCTGGATTTGCCGATGGTTGCCTTTACCCTGGCCGGAGACCCACCGGTACTGATTGCCGCCGCCGTGCTCGGGTTTCTGGTGCTGGTATTTCGCGGCTACTATGCCGCCGCTATCCACGTTGCAGCCGCCGCCATCCTGGCCAGCGGGAGCATCTGGTTACTGAAAGCCGGCTTCGGAATACCACGGCCCGATACGGTGATGCTCCCGCCACCTTCAGGAGCCTTTCCCAGCGGCCACACTGCCGGGGCCACGGTGCTGGTAACCCTGTGCGCCAGCTTCATTGCGGCGGAAAGCCGGCAACGGCAGCGCTGGCAAAGCTACGTGCTGCTGTCACTGCCATTGCTGCCGGTAGCCCTGAGCCGGCTGTATCTGGGGGTACACTGGTTTACCGATGTTCTGGGAGGGTTGTTCCTGGGCCTGGCCATTACCGGGGTTATCCGCGCCAGCTACAGCCGATATGATCGCGTGCCGCTGAGCCCGGATCCGTTCACCTGGGCAGCGCTGGGCCTGTGGCTGGCATTCACCGCCGTTTACATTGCCGGCCATTGGGACGGTGCCGTTCTGGCCTACTCGCCGCAGCCTGTGACGCCCTGACCGGTTTCAGGAGCCTTGTTCAAGGATATCCAGCAGGGCTTGCAACCGGTCCAGGCGTTCGACCGGATCCTGGCACTCCGCCAGCTGCTGCTTCTCGGACTTGTCCAGGGGCAACAGCTCGGTAAGCCGCCAGCCCACCTCACGGGCATCCTCAAAATCGACATCCATGCCCAGATCCTTCACCACCGGATGCCGGAACAGGGCCTGCAGAACCGCCGGCAATTCATAGTGCCGGCCAGGGATATCAACCTGCTGCTCCGGCTCCAGCGGCTCGGCGTCCCCCATGTGCAAACCGTCTTCCTGCTGCCAGTTGCGGACTACCCGCACCTTGGTGTCGCCTTCAACGGTGATACCCAGCAAGCCGTTCTCCAGCTGCTGGAAGTCGATAATCCGCACGTAGGTGCCCTGATCGTGGAACAGGGCCTTGCGGCCAACCTCGTCGCCATCCTGCAAAAGCACCACCACAAAGCCCTGCTGCTCTTTCAGGCAGCGGGTCAGCATATCTATGTAGCGGGGCTCGAACAGCTGCAGGGGAATACGCCCCTTGGGCAGGATAATGGAATTGAGCGGAAACAGCGGCACGCTGGAAAGTGAGTCAGTCACTGTGGGAATGGCTCTTGGTTGGTTTTATGGAATTCAGCCTGCGGGCTGAAGGTTTATTGTAAACACCGATCCGGAAAACAGCCATGCGAGGGGCACGGAATCTGTTATCCTCTCGGTTTCGCTTAGTCCGTTCAAAATTAAGGGAGAGAGCAGCACACCATGCCCCAGTATCGTTCCCACACCTCAACCGCCGGCCGCAACATGGCTGGAGCCCGTGCGCTCTGGCGCGCCACCGGTATGAAAAATGACGATTTCGGCAAACCGATTATCGCCGTTGCCAACTCGTTCACCCAGTTTGTGCCCGGCCACGTGCACCTGAAAGACCTGGGCCAGCTGGTCTGTCGCGAAATCGAAGCCGCCGGTGGTGTGGCGAAGGAATTCAACACCATCGCCGTGGACGACGGTATCGCCATGGGCCACGACGGCATGCTGTACTCCCTGCCCTCCCGGGAGATCATTGCCGACTCCGTAGAGTACATGGCCAACGCCCACTGTGCCGATGCCCTGGTGTGCATTTCCAACTGCGACAAGATCACCCCGGGCATGCTGATGGCCGCCCTGCGCCTGAACATTCCGACGATCTTCGTTTCCGGCGGCCCCATGGAAGCCGGTAAAACCAAGCTGTCCGAGAACAAGCTGGACCTGGTAGATGCCATGGTGATCGCGGCTGATCCGACCGCCACCGACGAGATGGTGGAAGAATACGAACGCAGCGCGTGCCCCACCTGTGGCTCCTGCTCCGGCATGTTCACCGCCAACTCCATGAACTGCCTGACCGAAGCCATCGGCCTGGCCCTTCCGGGCAATGGCTCGCTGCTGGCAACCCACTCCGACCGCGAGCAGCTGTTCCTGAACGCCGGCCGCCAGATTGTGGAAAACGCCAAGCGCTACTACGAGCAGAACGATGCCAGCGTGCTGCCCCGCAGCATTGCCTCCATGGAAGCGTTCCAGAATGCCATGACCATGGACATTGCCATGGGCGGCTCCACCAACACCATCCTGCACCTGCTGGCAGCAGCCCAGGAAGGCCAGGTGGACTTCACCCTGGCCGATATCGACCGGCTGTCCCGCAAGGTACCGCAGCTGTGCAAGGTGGCCCCGAACTCGCCCCTGTACCACATGGAAGATGTGCACCGCGCCGGCGGCATCATGGGCATTCTGGGTGAACTGGAACGCGGCGGCCTGATCAACACCGATCTGCCCACCGTACACAGCAAGACCATGAAAGAAGCCCTGGAAGTGTGGGACATCATGCGCTCCCCCACCGCTGGAGTGGTGGAATTCTATAAGGCCGGCCCGGCCGGCATTCCCACCCAGACCGCATTCAGCCAGAGCACCCGCTGGCCGAGCCTGGACGGTGACCGTGAGAACGGCTGTATCCGTTCTGTCGAAAACGCCTACTCGTCCGAAGGCGGCCTGGCCGTACTGTTCGGCAACATTGCGGTCGACGGCTGCGTGGTAAAAACCGCCGGTGTAGACGAAAGCATCTTCGTATTCGAAGGCAAGGCCAAGGTCTTCGAGAGCCAGGACACGGCCGTGGCCGGTATCCTGAATGACGAAGTGAAGGCAGGCGACGTGGTCATCATTCGCTACGAAGGCCCGAAAGGTGGCCCCGGCATGCAGGAAATGCTCTACCCCACCAGCTACCTGAAATCCAAGGGACTGGGCAAGGAATGCGCCCTGCTGACTGACGGCCGCTTCTCTGGCGGTACTTCGGGCCTGTCCATCGGCCATGCGTCTCCGGAAGCGGCTGCCGGCGGCGCTATCGGCCTGATCGAGGAAGGCGATACCATCCTGATCGACATCCCGAACCGCAGCATCAATGTGCAGGTCAGCAACGACGAGCTGCAGAAGCGCCGCGAAGCGCGGGATGCCAAGGGCTGGAAACCGGAAAACTCCCGTCCCCGGAAGGTATCGGCGGCACTCAAGGCCTACGCCCTGCTGGCCACCAGCGCAGATAAAGGCGCGGTACGGGACCTGTCCAAGCTGGACTGATCCCGACAGGCCTTAAACAAAAAGCCCGCAGGCTTGGCAGCTTGCGGGCTTTTTTATGACATTGGCCAAAGCGGCCAGGCCGGGATTACCAGAGCGACCAGGCTTCGTCTTCGTCATCCTTTTCTTCAGCTTGTTCGATGGCTTCAGGCTTCGGCTCACTTTCCGGCTTCGCAGCAGCCTGGGCGGGCGCCCCGGATACGGGAGCAGCCTCTGCGACGGCCACCATTCCGAGCGCTTTCTTGGTCTCTTCATTCAGGGTACCGCTGGCTTCCAGACCCTGATCTTTCTGATACCGGGTTAACTCGGCCCGGGTATTCTCATCCAGTTTGGCATTCACATTGTTTATGTCGTACCCGGCGCCATACAGCGCATGCTTGAGCGCGACAACATCGTTGGCGTGGGACAAAGGGGCAGTGCCAAGGAGCGCAACGGCTCCCGCAGCGAGGACCAGTTTGTGCAATGGATGGCTGGCAGTTTTCGTGGTAAACACCGGCTTACTCCTGATATCGCTTGAATATCTTGTTATTAGGGTAATGCGGCGCCCATCTCCACGGTCGAGGGCATTAACCCCACCCTAGCACAAGCTAATCCTCATCCTTGCTACCTGGTTCACATTCTGGCCGGGAAGCATGGGCCTCTTCGCCGAACTCCCGGATAAAAATCCCCCAGAACGCCATAAACAGCGCCGCCACCAGCGGCCCCATAACAAAGCCATTGATGCCGAATAGCACGATGCCACCGAGGGTGGACAGAAGCACCAGGTAATCCGGCATCTTGGTGTCCCGGCCCACCAGTATCGGGCGCAGCAGGTTGTCGGCCAGGCCGATAACAATGGTGCCAAACGCCGTCAGGATGATGGCCGGGATGATATCGCCAACGGCAGCCAGGTAGACCGCTGCCGGCACCCACACAATCGCTGCCCCCACGGCCGGCAGCAACGAAACAATCGCCATCACCACCCCCCACAGCAGGGCGCCGGTAATATCCAGGGTCCAGAAGATCAGCCCCCCCAGCGCACCCTGGATAATAGCAATCAGCAGGTTGCCCTTCACGGTAGCCCGGGTAACTTCGGCAAACTTGGCAAACAGCAGCCGCTCACGCTCATCCCCGAGCGGCAACGCCTTGATCAGCAACTCCACCAGTTTATGACCGTCCCGCAGCAGGAAAAATGCCAGGTAAACCATCAGCGCCAGCCCCAGAAAGAACTGGAAGGTGTTCTGGCCAATGCCCAGGGCCTGCTTGGCCAGGAACTGACTGCCGCCCAGAATGGCGCTCACCGCGCGATCCCGAAGTTCACCGAAGTTGATGTCAAACTGGGCCAGGAAAGCCTGAATGGCCGGAAAGGACCGGTTCACCTGGTCAATGTATTCCCCGGGCCGGATTTCCCCTTCCTGGATTTTCTGGTAGATGCCAACGCCTTCGGCAATCAGGGCGGTCCCGAGAAACAGCACCGGAATCACCACGATAATCATGCAGATCATCAGGGTGATCAGGGCATTGATGTTGGGGCGCTCGCCCAGGCGCCTGACCAGCAGTTGCTGGACCGGGTGAAAAATCAGGGCAATGGCCACGGCCCAGAAAATCGGCCCGAAAAACGGCTTCATCAGCCAGATAAAAGCAAACGACACACCCACCAGCATGGCCAGAAAGGTCCGTGTCTCGAGTTTTGCGTACATATCAAACATTCCTGAAGCAATGACGTTCCCGGCGAACCGGTTTTCCAGCCCCGCAGACTACCACGAGAGCGTGGCCACTGTAGCCGGATTCACGTTATAGTGGCAGGTTATCGAACAGCAAATAAACAGGCCATGTTGTTGGATCCCGATAGCTTTACCATCGAAACCGCCCTTGAGGCTGCCACCGAACTGCAGAAGGTGCTGGCCGCCCGCACCCATCGCCGGAAAGTGATGGGGCAGGAGGTATTGGTGCCCGGGCAACTCGGCGAAGCCCTGCACCTGCCCCGCACCATCAGCCGGCTGACCAGCAAGCAGTTACGGCAACGGGAAAGAGGGCTGGAAGACTTCCAGGAACTCTGGCCCACGCTTTCCGAGTTCACCCGGCGCAAGGTAACCGACCGGCTGGGCTGGTACGACCCGAAAGACCTGGACTGGGACGACAAACGTTCCAACCGCCGCCCGGTAGTCGATCCTGACGCCTGATACGTATAACTGCTGAACCCGAACTGTGGAACGCCCGCTGGCAGACTTTGAATTGTCACAAAGCGTCCCTATGGTAGGTAGATCAGGAGGAATTCTTATGACACAACATCAACACTTCAATGCCTTTCTGGCAGAAAGAAGCGCAGTACCCACGCTGCTGTGCGGACATTGCCGCTCGATACTGTCCCGGGCCCGGATTTTCCGGAACCAGGGCGACAACCACCGGGACATCTGCTGCGACACCATCGGCCTGTGCTCGGCCGACGACTGCGGCGCCGTCAACTGCTGTGACGAAGCCCTCGCGCAGGTCGACAACCCCGAGCGCCTGTTCGATATTGCGTCCTGATTCAAAGCCGCAACGCTCTGTTACCGAACTCAAACACAGCAACATTCCATCTGCATTATCCTGAAGACTGAACATTGTCACCGCGACAATCGCGCAACCTATCAGTCAGGACAGTCGATGGCATGCGTATTCTGAGAACTGACGAAGCCCGCTTCGCAGGCCTCCCGGATTACCCTTTCTCCCCCAACTATCTGGATGTCGAACCGGGCCTGCGAATGCACTTCGTGGATGAAGGCCCGAGAAATGCGGCACCGGTAGTGATGCTGCACGGTGAGCCTTCTTGGTCGTACCTGTACCGGCACATGATCCCCGTGGTCGCCGATGCCGGGCACCGGGTACTGGCCCCGGACCTCGTCGGTTTCGGAAAATCGGACAAACCCGTCGACACCGCAGATTACACCTACGACAACCACGTAAACTGGCTGACCCGGTGGATTGAAGAGCTGGACCTGTGGAATATCACGCTGGTATGCCAGAACTGGGGCTCTTTGCTGGGCTTGCGGCTGGCCGCGGAAAACCACCGGCGCTTCAGCCGCATTATTGTCGGCAACGGCATGCTGCCCACCGGAGACTCACCGGTACCGTCTGTTTTTCGCCTGTGGAAAGCCTTTGCCAGCCACAGCCCCTGGTTTCCCGTAGCACGGATCATCCAGCTGGGTACCGAGAGAACCCTGTCCAGCGGCGAACTGGCCGCCTACGAAGCCCCCTTTCCGGACGCCCGCCACAAAGCCGGGGCACGGGCCTTTCCGAAACTGGTGCCCACCTCGCCCTCGGATCCATCCAGCGCAGCGAACCGGGAAGCCTGGCGGATACTGGAAAAATGGCGCAAGCCGTTTATTACCTGCTTCAGCAGCAGTGACCCGATTACCCGGGGCGGAGACCGGCTGATGCAGCGCCGCATTCCCGGCGCTTTCGGCCAGCCCCACATTACCCTCAGTGGCGGTCACTTCCTGCAGGAAGATTCACCCCGCCAGTTTGCCCGGGTGATACTGGACGCCCTGAAGGCCGAGATGGCCGCCTGACGCCCGTTCCAGGCTTATCCGAACACGGTAACCGTCTGCCGGCTCAGCGCCACCAGCTCACCGCTGGCAGTCCAGACACCGGCATGGGTGTGGCCGTAGCCCGCCCCGGCCTGGTCAATGGTGGCCCGGTACAGCAGCCAGTCACCGGGCTCGATCACCGGCCGGGGATGCACAATTTCCAGCGCCCAGCTCAGGGAACTGGCCGGCACACGATCTTTCAGGTGCGGCAGTACCGCCGGCGGCCAGGCATCTACCAGCGCAACAATATGGGCATCTGTGAACACTTCCGGAGTTTCCCGGAACTGCATCCAGCCGCCCATTTCACGGCCACCCTTACCGGAAAACGGCAAATTGCCGAACGCCCAGCGCATCTCGATGTGCTGGGTGAACTCCGGAGTCATGCCCTTGATGTAGGGCAGCCCCTGACACTGGTCGACCGGCCTGGCTTCGGGCGCCTGAAGCGGCTCCACCTGAATGGCCGATTCCCGGTCTCCGCCGAAGCTGGCCAGGCAGACCAGGCGAGGCTCGCCATTCTGCAGAATCCGCCCCTGTACTTGCGAAACGGCCTTGCCTTCGCGCAACAGTTCGGCCTCGAACTGCGCCGGCACGCCGGGCTCCACCGGCCCGACAAAGGATACCTGCAGGGCTCTCATAGCTCGGCCTTCCGCTACCTTTGCTGCCATCACATCAAATGCGAGGGCCGCAACCAGGCCGCCAAACGTGGCGCGCCCCTGAGCCCAGTCAGAAGGAAGGGTCACTGTGCCATCCTGGCGCACTTCGGCCAGCAGCTGATCAAAGGTCATAGGCTTGTTTTCCAGTTGGTTAGTATGCAAACCTCATAGACTGCACCAATCACAACACGCCCGCAATAACCTTGCCCCGGCAACTACCTACCACCAAACCGGCATTATTCATATTAAAGCAGCGACAAAACGACTATAATGTTTCAAAATCACGCACTGCCCTGCGGTGCAATACCCTCCGAATACCGAGTACATTCATGTCAGAATTGTCTTTTGCCGAACTGGGGCTGGATCCAGCTGTACTGGAAGCCGTTTCCGCTGTTGGCTATGAAACTCCGTCGCCCATCCAGGCGCAATCCATCCCTGCCCTCCTGGCCGGTAACCACCTGTTGGGCGTTGCCCAGACCGGTACCGGCAAGACCGCAGCCTTTGCCCTGCCGCTGCTGAGCCGCATCGACGCCAACATTGCTGAACCCCAGATCCTGGTACTGGCTCCGACACGAGAGCTGGCCATCCAGGTGGCAGAGGCCTTCACGACCTACGCCAGCAAGTTCCGCAACTTCCATGTACTGCCCATTTACGGCGGCCAGGACTTTGCTCCGCAGATTCGCGGCCTCAAGCGTGGCGCCCAGGTTATTGTGGGCACCCCGGGCCGGATGCTCGACCACCTGCGCAAAGGCACCCTGAAACTGGGCAGTCTGAAGGCACTGGTGCTGGATGAAGCCGACGAAATGCTGCGCATGGGCTTTATCGACGACGTAGAAGCGATTCTGTCGAAAACCCCGGATACCTGTCAGCGCGCCCTGTTCTCGGCCACCATGCCGCCGCAGATCAAGAAAGTTGCGCAGACCTACCTGAAGAACGCGACTGAAGTAAAAATCGAGAGCGAGACCCGCACGGTTGAGCGCATCTCCCAGTTCGTTCTGCCGGTGTACGCCGAGCGCAAGCTGGATGCCCTGACCCGCATCCTGGAAGTGGAGCCGTTCGACGCCTCCATTATCTTTGTGCGCACCAAGGCCGAAACCACCCTGCTGGCTGAAAAGCTGTCAGCCCGTGGCCACGCTGTGGCACCCCTGAGCGGTGACCTGAACCAGCGCCAGCGCGAGCAGACCGTTGAAGATCTCAAGCGTGGCAAGAAAGACATCATCATTGCCACCGACGTAGCGGCTCGCGGCCTGGACGTGCCCCGGATTACCCACGTCATCAACTACGATGTGCCCTACGACACTGAAGCGTATATTCACCGTGTTGGTCGTACCGGTCGTGCCGGCCGTACCGGCAAGGCTATCCTGCTGGTCACTCCGCGTGAGCGCAGCTGGCTGCGTACTCTGGAGCGGGCCACCAACTCTCCGATGGAACCGTACCAGCTGCCGTCACCGGCTGCCCTGCAGAAAATGCGGGTAGAACAGTTTGAAGAGCAGCTGCTGGGCTTCACCAACGATCCCCGTTCTGGCAAGGCCATTGCCCTGCTGGACGAGATTGCCGAGCGTAACGACATGGACATGGCGGCCGTAGCCGGCGCCCTGGCCTGCCTGCTGGAAGCCTCCCAGCCGGATTCCCTGCCGCTGGAGCAGCCGGAAGCCCTGCCGGAGATTTCTGCCGCACCCCGCCGTGATCGCAAAGGCCCGCCTCCGGGCAAAGGTGGTTTCCGTAAGGGTGCCCCAGGCAAGAAGTTCAGCAAGGATGGCAAGCCGGGCTTCCGCAAGAGCGGCCCGAAATCTGGCAAGCCCGCCGGCAAGGGCGGCAAGCCTGCAGCCAAGGGCCCCAAGCGCGCCCCGCGCTGAGGTCTGTTCAGCGTAGCCGGTCAGCTTGACCGGCTACGCTGGTAGACTACGAAGCTGTAGTCGTAAGGATTATTGTCTGACGCGGAGAAGTCTTCGCGTCCGATTTCTTCCCATTCCTCCCAGTTCACTTCCGGAAAATATGCATCGCCGTCTACCTCGGCGTGTACCTGGGTGATGTACATCCGGTCGACCATTGGCAGGGCTTCAGCGTAGATCTGGCCGCCGCCAATGATCATTACTTCGTCTCCGCCTTCCAGCTCAGCCTGGGCTTCCGCTTTAACCAGTGCCGCTTCCAGTGATGGCGCAGCAACGGTGCCCGCGGGTGCCTGCCAGTCTGCGTTCCGGGAAATCACCACATTCACCCGTCCGGGCAGTGGCCGGCCAATGGAATCCCAGGTTTTCCGCCCCACGATGATGGGCTTGCCCATGGTAGCCTGCTTGAAGTACTTCAAATCCCCCGGCAGATACCAGGGGAGCTGGTTGTTCCTCCCGATGACCCGGTTCCGGGACATGGCTACGATCAGTGCCTTTCTCATTCTTTTCTACCTCGAATCTTGCTGCCTTGCCGCCTTAATTACCGCTTGCCTAGTGCTCCCGCAAGGGGTTGGGAAGGCTTTCCAAAAACCGCTCCTTGCGGCACATCCATGTGGCGCTTCTGCTCCGCCATCCATGGCTCCGCACATTTTTGGAAAGCCTTCCCAACCCCTTGCAACCTAGCACCGGAGAATGTCGTCGACTCAGATTAGATTGCTATCGGAGCTTTGATCACGGGATGGGGCTCATAGCCTTTGAACTCAAAGTCTTCCAGCTCATAATCGAATATCGATTCCGGCTTGCGCTTGATGACCAGTTTCGGCAGCGGCCGTGGCTCGCGCTTCAGCTGCTCGAAAACAATGTCGTCCGTCAGGTGGTTCTGATACAGATGACAGTCGCCAAACGTATGAACAAACTCCCCCACTTCCAGATCACATTGCTGGGCGATCATATGCGTCAGCAGCGCGTAAGAGGCAATATTGAACGGCACGCCCAGAAACAGATCGGCACTGCGCTGGTAAAGCTGACAAGACAGCTTGCCGTCGGCCACGTAGAACTGGAACAGGCAGTGGCAAGGCGCCAGTGCCATGCGGCCTTCACGCACGTTGTCCTGAGGGCTAACGGACTCGTCCGGCAATTCTGCCGGGTTCCAGGCGGAGACGATCAGGCGCCGGGAGTTGGGTTTGGTGCGGATCTGGTCGATGACTTCGCTGATCTGGTCGATGACGCGGCCGTCGTGGCATTGCCAGCTGCGCCATTGTTTACCGTAGATGGGGCCCAGGTCGCCGTTTTCGAGGGCCCATTCGTTCCAGATGCTGACTTTGCGTTCCGCCAGCCAGGTGTTGTCGGTGGAGCCTTTCAGGAACCACAGTAGTTCGTAGATGATGCTGCGCAGGTGCACTTTCTTGGTGGTGACCAGCGGGAAGCCGTCCTGCAGGTTGAAGCGGATTTGCCGGCCGAATACCGAGCGGGTACCTACGCCGGTGCGGTCGCCTTTGTCGAATCCGTTGTCGACTACGTCTTGCATCAGGTCGAGGTAGGCTTTCATTGGGCGTTTCTCCGGTAAGCAAGGATCATCAGGGCGGCGCCGGCGGCGATCATGGGGGTGGAGAGCACTTGCCCCATGGTGAGCCAGTCAAAGGCCAGATAGCCCAGTTGTGGGTCTGGCTGGCGTACGAATTCGGTGAGGAAGCGGAAGCTGCCGTAGCCCACCAGGAACAGGCCGGAGACGGCCATTTTCGGGCGGGGTTTTGAGGAGAACCACCACAGCAACGCGAACAGCACCACGCCTTCCAGGGCGAACTGGTAGAGCTGGGACGGGTGCCGCGCCAGGCTGTCGGGTGCCTGGGGGAACACCATACCCCAGGACACATCTGTAGGCTTGCCCCAGAGTTCGCCGTTGATGAAGTTGCCGATGCGCCCGGCACCCAGCCCCACCGGCACCAGGGGTGCCACGAAGTCCGCAATTTTCCAGAAGCCGGCCCCGGTTTTGCGGCCAAACCACCACATGGCCAGCATCACGCCCAGCAATCCGCCGTGGAACGACATGCCGCCTTCCCAGACCCTGAGCAGCCACAGCGGGTCTGCCAGGAAGGTGTCGAAGTTGTAGAACACCACGTAGCCGAAGCGGCCACCGAGGATGACCCCCAGCGCCAGGTAGAACAGCATGTCGCCCACCTGTTCTTCGTGCAGGGGCGACCAGGGCTTGCGGGTGCGCAGGCGGCCCAGCCACCAGCCGGCGGCAAAGCCGAGCAGGTAGGTCAGGCCATACCAGTGAATTTTCAGCGGGCCGATGGCGATGGCCACCGGGTCAAATTGCGGGTGTTGCAGCATGGAGTGTCTCTCAGCTCAGCAGGAATCGGAGGCCGACGATGATCAGGACGATGGCGAAGATTCGCTTCAGCAGGCGGCCGTCGAGTTTGTGCGCTAGCTTTGCGCCGATGCGGGCAAAGAACACGCTGGTAACCACAATACCGATCAGGGCCGGCAAATATATGAAGCCAAGACTCATTTCCGGCAAACCCGGGTGCCCCCAGCCGGTCCAGATGTTGGCAGTGGCTCCGGCCAGGGCAATAGGCAGGCCAAGGGCGGCGGAGGTTCCCACCGCCTGCTGCATTTTTACGTTACACCAGGTCAGGTAAGGCACCGATATGGTGCCGCCGCCAATCCCGAAAATCGCGGAGGCCCAGCCGATAAAGCCGCCGGCTACGCCAAGGCCGGTTGTTCCCGGCACATCCCGGCCCGGTTTGGGGTTCACTTCCAGGATCATTTTCAGGGCCACCAGGATAGCGAAGGCACCGATAATGGTTTCCAGGGCCGGCCCGCTCAGCAATGACGCCGTCCAGGCCCCGACCACTGCACCGCCGACAATACCCACAGTCAGGGGTCGGAACAGTTCCCAGCGCACCGCCTGGTGCTGGTGGTGGGTTCGGATGGAGCTGATCGAGGTGAACACAATAGTGGCCAGGGATGTGCCGATGGCCAGGTGCGCAGCGATTTCAGGGCTGACACCCACAAATCCGAAGCTGAAGATCAGCACAGGTACGATCACCAGCCCGCCACCAATGCCGAACAGGCCCGCCATGGTGCCGGCCAGGGCGCCGAGCAGCAGGTACAGAATAAATACGCCGAACAGGGTCATGAGTCTCAAGGGTCCCGGTAGGATTTCAGGCTGGTATGATACGCATAGTTGACTGCATCTGCAGCCTCCCGAACCAAAGGAAACGCCTGAACCATGTGCCTGATTGCCTTCGCCGTTGGCCAGAATCCCCGCTTCCCGCTGGTGGTGGCGGCCAACCGGGATGAATTTTTCCGGCGCCCCACTGCCGGCATGGATTGGTGGCAGGATTCCCGCGGGCAAAAAGTGCTGGCAGGCAGAGACCTGGAATCCGGCGGTACCTGGCTGGCTATCTCTCCGGACGGCCAGGTGGCTGCGGTTACCAACGTGCGCGAAGGCAGTACCGAAAGCGGTCGCCACAGCCGGGGTGAGCTGCCACTGCTGGCACTGGCCCGGCCACGGGAGGAATTGCAACATCATCTGAATTCCGAACCCGGCCGCTACGCCGGGTTTAACCTGGTGTCGCTGGCCGGCTCCGGCCGCTGGTATTACAGTAACCGGGACGCCCATCCCGGCCGGCAGGTATTCCGGGGCATGTACGGCCTGAGCAATCACCTGTTGCAGACGCCCTGGCCGAAGCTGCTGCGCCTGCGCACCGCCGTGGGCCACTGTGTCGAGCAGGCCGGCGGCGATGCCGGCGCACTCCATCAGCAACTGATTCCCCTGCTGCAGGACAACAGCCCGGCCCCGGACCACGAACTGCCGGATACCGGCGTGGGCATCGAAACCGAGCGGTTTCTGTCGGCGCCCTTCGTTACCGGTGAGCACTATGGCACCCGGGCTACCACTGTGGTGACGGTCTCCCGGGAAGGCGAAATCCACGTAACCGAACAATCCTGGGGGCCGTTCGGCGCCGCCCTTGAGCGACGTCAGTTCAGCTGGCAGCGGTAGCCCGGGGACTCTGATATAATCCGCCCAATTTCTGACACACCGGACCCGGAGGGCCCCATGGCCGGCGAGAGCAACAACAGCACATCCATTGCCGACTTTGAAAAATCCCTGGACGAACTGGAAAAGCTGGTTCGCGACCTGGAGCAAGGCGAGCTGTCGCTGGAGCAGTCACTGGCCGCGTTCGAGCGGGGCGTAAAACTTACCCGGGAATGCCAGAGCGCCCTGAAATCCGCCGAGCAACGGGTGGAACAACTCGTCCAGAACAGCGATGGTTCGCTGGAAACCCGGCCCTTTTCCGCGGATGACAGCAACTGATGACCGACAGCACTTCCCCGGCCCTCGCTTACCTGGAACACTGCCGCACCCGCATTGACCACGAACTTGCCCAGGGCATCCAGCAGGCCTCGGTTTCAGACCGCCTGCAGGAAGCCATGCGCTACAGCGTGCTGGGAGGCGGCAAACGGATTCGCCCGGCGCTGTGCCTGGCCGCCGCCAGGGCAGTGGGCAGCCCGGAAGATGCCGCCGTGGCACCGGCCTGTTCACTGGAACTGATCCACGCCTATTCGCTGGTGCACGACGATCTGCCCGCCATGGATGACGACGACCTGCGCCGGGGCCGGCCTACAGCCCATATTGCTTTCGACGAAGCTACCGCGATCCTGGCCGGCGATGCGCTGCAGACCCTGGCGTTCACGCTGCTCGCTGATGCCCCGCAACTGTCCGATACCCAGCGGGTTCGCATGATTGCCGAGCTGGCCCGGGCCAGCGGCCATCAGGGCATGGTGGGCGGCCAGGCCATTGACCTGGAATCGGTCGGCCTTGCGCTGAACATCGAACAGCTGGAAACCATGCACCGGCACAAGACCGGCGCGTTGATTGAAGCCAGCGTGCGGCTGGGCGCCCTGACCGCTCCGGGGGTCAGCGAGCAGCAACTGAGTGCCTTGTCGGATTACGCCAGCGCCCTTGGTCTGGCATTCCAGGTGCAGGACGACCTGCTGGACATCGAGGGCGACACTGAAATCATCGGCAAGCGCCAGGGCTCGGACGCCGCCAAGGCCAAGCCCACCTACCCGGCCCTGCTGGGGCTGGACGGTGCCCGGGAGCGGCTCGGGGCGTTGCTGCAGCAATCCAAGCAGGCGCTGGACGGGTTTGGCGAAGAAGCCGCTCCGTTGCGGGCCATGGCAGACTATGTGGTCAGCCGGAACCACTGACCGGATTATCGCCGCAACATACCTTTTTGTAACAACTGGCCCGGGAAGTATGAAACAGCCTGTCCTGTTCCCTTATAATGCCCGCCAGAGAATTCATCTTTCCGACAAAGACCCGAGCTGATGCAGGACACATATATTTTCAGGGAAATCCCGTCACAGCGGCCCAACACTCCGCTACTGGACCGGATTGAAGTTCCGGCCCAGCTGCGTGAACTTCCGCCGGAAGATCTGCCCCAACTGGCCCGGGAGCTGCGAGCATTCCTGCTCTGGTCGGTGGGCCAGACCGGTGGGCATTTCGGTGCCGGCCTGGGGGTTCTGGAACTGACCCTGGCACTGCATTTTGTGTTCAACACGCCTGAAGACCGGCTGGTATGGGATGTGGGCCACCAGGCCTACCCCCACAAGATCCTGACCGGCCGCCGCGAGCAGATGGGCAGCATCCGCCGCAAGGATGGCCTGGCCGGGTTCCCGAAGCGGGCCGAAAGTGAATACGACACCTTCGGTGTGGGCCACTCCAGCACGTCTATCAGTGCCGCCCTGGGCATGGCCATTGCCGCCCGCATGCAAAACACCGGGCGCAAGAGCATTGCCGTGATCGGCGATGGCGCCATGACCGCAGGCATGGCCTTCGAGGCCCTGAACCACGCAGGCCACCTGCATGCCGACATGCTGGTAATCCTGAACGACAACGACATGTCCATCTCCCGCAACGTCGGTGGCCTGTCCAACTACTTTGCCAAGCTGCTGGCCAGCCGCACCTACAACCAGGTTCGCGACAGCAGCAAGAAGGTCCTGAAAAGCACGCCACACCTGATGGCGCTGGCGAAGAAGACCGAAGAGCACTTCAAGGGCATGATCGCACCTGGCACCCTGTTTGAAGAGCTGGGCTTCAACTACATCGGCCCCATCGATGGCCATGACCTGCCGCTGCTGGTGGAAACGCTGGAAAATATCCGCGAGCTGGAAGGCCCGCAGTTCCTGCACGTGGTGACCACCAAGGGTAAGGGCTTTGCCCCGGCCGAGGCCGATCCGATCGGCTACCACGCCATCAACAAGATCGAACCGGTGCCGGCCAGCAAACCGGAGCCGGTAAAACCCGCCTCCCCCAAACCCAAGTACGCCAACGTCTTCGGCCAGTGGCTGTGTGATGCGGCAGAACAGGACGAGCGGGTTGTCGGCATTACCCCGGCCATGTGTGAAGGGTCAGACCTGCTGGCCTTCTCCGAACGCTTCCCGGAGCGCTATTTCGATGTGGCCATTGCCGAACAGCACGCCGTAACCCTGGCGGCCGGTATGGCCTGTGATGGCGCCAAGCCGGTGGTGGCCATTTACTCCACCTTCCTGCAGCGGGGCTACGATCAGCTGGTGCACGATGTGGCCATCCAGAACCTGGATGTGCTGTTTGCCATCGACCGGGCAGGCCTGGTGGGCGAAGACGGCCCCACCCACGCCGGCGCCTTCGATATCAGCTACCTGCGCTGCATCCCGAACATGGTGATCATGACGCCGTCGGATGAAAACGAAACCCGCCAGCTGCTGCACACCGGCCTGGCATTCCAGGGCCCGGCAGCGGTGCGTTATCCCCGGGGCACCGGCCCGGGCGCCGACATCCAGCAACAGCTGCAGGCGCTGCCCATCGGCAAGGGCCGTCGGGCTCGGGACGGCAGCCGGGTGGCCATTCTCAATTTCGGCACCCTGCTGACACCGGCACTGGAAGCGGCCGAAGCCCTGGATGCTACCGTGGCCGACATGCGCTTTGTGAAACCGCTGGACGAAGCCCTGGTGCTGGAACTGGCCGAACAGCATGACCTGCTGGTGACCCTGGAAGAGAACGTGGTAGCCGGTGGTGCCGGCAGTGCAGTGACCGAATTCCTGAACGCCAGTCTGGTTACTATGCCGGTGTTGCAGCTGGGTCTACCTGATCGGTTCGTGGAGCACGGCAAACACGAGGAACTGCTGGAAGAGTGTGGGCTGAATGCCGCAGGCATTCGCGAGGCCATCGCCCGGCGCCTGGAGCAACTGGGTTACCCGGGGCTGACCGCCGCCAAGTAACCGGTACGCGGGCAACCCGGGTTGCCCGCAGCAATCAATTATTCAGGCCAGGTCGTCGTCTTGGTGGGTCTCAAGCCAGTGGCCAAGCTTGCTTTGCTTGGTATTCAGGTAATGCTCGTTATGGGGGTTACGACCCACATGCAAAGGCACCCGCTCGGCAATCCGGATGCCGTAAGATTCCAGCGCCTTCACTTTCCGCGGATTATTGGTCATCAGCCTCAGGCTGGTAATGCCCAGATGCTCCAGCATGTCTTTGCACATGCTGTAATCCCTCAGGTCTGCCCCGAAGCCCAGCCGCTCGTTCGCCTCGACCGTGTCTGCGCCCTCATCCTGCAACCGGTAGGCCCGGATCTTGTTCAGCAGACCGATACCCCGGCCTTCCTGGCGCAGGTACAGCAGAATTCCACGGCCTTCCCGGGCAATACTGCGCAGTGCTTCTTCCAGCTGGTAGCCGCAATCACAGCGCATGCTGTACAGGGCGTCACCGGTCAGACACTCCGAGTGGGTACGGGCCAGCAGTGGCTCGTCTGAGCTGATATCACCCAACGTCAGCGCTACATGCTCCTTGCCGGTATCCGGCTCTTCAAAGCCGTGCATGTCGAAAACACCGAACGGGGTGGGCAAACGGCAGGTCTCAATGTAACGAACAGCCACTGTAATTCCTCGTGGTTCTGACAAATGGGGCGGGCATTCTATCACGGTGGTACTAGGCCGGCGTAGTGCCGGCAACCCAGTGACCGGAACGACCACCTTTTTTCTCCAGCAAACGGACGTTATCAACCACCATACCCTTGTCCACCGCCTTGCACATATCGTACAGGGTGAGGGCCGCGATGCTGGCTGCCGTCAGTGCTTCCATCTCGACACCGGTCTGGCCGGAGAGCTTGCATCGGGTCAGGATATGGACCGAGGCGCCATCGCCCCCCGGGGTCAGTTCCACCTTCACCGAGGTAAGGTTCAGGGCATGGCAAAGGGGAATCAGGTCGTGGGTCCTCTTGGCTGCCATAATGCCGGCAATTCGCGCAGTGGCCAGTACGTCACCCTTCGGATGCTCGCCATCCACGATCATACGCAGGGTTTCCGGCTGCATGCGGATGGTCGCCTCGGCCCGGGCCTCGCGCTCGGTAACAGCCTTGTCGGTTACATCGACCATCCGGGCTTCGCCTTTATCATCAAGATGCGTCAGCTTGCTCACGATTGTTTCAGCCTCAGTAATTCAATGGGTTATTTCAGCAAGGCCCGGTTACCACCAGAAACCGATGCCGGCAATCCCCTGGCCGCCAAGGGCCCTGGCCTTTGCTGTGTGGCCGGGCTGCATACCGCCCAGGGCGTAGACCGGCAGCCTGGCTGCCGCGACCAGTTGCTCAAAGGCCTCCCAGCCCAGGGTTGGCTCTCCCGGGTGGCTGGCCGTGGGCAACACCGGCCCCAGCACCGCGTAATCCGCTCCCAGGCGCTCCGCATGGCCCAACTGCTCCGCGCTATGGCAAGACACACCCAGCCAGGCATTAGCCGCTACAGGGCGCTCTGAAAGCCTTTCAGCTTCACGCCAGGGCAAATGCAGGCCGCCAGCCTCCGGGAATTCCGAAAGCAGGGCTGGTCCGCCATGGAGCATTACCCCGACCGATGAGCCGGAGCAGCGCGCCAGCGCCATCGAGGCCAGTTGCCGGTACTGCTCCGGAGCCAGCCCCGGCGCCCGTAACACTACCAGGCCACCGGTAACCCGCTGCAGGGCCTGGTCGAGCCGGCCTTCAGCCTCACCTGGCCCAGCCAGGGAACCGGTAATGTGCAAAGTCCGGGGCAGTCTCAGGGCCCGGATGATCGGCCGGTTCGCCGCAGGAAAGTCTTCATCCCGCAACTCTTCCGGGGTCAGCCAGAACACCGGCTGACCTTCCCTGCCCTCGGCTTCGCCTTCCGCCGCTGCGGTCTGCCAGACATCCAGGAACACTTGCTTGTCGCCGTAGTCATGGCGAATACCAATCACCGGCTCCAGCGTTTCAGCCGGCACCCGAAGCCCGGTTTCTTCGGCGATTTCCCGCACCAGGGCCTGCTGTACGGTTTCTCCCGGCTCTACCTTGCCGCCGGGAAATTCCAGCAATCCTCCCTGATGTACGTGCTCCGGCCGCCGGGCGATCAGTATCCGGCCATCACGCACGATTACCGCTACCGCGACATGGATCAGTTTCTTCACTGCCATGGCCGCGGGCTCAGGTGCGGTATTCGGCATTGATGGTCACATAGTCGTGGGAGAAGTCGCAGGTCCACACGGTTTCGTGGACATCGCCCCGCTTCAGGTCAATGGCGATGGTAATTTCTTCCTGGTCCATTACTGCCTGGCCGCGGGCTTCGGAATAATCATCCGCCCTGCCGCCATTGCGTACCAGGCAGACATCGCCCAGATAGATTTCCAGCGCCTCCAGGTCGAGATCTGGTACACCGGCCCGGCCCACGGCTGCCAGGATCCGGCCCCAGTTCGGGTCTGACGCAAATAGGGCGGTCTTTACCAGCGGCGAATGGGCCACGGTATAGGCCACGTCCAGGGCTTCCTGCTGGTTACCGGCACCGGTTACGTCGATGGTGACAAACTTGGTGGCGCCTTCGCCGTCACGAACAATGGCATGGGCCAGGTCCAGGTAGACCTGCTGCAGGACTTCCCTCAGCCTGGGCAGCAACGGGCTGTCTGCGGTAATTTCCGGGCCGGAGTACTGGCCCGTGGCCATCAGCATGCAGGCATCGTTGGTGGAGGTGTCACTGTCGATGGTAATCCGGTTGAAGGACTTCTCGCCCAGCTCGGAGGCCAGGCCCTGAAGCACGTCCGGTGCAATATTGGCATCAGTGGCGATAAAGCCCAGCATGGTCGCCATGTTGGGGCGAATCATGCCGGCACCCTTGCTGATGCCGGAGATAGTTACCGTGTGGCCACCCAGGTCCACCTGGCAGCTGGCACCCTTGGGCCGGGTATCCGTGGTCATAATGCCGCTGGCGGCTTCCGCCCAGCGATCTTCACGGCTGCCCGAAAGGGCTTCCGGCAACGCAGCAACAATCTTGTCCACCGGCAGGGGTTCGCCGATGACGCCGGTCGAGAACGGCAGAACGTCAGCCGTCTGGACACCAGCCTGCCCGGCCAGCTCGGCGCAGCAACGTTCGGCATCGGCCATACCACGGGCGCCGGTACCGGCATTGGCGTTGCCGGTGTTGATCAGCAGGTAACGGGGAGCACCCTGCTCCAGGTGGCGCCGGCTCAGCACTACCGGGGCGGCACAGAACTGGTTAGTGGTAAAAATACCGGCCACCCGGGCACTGGGTGCCAGCTCGAACACCACGACGTCTTTGCGGCCGGGCTTTTTGATGCCGGCGCTGGCAATGCCAATCTTCACTCCGGCCACCGGGAAAAACTCGGGTAAGGTTCCTGGACCTACCGCCATGCCTGTCTCCTTGAATAATCCTGATCAATAAACGACAAAACCCGCAAGCTGCCAGCACTCTGGCGGTTTGCGGGTTCTGGTGCTTCGGTGCCGGGCTGGTCGGTTAGCTGACCTTGCCGCAGCACTGTTTGTATTTCTTGCCAGATCCGCAGGGGCAGGGCTCGTTTCGGCCCACTTTTCGCTCCTGGCGTACAAAGGTATCCGGCGTGGTCTGCTGGCCTTGCTGGCCGTCTTCGCCGTCACCTTCACCTTCCGCTGCCCGGGCGGCGCTGGTTTCGTCATGGCGGAGCTTGGCACGGGCCATTTCCCGCTCCAGCTCTTCCTTGCGACGGCGTTCGATCTCTTCCATTTCCTCGCGGCTCTGCACCCGAACGTGGCTCAGCACCCGGGCAACATCACGCTTCATGGTATCAAGCATGGTCTCGAAAAGGTTGAAAGCCTCACGCTTGTATTCCTGCTTCGGGTTCTTCTGGGCGTAGCCACGCAGGTGAATACCGCGGCGCAGATGATCCATGTTCGACAAGTGTTCTTTCCACAGGGTGTCGAGCACCTGCAGGAACACCTGTTTTTCGAACTTGCGCATGGCTTCGGCGCCGGCGACTTCTTCCTTGGAGCGGTATTCGGCCACAATCGCGTCGAGGATCTTCTGGCGAAGGTTCTCCTCGTACAGCTTGTTGTCTTCTTCCAGCCACTTCTGAACCGGAAGGTCCACGGCCATCTCGGACTGCAGCTGAGCTTCCAGGCCGGCCACATCCCACTGCTCCGGCATGCTCTGGGGCGGAATGAACTCGCTGATCAGGGCATCCACCACATCGGCCCGGATGGTGTCGACCATCTCGGAAATATCGTTGGAGGCCATCACCTCGTTACGCTGATCATAGATCACCGTACGCTGGTCGTTGGCCACGTCATCGTATTCCAGCAGGGTTTTACGCATGTCGAAGTTGCGACCTTCCACCTTGCGCTGGGATTTCTCGATGGCGTTGGAGACCATGCGGTGTTCGATGGCCTCGCCCTTCTTCATGCCCATGGCCTGCATCAGGTTCTTCACCCGCTCCGGAGCAAAGATCCGCATCAGGTTATCTTCCAGTGACAGGAAGAAGCGGGAAGAACCCGGATCGCCCTGGCGGCCGGCACGGCCCCGCAACTGGTTGTCGATACGGCGGGATTCGTGGCGTTCGGTACCGACAATGTGCAGACCACCGGCGTCCAGCACCTGGGTGTGACGCTCGATCCACTCGGCCTTGATGCGGGCAACTTCTTCCTCGGAAGGGTTGTCCAGGCCGGCCACTTCGTGCTCCCAGTTACCACCCAGCACAATATCGGTACCACGGCCCGCCATGTTGGTGGCGATGGTGACCGCACCGGGGCGGCCCGCCTGGGCAATGATCTGGGCTTCAGACTCGTGCTGCTTGGCGTTCAGGATCTTGTGGTCGATCCGTGCCTTTTTCAGCAGCATGGACAGCAATTCAGACGCCTCGATGGAGGCCGTACCCACCAGTACCGGGCGACCTTCGGAGGTTACATCCTTGATCTCGTCGATAATGGCGTGGAATTTCTCTTCCTGGGTCAGGTACACCAGGTCGTTGTAGTCAATCCGCTGGATCGGCTTGTTGGGTGGAATCACCACCACGTCCAGGCCGTAGATCTGGCGGAACTCGAAGGCTTCGGTATCGGCGGTACCGGTCATGCCCGCAAGCTTCTCGTACAAACGGAAATAGTTCTGGAAGGTGGTGGAGGCCAGGGTCTGGCTCTCGGCCTGGATTTTCAGACCCTCTTTCGCCTCGATGGCCTGGTGCAGGCCTTCGCTCCAGCGGCGGCCCGGCATGGTGCGGCCGGTGTGTTCGTCAACAATGACCACCTGCCCGCCCTGGACAATGTAATCCACATCTTTCTGGAACAGGTGATGGGCCCGCAGGGCTGAGTGGACGTGGTGCAGCAGGCTCAGGTTAGCCGCGGAATACAGGCTTTCCCCTTCGTTCAGCAAACCGCGGCTGAGCAGGAGCTCCTCGACCTTTTCATGGCCGGCTTCAGTCAGCTCAACCTGGCGGGATTTTTCGTCGATGGTGAAGTCACCGGAGGACTCACCCTCCTCGCTCACCTCGCCTTTCTCCAGGCTGGGCACCAGGCTGTTAATGGCCTGGTACATTTTCGAGGAGTCTTCCGCGGCACCGGAAATAATCAGCGGGGTACGGGCTTCGTCGATCAGGATGGAATCCACCTCATCCACGATGGCATAGTTCAGCCCGCGCTGGACCTTGTCTTCAATACTGAAGGCCATGTTGTCGCGCAGGTAATCGAAGCCGAACTCGTTGTTGGTACCGTAGGTAATATCGGCCTGGTAGGCCGCGCGCTTTTCTTCCGGCGGCTGACCGGCAACCACTACGCCGATGGTGAGCCCCAGGAACCGGTACAGTTTGCCCATCCACTCGGCATCACGGCTGGCCAGGTAATCGTTCACGGTCACAACGTGAACGCCCTTGCCCGGCAATGCGTTGAGGTATACCGACGCGGTAGCCACCAGGGTTTTACCCTCACCGGTTTTCATTTCGGCGATGCGGCCTTCGTGCAGGGTCATACCACCGATCAGCTGCACGTCGTAATGGCGCATGCCCATTACCCGGCGGCTGGCTTCACGTACGGTGGCAAAGGCTTCGGGAAGCAGCGCATCCAGCGCTTCGCCTTCTTCAAGGCGCCGGCGGAACTCCGCCGTCTTGCCTTGCAGCTCTGTATCCGACAAACCGCCAAATTGTTCTTCAAGGTCGTTGATGCGCAAAACCGCCTTGCGCATGCGCTTGATCTCTCTGGCGTTTTTACTGCCGAACATCTTGGTTGCAAGCTTTGAGAACATAGACCACTGCTTCTTCAGTTAAACGGAGGAAGCCGGCATTCTAACCTTATTTGGCGACAGGACAAAAGGCAGGGTTCACGGGAATGATATCAGCGGCTTGCCCGCTGGATATATTTGACAGGATCTTCGGTCTTTCCGTTACGGATAACTTCGAAATGTACGTGCGGTCCGGTAGAGCGGCCGGTGCTACCCATCAGTGCAACCACCTGGCCTTTCTGGACCACATCGCCGATCTTGACCTTGACGGTTTTGGCGTGGGCGTAGCGGGTAACCAGGCCATCGCCGTGGTCCACTTCTACCAGGTTGCCATAGCCGTAACGCTCGCCGGCCCAGGTGACCACACCACTGGCCACGGCAATAATGTCGCTGCCGTCCTTGCCGGCCAGGTCCACGCCACCGTGCCAGGTACGTTTGCCGGTGAACGGATCGGAACGGTAACCGTACTTGGAAGACAGCCAGCCCCAGGTGATCGGCCGGCCCTGCACATAGCGTTCGTCTTCCAGCTTCTGCCGGGACGACACCTTATCCAGCAGGCGCAGTTGTTTCTCGCGGTCTTCCAGCTGACGCTCCAGCTGGAAAATCATTTCGGTCAGCTCCGGGGCACTGTAGGAATCACCGGCAAGGCCCAGTTCTTCCGGTCCACCCACCGCCGGCGGCTGGTCAAAATTGAATTCATCACTGACCACCAGGCCCGATTCCATAAAGCGCTGACCGAGCGCATCCAGGCGCAGCATACGGCCCTGGATCTGGCCCAACCGAAGGGTCAAGGCGTCTACCTGCTGTTGTACATCTTCCCGAACACGGGCAAGCTGGGCCTTCTGCTGCTCCAGCTTTGAACGCCATTCAGCCACCAACTCGGATTCGGTCGGTTGTTCAGCGGCTGCCTTGGTAACGGCTACCTGATAGCCCGCCCAGCCGGCCGCCAGGATAAGCGCCAGCACAAGGAAAATCAGCCCGGCCAGAACACCGCCATTCAACGCGACAGCCTTTGACTGACCATGGCGTTTGCCAACGAAAATTACATTCATATCGTCATTCGGTGTCATCGAAGAGTCGCAACCTGTTCCCTGTAGTGCTGCGACCCGGAAAATTTTCGAGTGGGTCTGCTATCCTTGCAACAACTACGTATTGAATAGACGCAGTGCCAGCTGGACACACTCTCTCGCGACAATGTAAAACGGGAGCAATGCTGGCACCATCAAAAAAGCGTGCCGAAGTGTAACCAATCGTAAACGGGCTCGTCGAGACAAAAACTGTCAATGAATGAAAAATCCGATCAAAAAATGATCTTCCGCACAAACAGTGGCCCGGCCCCCGCTTCCACCCTGAAGGAGCTGATGGCCCGGGCGGAACTGCATTTACAGGCGGAACAACAGGTGCTCGAAGCCATACCCGCGGAACTTCGGACAGGCACCCGATTTGTCAGCTGCCAGGATGGCGAGCTGGTTCTGGCTACAGATAACGCCAGCAAGGCCACGCGATTGCGCTTCCGCCAGCACGAAATTATGGAGGCATTACGGCAGAACGAACTGTTCCGTTTTGTCTGGAAGGTGCGCATCAAGGTCAGCCCGCTCAGGTATCGGGCGCGCAAGAAAGTCGAAAAAATACCTTTGAGCCAAGAAAATGCCCGGCTCCTCAAAGAGGAAGCCGGGCACACGAAGGATAAAGCTTTGCGCGAGGTTCTCGAAAAACTCGCCAGCCACGTGCGGGATTAAGGCGTCCGGCCTTAACCCACCGCCAGCACAGGCTTCATATAAGAGATAGGTGCAGTGGCTTCGTCATCGAAGGTCACCACTTCCCATGCATCTTCTTCAGCCCTGAGCTTGCGCAGCAGCTTGTTGTTCAGGTCGTGACCTGATTTGATACCACGGAACTCACCAATCAGGCTGTTGCCCAACAGGTAAAGGTCGCCGATGGCATCCAGTACCTTGTGCTTGACGAACTCGTCGTCGTAGCGCAGACCGTCTTCGTTCAGGATCTTGTAGTCGTCAACCACGATGGCGTTGTCGACGCTACCACCGAGGGCCAGGTTCATGGCCCGCAGCTTCTCGATATCCCGCATAAAGCCGAAAGTCCGGGCACGGGATACTTCCTTCACGAACGACGTGGAAGAGAAGTCTACCGTTGCGGTCTGGGCGCGACCCTTGAACACCGGATGGTCGAAGTCGATACCGAAGCTGACCTTGAAGCCTTCGAAAGGCAGGAAGGTTGCTTTCTTACCGTCTTCTTCCACGGTAACTTCACGCTTGATGCGGATGAAGCGCTTGGCGGCTTCCTGCTCGGCGATCCCTGCAGACTGCAGCAGGAATACAAACGGGCCGGCGGAACCATCCATGATCGGCACTTCTGCCGCACTGAGTTCGACATAGCAGTTGTCGATTCCGAGACCAGCCATGGCCGAGAGCAAATGCTCAACCGTCGCCACACGGACACCGTCTTTTACCAGCGTCGTGGACAGCATGGTCTCACCCACATTCTCCGCACAGGCACGGATCTCGACCATCGGGTCCAGATCGGTGCGGCGGAAGATGATTCCTGCATCGACAGGTGCCGGCTTCAGCGTCAGGTAAACCTTTTCCCCTGAGTGCAGGCCTACACCAGTCGCGCGGATGGTGTTTTTGAGTGTCCGTTGTCTGATCATCGGTTCATTATTCCGTCACAAAAGTTCGATATTCTGAGCAAAAAACTGCCCGCAGAATATCAGAATTCAAGACTGAGCACCATTTAACCAGCATGACTTTACTTAACTTTTGCAATAGTCATCGGCTATGGTCAATCAGCTCACGTTTGACCAAGGCTTTCGGTTCCCTGAAGAAACACCAGGAACCAGACCTTCGCCACATTTGAGACAGATTATCAATCAGCCTGCCGGCGAAGGAATGCGGGAATATCGAGATAGTCCACGCCCTGCTCTTCGCTTTCTTTGCTCTGGTCCAGTGCCACATTGCCCTGGGTTACCGCGCGACGACGCAACACCGCCGGGCGATCCAGCTGGTTGTAGTCGGTCTTGCCATCCAGGGTACGGGTGTTGTCCACCACCTTGGTCGGCTTCTCGCGCTCACCGCCCAGACCGGTCGCAACCACGGTAACCTTCAGTTCTTCGGTCATTTCCGGATCGATCACGGTGCCCACCACCACGGTGGCGGAGTCAGACGCGAATTCGCGAACGATATCACCCACCTCGGAGAACTCACCCAGGTTGAGGTCCATACCGGCCGTGATATTAACCAGGATGCCCTTGGCGCCCTGCAGGTTGATATCTTCCAGCAGCGGGCTGCGTACGGCCGCTTCTGCTGCTTCACGGGCACGGTTCTCGCCAGTGGCGCGGCCGGTACCCATCATCGCCATGCCCATTTCGGACATTACGGTTTTCACGTCGGCAAAGTCGACGTTGATCATACCGTTACGGGTAATCAGGTCGGCAATACCCTGCACAGCGCCAAGCAGTACGTCGTTGGCGGAGGCAAAGGCGTCCAGCAGGCTGGTTTTCTTGCCCATGACCGCCAGCAGTTTTTCGTTCGGAATGGTAATCAGGGAGTCAACGCTCTCTTCCAGTTCCTTCAGGCCGGATTCAGCCACACTCATGCGCTTGCCGCCTTCGAACTGGAACGGCTTGGTGACCACGGCAACGGTCAGGATACCCAGTTCACGGGCAACCTCTGCCACGATCGGCGCAGCACCGGTACCGGTACCACCGCCCATGCCTGCGGTTATGAACACCATGTCTGAGCCGCTCAGGGCCTCGGCAATGCGGTCACGATCTTCCAGCGCAGACTGGCGACCGACTTCCGGGTTGGCGCCGGCACCCAGGCCCTTGGTGATGTTGCCACCGAGCTGGATGATCTGGCGGGCGTCCAGGTTTTTCAGGGCCTGGGCGTCTGTGTTGGCGCAGATAAATTCCACACCTTCAATGTCGCTGTTGAGCATGTGGCGAACAGCGTTACCGCCACCACCGCCAACACCGACAACCTTGATTACTGCGTTTTGCTGAACATTATCAACGAGTTCAAACATATCCCCTACTCCTTCGTGCGGTTTCCGGCCTGTCCAGGCCGGCTATTTCGATCGTTTTTTGCTTTTCGAGAAACCTTCGTGCCTTACCCCCGGCCTACCGTCAGAAATGACCGGTAAACCAGGCTTTCATCCGCTCAACCAGTGAGGGTGCATCCTCACCCTTGAGCGCCGGCGCCCGGCCAAGATCCATTTGCCGGAAGCCATGGATCAGCAACCCCACGCCCGTGGCGTAGATCGGGTTGTTGACCACTTCCGTCATGCCGGAGACTTTCTGCGGACAGGCAAGCCTGACCGGCATGTGGAAGATTTCTTCGGCCAGTTCCACCACCCCTTCCATGGTGGAAGAACCGCCGGTAATCACGATGCCGGCCGGAATCAGGTCTTCAAACCCGGACCGGCGCAGCTCCGACTGAACCAGGGTGAACAGCTCCTCGTAACGGGGCTCCACCACTTCTGCCAGGGCCTGGCGGGACAGATCGCGGGGTGCGCGATCGCCCACGCTGGGCACCTTGATGGTTTCGTCGGCGCCTGCGAGCTGCGTCAGCGCACAGGCATATTTGATCTTGATCTCTTCTGCGTTCTGGGTGGGCGTACGCAATGCCATGGCGATGTCGTTGGTCACCTGGTCGCCGGCGATGGGAATCACCGCGGTATGGCGAATGGCACCGCCGGTAAACACGGCGATATCGGTGGTACCGCCACCGACATCCACCACGCATACACCCAGTTCTTTCTCGTCTTCGGTGAGAATGGCGTGGCTGGAGGCCAGCTGTTCCAGGATGATGTCGTCCACCTCCAGGCCGCAGCGTTCCACGCACTTTTCAATGTTCTGGGCGGCATTCACCGCGCAGGTCACCAGGTGCACCTTGGCTTCGAGGCGCACGCCGGACATGCCCATGGGTTCCTTGATGCCTTCCTGGTTATCGATCACAAATTCCTGCGGCAGGATATGCAGGATTTTCTGATCCGCCGGAATGGCCACGGCCTGGGCAGCATCGATCACCCGGTCGATATCCGCCTGGGTCACTTCCCGGTCCCGGATCGCCACGATGCCGTGGGAATTCAGGCTCTTGATATGGCTGCCGGCAATGCCGGCATACACCGAGTGAATCCGGCACCCCGCCATCAGCTCCGCTTCTTCCACGGCGCGCTGGATAGCCTGAACAGTGGTTTCGATATTCACCACCACACCACGCTTGAGGCCGCGGGACGGGTGGGAACCGATCCCCACTACTTCGATCGTTCCATCCATCTTGCGCTTGCCGACAATCGCAACCACCTTGGAGGTTCCGATATCCAGGCCGACAATCATGTTTTCCGTTTCAACCGATGACATGTGTTTCACCAAACCCCAGGTTCGTAATAATCGTTATCAGGATTTCGGAGTGGCCTGTGCCACATCCGCTTTCCACTGCACCGCGACTCCGTTCGAGTAACGGGCATCAACCCGGCTGACTTCGCTGACTCTTGAAGCCAGCCGGTTCTCGTAAACTGTCATAAAACGCTCGAAGCGCTGCTCTACCTGGTCCCGGCCCAGCACCACTTCGATGCCGTTGGCCAGGGTAAGGGTCCAGGCCCCCCTTTGTTCAAGGGTCAGGCCGGCAAAGCCCAGCCCGTATCCCAGTAATTGCTCGCTCATATTGCGGGCCATGTCGATGACATCTCGCACCCGCTCGTCAGGCCCTGCCAACCGGGGCAGCTTGCCCGCAACTTCCGGATTGGCCGGGGCAAACAGTTCCCCGGCGCGGCTGACCAGGCGACCATCTGTCCAGTAGGCCAGTGGCTTTTTCTCCCGGATGTCGATTTCCAGGCGACCGGGCCACACCCGCCTGACGGCAGCAGACTCGACCCAGGGCCGGCGCTCCAGCTCCGCCTTGATGTCGGCCAGGTCGGTTGCAAAATAGCTCTTGCCGACCCAGGCACTGGCTGCCCGCTCTACGTCCACCGGGTTTTCACCAACAAAGTTGCCGCGCACATCCACCGCCAGAATCTGCTGATCCATGGCCGTCAGCAGGCGATCGGTGCCCCAGGGCACCATGGCGGCCAGCAGAACCACCAGGGCTCCCAGCCCTACCTGCATCCAGGGCACAGTCGCCAGAATGGCTTTCAACACTCCAAACCGGTCCCGCTCCGGGCCCACGGAGGTTGCCCCCCGGCGCCGGGGCTGCTCGGGCGGTACCGCCCGGCTCCGGATCTGCAGTGTTTCAAGCATTCGCAGCCTCCTGCACGGTGTCCTTCAGAATGCGCACCACCAGTTCTTCAAAGCTGATGCCCGCAGCCCTTGCCGCCATCGGCACCAGGCTGTGGTCGGTCATGCCCGGCACGGTGTTTACTTCCAGCAGCCAGAACTCACCATCGGCATCCTGCATGATGTCTACCCGGCCCCAAGTGCGGCAGCCCAGTACCCGGAAGGCTTCCAGGGCCAGGTGCTGCAGCCGCAGTTCATCATCCGGCGCCAGTCCGCAGGGAATGCGGTAGCGGGTGTCATCAGCCAGGTACTTGGCGTCGTAATCATAGAAATCGTGGTCGGTACTCAGACCGATGGCCGGCAGGGCCCGGTCCTGCAACAGGCTGACGGTGAACTCCGGCCCTTCGATCCATTTTTCCACCAGCACCAGGTCGTCCATGGCGGCAGCCGCTTCATAGGCTTCTGCCAGCTCGCTGGCGCTTCGCACCTTGCGGATACCAATGCTGGAGCCCTCGTGGGCCGGCTTGACGCTCAGGGGTGTGCCCAGAGCTGCCACAATAGCTTCGGCTTCATCCACCGATTTCATGGCCCGAAATGCCGGTGTCGGCAGGCCGCAGCCTTCGAACACATACTTGGTGCGCAGTTTGTCCATGGCCAGTGACGATGCCAGCACTTCGCTGCCGGTGTAGGGAATACCCGCCTGGCCCAGAATCGCCTGCAGGGTGCCGTCTTCACCACCACGACCGTGCAGGGCAATAAACACCCGGTCAAACTCCGGATTCTCGACGGTACCCAGCAGGCAGCCCCGGATATCCATACCCACGGCATCCACACCAGCAGATTGCAGGGCCGACAGCACGGCCTGGCCGCTCTTCAGCGACACTTCCCGCTCGGCCGAATCGCCGCCCATGAATACCGCCACCCGGCCCAGGGCTTTCACCAGCCCGGGCGATGCCTGATACGGCTGTGCGTCGGTATGCGTCAGATCACTCACTTGCTGTTACTCCTGCTGCGGCCAGTCGTGCCGCTACTCCACCAATGTCTCCTGCCCCCTGGGTAATCAGCAGGTCGCCATCCTGCAACACGTTGGTCAGGAGACTTTCAATCTCGCGGTTGTCTTCCACAAACACCGGTTCCACCTTGCCCCGCTGACGGATGCTCCGGCACAGGGCCCGACCGTCAGCGCCCGGAATGGCGGGTTCGCCGGCGGAATACACATCCATCAGCAGCAGGCCGTCGACTTCTGCCAGCACCCGTACGAAGTCTTCGTACAGGTCCCGGGTACGGGTAAACCGGTGCGGCTGATACAGCATCACAATACGGCGGCCCGGCCAGGCATCCCGGGCGGCACGGATGACGGCTTCCACTTCAGTGGGGTGATGGCCGTAGTCATCCACCAGGGTCACAGTACCTTTCGGAATCTGATATTCGCCGTAAACCTGGAACCGGCGACCGACACCGGCAAAGCCGGCCAGCCCGCGACAGATCGCCTGGTCGTCCACACCTTCATCCGTTGCCACCGCGATGGTCGCCAACGCGTTCAGTACGTTGTGGCGGCCCGGCATTTTCAGTTCCACGGTCAGGTCTGGCCGGCCACCGGGGCGACGCACCACAAAGCGGGTTTTCAGGCCGTCCGAGGTAATCTGCTCGGCGCGGTAGTCGGCGTCGGGGTTATCAATGCCGTAGGTGATGATGGCGCGGGAAATGCGGGGAATGATTTCCTGCACATAGTCGTCGTCTACACACATCACTGCCACACCGTAAAACGGCAGGTTGTGCAGGAAATCGACGAATGTCTGCTTCAGCTTCTCGACATCGCCACCGTAGGTGTCCATGTGGTCCGCTTCGATGTTGGTGACCACGGAAATAACCGGTGTGAGATGCAGGAACGAGGCATCGCTTTCGTCGGCTTCCGCCACCAGGTAGCGGGAACCGCCCAGCTGGGCATTGGTGCCGGCGCTGTTGAGCTTGCCACCAATCACGAAGGTCGGGTCCAGCCCCGCCTCACCCAGCACCGAGGCAATCAGGCTGGTTGTGGTGGTCTTACCATGGGTGCCGGCCACTGCAATGCCATGGCGATAGCGCATGATTTCCGCCAGCATTTCCGCCCGGGGCACAATCGGCACCCGGCGGCTGCGGGCCGCTGCCACTTCCGCGTTATCACTGCCCACGGCGGTGGACACCACCACCACGTCTGCCTTGGCGCTGTTCTCGGCACGGTGGCCGATCTGCACTTCCACGCCCATGGCCCGAAGCCGGTCTGTTACCGGGCTTTCCTTGATATCGGAACCGGACACGTCGTAGCCCTGGTTCTTCAATACTTCGGCAATACCGCTCATGCCGGCACCGCCAATGCCGACAAAGTGGATATGGCGAATTCGGCGCATTTCCGGCACCTGGTACACCAGCGGCGGATTGTTTGCATCAGCCATTGGCGGCCTCCAGACAGTAATTCACGACTCTCTCCGTTGCATCGGGACGGGCCAGCGAGCGCGCGGCCTGCGCCATTCCCAGAATTTTTTCCCGGTCACCGGACAACCCTTTCAGGGTGTCGGCCAGTGCCTCGGGGGTAAACCTTGGCTGCGGCACCAGAATGGCGGCACCGGCTTTGACCATGTGTTGGCCGTTGCGGGTCTGATGGTCGTCCACCGCGTGGGGGAACGGCACCAGGATCGCGCCTACCCCGGCGGTACACAGCTCCGACACCGTCAGGGCACCCGCCCGGCACACCACCAGGTCTGCCCATGCGTAGGCTTCTGCCATATCCGCAATAAAGGGCTCTACGCTTGCCTTCACGCCGGCAGCATCATAGGACTGCTGCGCGGCTTCGAGATTCTTTTCGCCACACTGGTGGCGCACCTGAGGCCGGTCGGCTTCCGGCAACAACGCCAGGGCCCTGGGCAACTGTTCGTTGAACACCTGGGCGCCCAGGCTGCCGCCCACTACCAGGATGCGTACCGGCCCGGTTCGGCCGGCCAAACGCTCTGCCGGCTCCGGCAACTCGGCCACATCCTTGCGCACCGGGTTACCGGTGCAGCGGGTAATGACCTTGTCGCCGAAACTGCCGGGAAAAGCTTCCAGCACGGTTTCGGCAAAGCGGGTCAACCAGCGGTTGGTCATACCGGCAACCGCGTTCTGCTCATGCACCACCAGCGGCCGGCGCTGCATCCAGGCGGCTACCCCGCCGGGGCCGGTCACAAAGCCGCCCATACCCACCACGCAATCCGGGTTGATCCGGCGCAGCAGTGTCCAGGCCTCGCCCAGGGCCCGCATCAGGCGGAACGGCGCCAGCAGCAGGGCCAGCTTACCCTTGCCCCGCAGGCCGGAGATATGAATGGTGGACAGCGGAATATCGGTTCCGCCTACCAATCGCTCTTCCATGCCGCCTTTGGCGCCCAGCCAGTAAACTTCATGACCACGCTCCTGCAGCGCCCGGGCCGTTGCCAGGGCCGGGAATACGTGCCCGCCGGTACCACCGGCCATCATCAGGAAACGGCGAGGTTCAGTCATACACAGCCCCTCCCCGTACCTTGCTTTTCTTTTCCTGTTCGGACATACGAACCCGATCCAGTCGTTCCATTTCAACCCGTACCAGTACCCCGATCGCCACGCAGGTGACCATCAGGCTGGAGCCGCCATAGCTCACCAACGGCAGTGTCAGGCCCTTGGTGGGCAGCAGGCCGGTGGCAACGGCCATGTTGATGCCAGCCTGCAAACCGATCAGCAGCGTCAGGCCATAGCTGAAACAGGCCCCGAACGGCATGCCGGATTTTTCTGCCCGGCGGGCAATCACAAACCCGCTCACCACCAGGGCAGTAAACAGCCCCAGCACAATCAATGCACCGACCAGACCGAACTCCTCGGCAATGATCGAGAAAATAAAGTCTGTGTGGGCTTCCGGCAGGAAGAACAGCTTCTGCACCGAATTGCCCAGCCCAACGCCGAACCACTCTCCGCGCCCGAAGGCAATCAGTGACTGGGTGAGCTGATAGCCGGAATCAAACTGGTCCTTCCAGGGGTCCAGGTAACTCACTACCCGCTTCAGCCGGTACGGCTGGGTAACCACCAAAATGGTGCCCAGCACCGCCAGGATGGCGATCAGCGGTGCGAAGCGGGTCAGCCGCACACCACTGAGAAAAATCATGCCCGCCGCAGCGGTCACCAGAACCACAGTGGCGCCAAAGTCGGGCTGGATAACCAGCAACACCGAAGCTACGCCCAGTACAACCAGGGGCTTCAGAAAGCCGGGCCAGGTATTCAGCAGCTCTTCCCGGCGGCGCACCACGTAGCCTGCCAGGTAGGCAATCAGGCACAGCTTGGCCACTTCCGATACCTGCACATTGAACACCAGCATCGGGATCCAGCGGGTAGAACCGTTAACAGTCCGCCCCAGCGGCGTCAGCACCAGCACCAGCACCGCCAGGCCAATACCCAGCATCAGCCAGCCACTGCGCTCCCACCAGCTTACTGGCACGTTCACCGCAATCAGCGCGGCGACGCAGCCCATGGCCGCATACAGCAACTGCCGGATCACATAGTGATAGCCATTGCCCAGGGTCGCCTCGGCCATATCCATGGAGGCCGAGGAGATCATCACCACACCCACCACCAGCAGGGCTACCGCAGACACCACCAACACCGGCAGCGGCTGCAACTGGCCGTCCCAGGTCCTGGTTTGCGGTATGGTCATACCTGCCTGCATCACAGTGCCTCCACCAGGGTGCGGAACTGATCACCCCGATCGTTGTAATCCCGGAACATGTCGAAGCTGGCGCAAGCCGGCGATAACAAGACCCGGTCGCCCTCATGGGCAATTTCCCGGGCATCAGACACGGCCCGCTCAAAACTGCTCGCCATCACCGTTACCACGTCTTCCGGCAAGGCCGCGGCAATCGCCGGTGCATCACGGCCAATCAGCACCACCACCCGGCAATGCTGTGCCACCGGCTGGGCCAACGGCTGGAAATCAGCACCCTTGCCATCACCGCCGGCAATCAGCACCACCTTGCCCTGCTCGGGGGCCAGGCTTTCAATGGCGGCAACCGTGGCACCCACGTTGGTACCCTTGGAATCGTTGATGTAGTCCACGCCGCCCAGTTGCCGGATAAACTCGCAGCGATGAGGCAAGCCAGGGAACTCACGTGCCACCTGCAGCATCGGTTCCATCGCCAGGCCGGCGGCGTGGCCCAGGGCCAGTGCAGCCATCACATTGCTGATGTTGTGCAGGCCCATCAGTTTGAGTTCGCTGGCCAGCAGCAGGTTGTCGAAGCCGAAGGTAATCCAGGTGCCCCGTTCGTCATCCCGGGTGCTGAAGGTTTCCGGATTCACCCGGTTAAAACCGAAACACAGAAATCTCAGGTTATCCCGGGCCATCGGCGTGCTCAGGGCGTCGTCCAGATTCACGATGGCATTGCGGCAGCCGCGATAGATCCGCTGCTTGGCATGGAAATACGCCATCTTGTCCGGGTAACGGTCCATATGATCGTCACTGACGTTCAGTACGGTGGCTGCCTGGGCATTCAGTTCCGCCGTGGTTTCCAGCTGGAAGCTGGACAGTTCCAACACATACAGATCAGCGCCCTGACCCAGCAGATCCAGGGCCGGGGTACCGATATTGCCACCTACCTGAACCTTCCGGCCGGCCGCCCTCGCCATTTCGCCCACCAGGGTAGTCACCGTGGTTTTACCGTTAGAACCGGTAATGGCGATGATCGGTGCGTCTGCAGCTTCCGCAAACAGGTCGATGTCACCACGAATCACGGCGCCTTTCTGCGCAGCACCGGCAATGGCGGGCTCGGCAACGCTGATGCCCGGGCTGACCACCAGTTCGTTAAAGCGGGCAAACAGCTCTTCATCGAAATCGCCCAGGTACACCGGCACATCCGGCCAGCCGGCCTTCAGCTCATCCAGCCCCGGAGGGTTACTGCGGCTGTCGGCCACGGCAATGGCCCTGCCTGTTCCAGACAGATAGCGCACGCAGGAGAGCCCGGTTTTACCGAGCCCTACCACCAATGTGCGACGATCCGAAACAATGACACTCATAGCCGTAGCAACTTCCTATCGGATTTTCAGACTGGCCAGGCCAACCAGGACCAGGACCACGGTAATGACCCAGAAGCGCACGATGACTCGCGGCTCGGGCCAGCCCTTAAGTTCAAAATGGTGGTGCAAAGGTGCCATCCGGAAAATCCGGCGACCGGTCAGGCGGAACGACGCCACCTGCAGGATTACCGAGATGGTTTCCATCACAAACACACCACCCATGATGAACAACACGATTTCCTGGCGGACGATCACGGCCACCACACCCAGGGCCGCCCCCAGGGCGAGCGCACCTACATCACCCATAAATACCTGGGCCGGGTAGGTGTTGAACCAGAGGAAACCCAGGCCCGCGCCCACCAGGGCACAACAGAACACAATCAACTCGCCGGCCCCCGGCAGATGCGGAATCAGCAAGTAGTTGGCGAATTGGGCATGGCCGGACACATACGCGAAGATGGCCAGGGCACTGGCCACCATCACCGTAGGCATAATCGCCAGGCCGTCGAGGCCGTCTGTCAGGTTCACAGCGTTACTGCTGCCGACAATCACGAAGTAGGTCAGCAGAATGAACATTACCGGCCCCAGAGTGATGGACACATCTTTCAGGAACGGCAGGTACAGGGACGTTTCCTGGGGCAGCGAGGAGCTGAAATACAGCCCTACCGCCGCTGCAGCACCAATCACCGACTGCCAGAAATACTTCCAGCGGCCCGGCAGGCCGCGCGGATTACGCTCCACCACCTTGCGGTAGTCGTCTACCCAGCCAATGGCACCGAACAACAAGGTGACCAGCAGCACAATCCAGACATAGCGGTTGCTCAGGTCTGCCCACAGCAGGGTGGAAATCGCGATAGCCACCAGAATCAGCGCGCCGCCCATGGTGGGAGTGCCAGCCTTGCTCAGGTGGGTTTGCGGGCCGTCGTCCCGAACCGCCTGGCCAATCTGGTACTGGCTGAGTTTTCGGATCATCACCGGGCCAATCAACAGCGAGATCAGCAGCGCCGTCAGCACACCCAGAATGGCGCGCAGGGTCAGATACTGAAACACCGTCAGTGATGAAAAGTATTGCGATAGTATCTCTGTCAGCCAGAGCAGCATGTGTTTGTCACCTTTTTCTGAATTCCCTCCACCACGCGATCCATGGCGGAACTGCGAGAACCTTTCACCAGTACAGTGGTATTTCCCTGCCGGCCATTCAGAATGGCCTCCATCGCCTGTTCATGGCTCTGGACCTGCTCGGCATTTGTTCCGAAACCCCGGGCGTAGCCTTCGCTACCGGCACCCACCGCCAACAGGCGCTCGATACCCTTTGCCCGGGCGTGGGCGCCTACTTCCTGGTGCAGCGCCTCAGCGCCTTCACCCAGTTCAGCCATGGCGCCGAATACGGCCACCCGGGTACCCGGACAGGCCGCCAAGACATCCAGCGCCGCCTTCATGGACGCGGGATTGGCGTTATAGCTGTCGTCGATCACCGTGAAATCGTCGGTCAGCTTCAGTACCTGCAACCGCCCTTTTACCGGCTGCACACCGCTCAGCCCGTGCACCAGCTGCTGTTCGGTCGCACCCAGCTCCCGGCATGCCGCCAGCGCCAGCAGTGCATTGGTAATGTTGTGTTCACCCGGCAGCGGCAGTACCAGGCGGCAATGCCAGCCGTCAGGGCCGTCAATCTCCAGCGCCTGGGACTGGTCTGCCTGGATTGCTGCCCGGGCGCGGTAATCCGCTTGCGGGTGATCCATGCGGGAAACACTCACGACCCGCTTCGATCCGGCCCGCTGCAACCACTGGTCGAACGCCGGGTCGTCCCGGTTCAGCACGACTGCTCCGTCGGCAGCCACACCATCAATAATCTCGCCCTTGGCCTGCACAATATTCTGGTAACTGCCGAAGCCTTCCAGGTGCGCCTGCCCGGCGTTGGTCAGAATGACCACCTGCGGGCGAACGATGTTCACTGTGTGGGCAATCTCGCCCAACCCGCTGGCACCCAGCTCAATGGCACCGTAACGATGCGCAGGCTCCAGCCGGAACAGAGTCAGCGGAACCCCGATGTGGTTGTTCAGGTTGCCCTCTGTCGCCAGGGTAGCCCCCATCTGAGCCAGAATGGCGGAGGTCATCTGCCGGACTGTGGTCTTCCCACTGCTACCGGTAATCGCCACCAGCGCTGCCCGGCTTTCGTTACGGTTCGCTGCCGCCAGGCCCGCCAGGGCATTGACGGTATCAGCCACCACCAGTTGCGGCATGGCAACAGAGTCGTCTGCGGTATCCACCACTACAGCCACCGCACCCTGTGCCCGGGCCTGTTCCAGAAACTTGTGGCCATCGAAACGGTCGCCGCGCAGCGCCACAAACAACTGCCCCGGCTTGACTGCCCGCGTGTCCGTCGACACACCATCAAAGCGGAGCGCATCTGCATCCACCGGCGCGCCGGCCAGTGTGGCCTGCAGGAAGTCCTGAGCTTCCGCCAGCGAAAAGGCGCGCATCATGCCACACCTCCATTGAGGTTCAAGTGGTGGCGCACCTGCTCGGCATCGCTGAATGGCAGCTTCTGGCCAGCCACTTCCTGGTAGGCCTCGTGGCCCTTTCCGGCCACCAGCACCAGGTCGTCCGGACCGGCCATGGCAATGGCTTCGGCGATGGCCGCTGCGCGGTCATGGATAACCCGGTACGCGACACCTGCAGAAAAGCCCTGCACAATATCGGCAGCAATCTTCGCCGGATCTTCAGAGCGCGGGTTGTCGTCAGTCACGATCACCACATCTGCACGCTTTTCCGCTTCTGCTGCCATTTCCGGGCGTTTTCCGGCATCCCGGTCGCCGCCACAGCCAAATACACAAATCAGCTTGCCTGCCGCATGGGGCCGCAAGGCCGCCAGGGCATTGGCCAGGGCGTCCGGGGTATGTGCGTAATCCACTACCACATGTTTGTCATCGGCACCGGTGAAACGCTCAAGCCGGCCCGGAGGCGGCATGAGGTGGGAACTGGCTTCGACTGCACGCTCAAGCGGCACACCCAGGGTGAGCACGGTGGCCAGGGCCGCCAGCACGTTACTGGCGTTAAAGCTGCCCAGCAGCGGCACCTGCAGCTCAAACTCGCCCCACTGGCCATCCACCAGGGCACGGAACCCGGAAGCTTCAGGTGTAAATTCTTTCAGCCACAACTCGGTCTGCGCCTCGTGCAGGCTGTAGCGGACACGGTCACACAACCCTTCAAGCTGGCCATACAGCTGGCGCCCGAACGGGTCATCAAAATTGATCACCGAGAAGTGCAATTCCTCACGCTGGAACAGCCTGGCCTTGGCCTCGCCGTAGGCCTCCATACTGCCGTGGTAATCCAGATGATCCCGGGTCAGGTTGGTAAACACGGCTCCGGTCATGGTCAGCTTGTCGATCCGGCCCTGATCCAGGGCGTGGGAAGACACTTCCATCACCGCAGCCCTGCCACCATCGGTCCGGATGCGATGCAGCACACGATTCACCTGCACCACGTCCGGCGTGGTGTGGGTAGCCGGCATCAGGTTGCCCGGCATGCCATAACCCAGGGTGCCCAGCACGCCGCACGGGGTGCCGGTGTCTTTCAGCAACTGGGCGATGTACTGGGTTACGGAAGTCTTGCCGTTGGTACCGGTGACCCCAATCAGCCGCAAATGCCGGGACGGATGCTCGAAGAATCGGGTGGCGACGCGCCCCAACTGGGCCCGCAGACCGACAACCGGAACAATCAAGGCGCCCGAGCGTTCATGGCATTCCCGGTGTTCACTGGCTTCCAGCAACACTGCGGTAGCACCGGCAGCGATGGCATCATCCACATAGTGTTCCGCTGACGTGGCAGAACCCGCCAGGGCAATAAAGGCGTCGCCCGATCGTACCGCCCGGCTGTCCGCCTGAAGGCCGTGGATGGTCACGTCAAAGACCGATGGCACGTCCACAATGCCCTGAAGCAGAGTGCTGATTGATGTGATGCACATGGCGTTAACCCCTCTCTCCGGATGCCGTCGCCTTGGCGTCGGACACTTCCAGTTCAGGCTTCACATTCAGCAGTCGCAATGCGTCTCCCATAACCCGGGCAAATACCGGGGCGGCAACTTCACCACCGTAGTATTCCCCGGACTGCGGCGCATCAACGGCCACAACGGTTACGATTCGCGGATCATCAATGGGTGCCATGCCGGCAAAAATGGCCTTGTACTGGCTGTCTTCATAGCCCTGGGCACCCACCAGGTGCACCGTGCCGGTTTTGCCACCAGCGGCATACAGGCCAGGCTGGGCCCGGCCACCGGTGCCCTTGGCAACGGCGTTCCTCAACATGTTCCTGACCGCCAGGGTTACCTCTTCGGACAACACGCGGTGGCCCTCTGGCTTCTGGTCCTGCTTCAGCAAACTGACCGGGTAACGAATGCCGCCGTTAGCCAGCACCATATAGGCCTGGGCCAGTTGCAGGGCATTCACGCTCAGCCCGTAGCCGTAGGACAAAGTGGCTTCTTCTACCGGGCGCCATTTCGGACGGGCCGGCAGCACACCGACTGCCTCACCCGGGAAACCGATACCGGTGGCCTGGCCAATGCCCAGGCGCGCATACAGGTTTCTCAGTACATCGCCACCCAGCTCGGTGGCGATCTTGCTGACCCCGACGTTGCTCGATTTCACAATGATGTCGTTCAGGCTCAAAGCGCCGTAATCACGAAAATCCCGGATCGTAAAACGGCCAAAACGCCGGTAGCCCGGCGAAGTATCAATCAGGGTTTCCGGTTTGTACTTGCCGGATTCCAGCGCCGCAGCAACGGTGATGGGTTTCATGGTGGAGCCCGGCTCAAACAGGTCGGTAATGGCCTTGTTACGCAAATTGGCCGGATCCAGCTGGGAACGGTCGTTCGGGTTATAGGAGCCCTGATTCGCCATCGCCAGCACTTCGCCGGTATTCACGTCCAGCATCACCAGGGTGCCGCCCCGGGCCTTATGGGCACCGACCACGGCCTTGAGTTCCCGGTAAGCGAGGTACTGCAGGCGCAGGTCGATGCTCAGCTCCATGTCCTTGCCGGGCCGGGCGTCCCGGATCAGCATGAGATCCTTGATCACCCGACCGCGATTGTCTTTCAGTACGCGCTTGCGGCCTGGCTCACCGGTCAGCCACTGGTTATACGCCAGCTCGATACCTTCCTGGCCGTCTTCGTCAATATTGGTGAAGCCGACAATGTGAGCAGTTACTTCGCCCGCAGGATAGTAACGACGATACTCCTGCCGTGAGTAGATGCCGCCAATGCCCAGCTCTAACGCTTCGCGGGCCATGGCAGGCTGAACCTTACGGCGCAGATAAATGAACTCACGCCCCGCGTAATCACGCAGGCGCTGGCGCAGTGCGCCTTCAGACATGCCGATAACCCTGGCCAGTGCCGCAAGGCCGGGATCTTCGGGATCGGTTTCCGAGGGGTTGGCCCACAGGGTCTGCACCGGCGTACTCACCGCCAGCGGCTCGCCATGGCGATCCGCCACCACACCCCGGTGGGCGTCAATAGACTCCACCCGGATGGTGCGCACATCGCCCTGCTGGCGCAGGAACTCGTTGTCGACCACTTGCAGGTCAACCAGACGCCAGCTGATGCCAGCCATAACCAGCAGGAAAACGCCCAGCACAGTGCCGAAGCGCCAGGCCTTCAGGCCTGTCAGCACCCGCTGTTTCCAGCTTGTCGCCTGCTTTCCCTGACTGGACAAATCAGCCACCCCAAGAGTTTGTTGTTGCTATTATTTGGCTGCAACGGTGGACATCAGCGGCACCAGGACAATGTCCTGACGCTCTGGCACCACCATGTTGAAACGCTGGGCCGCCAGTTTCTCGACCCGACCATGATTGCTCAGTGCGCTCTGCTCCAGCAGCAACTGACTCCATTCCCGCTGGTAGCCGTCGCGCTGCTCCTGTAAACCGGACAAGGTATTGAACAGTTCCCGGTTCTGGTGGGAGCTGATCACTACGCCAATAGCCGAGGCGGTCAGCACCAGCACCAGGGCGAGGGTAATCACCACCTTCGGCTCCCGGGTTACCTCGAATACCTGGCGGGACAGACGCACCGCCGTCGCCATGCCATCGCGCACACGCTCCCGGGCAATCCGGGTTGTCTTTACTGGTTGTTCGATCGCTACCGCACCCATGGCGTCGCGCTCCCTTTCAAATCCGTTTAATTGGCTACCCGTTCCAGAACCCGCATAACTGCACTGCGGGCCCGGACGTTTTCTTCAATTTCCTGCTCATTGGCCTTGCTGGCCTTACCCACCAGGCGAAATCCCGACTGCTCCTGGTCTGAAGTGACCGGGACACCCCGGGGAATTTTCGGCCCCTTGGCCAGGTCTCTCATAAACCGCTTAACCAACCGGTCTTCCAGCGAATGGAAGCTGATGACCACCAACCGGCCGCCCGGTGCCAGCCGGTCTACTGCCGATTTCAGTCCGGTTTCCAGGTCTTCCAGCTCCCGGTTGATGAAAATCCGGATCGCCTGAAAGGTCCGGGTGGCCGGATGCTTGTGCTTTTCTTTCTTGGGCACAGCTTCTGCCACCAGTTCCGCCAGCTGGCGCGTGGTTTCGATCGCCTCTTCCTGACGACGGGCCACAACCAGGCGGGCAATACGACGGGAGAAACGCTCCTCGCCGTAGCGCCAGATCACGTCTGCAATGTCTTTTTCGTCGGCGGTCGCCAGCCACTGGGAGGCGCTGGGTTCCTGCTCCGGGTTCATGCGCATATCCAGCGGACCATTGCGCATAAAGGAAAATCCGCGGCTGGCGTCGTCCAACTGGGGCGACGACACACCCAGGTCCATCAAAACACCATTCACCTGCGCCCACTCTTTGCTGTCCAGTGCCTCATCGAGCTGCGCGAAGGAACCGTGGAACCACGAGAACCGGGCATCATCCGCTGCCAGCTTCTCGGCTACGCGAATTGCCTCGGGATCTTTATCAATACCCATCAACTGGCCGGACTCGCCCAGTTGCCCGAGAATCAAACGGCTGTGGCCACCACGGCCAAAAGTTGCATCCACATAGCAACCGGCCGGATCGTTGACCAGGTAATCCACGGCCTCGTCGAGCAGCACCGAACGGTGTTTGAAGGCTGCTGCGGATTCCTGCTGGTTATCCGTCATAGCGACAATGCCTCCATTTCCGGCGGCATGTCTTCGTCACCGGACGACTCGTCCAGCCAGGCGAACCAGCGCTCTTCACTCCAGAGCTCCAGCTTTTTGCCCTGACCAATCAGCATCAGCTTTTTCTCCAGGTGTGCGTAACTTCTGAGCGTTGGCGGCACCAGAATGCGGCCGGCACTGTCCAGCTCCATGGGCGCCGCATTACCAAGAATCAGGCGCTGGAGCCGTCGGGCGGCTTTATTCATGTTCGGCAGTGCTTCAATTTTGGGGCGCAGCTGCTCCCACTCGGGCTCCGGATACAGCAGCAAACAGCGCTCTTCATCAGCATTGGCAGTCAGCACAATACGGCCACCACAAAGCTGCGCGAGCTCCTCGCGCAGCTTTGTCGGGATCGCCAGGCGTCCCTTCGCGTCCATATTGATGGCATGACTGCCAAGAAAGTTGCTCATTTATGCTGAATCCAAGGGTGCGATATCCACAAAAAACCACCATAAACCACTTTTTCCCACTTCCGCACACTATAGAAACACGCAATACACAATGCAAGCGCCGCAAACGGCACCACATCATGAAAACTCCCTTTAATGACAACGAGTTACGGAGCGAAAAGTTACGAGGATGTTAAAAAGAGGTAAAGAAAAGGAGGAAAAACAAACACCTGCAAATAACTCTGAAGAGCAAACTTCAGGTTTAAGATTTTTTGGCTATAAAGGCCATTTTGTGAGATTGATGAACATCACATTCAGGAAGGGAAAAAAGCGAGCTCGCCGATAAGCCGGGTTCTGTCTTGGACAGTCATTCATCTAGGGCCTGCGTCACCACAGGCCTCAAGCAACCTACCCGAATCCAGCGCGGGCCACGCCAACGGATTCCTATTTGGTCTTGCTCCAGGTGGGGTTTACCATCGCCGTGGACTGTTGCCAGCCACGCGGTGCGCTCTTACCGCACCATTTCACCCTTACCGGCACCCGAAGGCGCTTAGGCGGTTTACTTTCTGTTGCACTTTCCGTCGGCTCGCGCCGCCCAGGCGTTACCTGGCACCTTGCCCTGTGGAGCCCGGACTTTCCTCCCCCGGTAAAACCGGCGGCGACTGTCTGGCGAGCTCGGNNTACTTTCTGTTGCACTTTCCGTCGGCTCGCGCCGCCCAGGCGTTACCTGGCACCTTGCCCTGTGGAGCCCGGACTTTCCTCCCCCGGTAAAACCGGCGGCGACTGTCTGGCGAGCTCGGCGCCGACAATACCTGTGCCGGCACCGCCATGCAAGGCTTTAATCAGGTTTCAGCGCCAGTGCTCGCTGGTAAAGCTCATTCTTGCCCAGCCCGGTCAACTCCGACGCAATCTTCGCCGCCTTCTTTACCGGCAACTCGGCAATCAGCAGCTCCAGCAACTTGTCGGTATCCACCGAAGAGCCAGCATCCTCCGGGCTCGCATCAGCCCCGCGCACCATCACCACAAACTCACCCTTCGCCCCGTGAGGGTCGGCCTGAAGTTCACCCAGCACGGTTTCCGCGCTGCCAGAGTAGAAAGTTTCGAAGGTCTTGGTCAGCTCCCGCCCAAGCACGCACTCCCGGCCGGCACCAAACACCTCAACCATATCCTGCATCAGGTCGGAAATCCGGTGGGGAGATTCATAGAACACCAGCGTGGCCGGCTCCTTTCGCAGCTGTTCCAGCGCTGCCTGGCGCCCGGACCGCTTGGCAGGCAGAAACCCGGCAAACAGGAACCGGTCTGTCGGCAAACCGGCGGCCGACAAGCCGGCAATCAGGGCGCAAGGTCCCGGAACGGGCGTTACACGGTAGCCGGCGGCGCGAGCTTCCCGAACCACCACATAGCCGGGGTCGGAAATCAGCGGCGTCCCGGCATCGGAAATCAATGCTACTTTCTGGCCCTGCCCCAGTACCTCGAGCACCCTCTCCACGCGGCCACGCTCATTGTGATCATGCAGCGCCATCATTGGCCTGCTGATACCCAGGTGCTGAAGCAATCGCCCACTGTGCCGGGTGTCCTCGGCCGCCACCAGGTCCGCACTTGCCAGCACCTGCCGGGCCCGCTCAGAGAGATCATCAAGGTTACCGATAGGCGTAGCGACAATAGAAAGCACGCCACCGGAATGATCGGTCGAACGCTCTGAACTGGACATAGAAAACTCCGTTAAAAGGGCAACAACTGCCGGGACACCGGCCCGATGACAGTCACGTCATGTGAATTATGCCGGGAGCTGGTAAACTTGCCACCGAAACAGCGGCATCACAAGCCCATTAATCCGGAGACGACCGAGCCTGCCATGATCAGACACTGCAGCCACAAACCGGCTTTCGCCCTGCTAGCCCTCATTCTGCTACTGACCGGCGGTTGCGCCACCGTCAATCTCGACAGCCACATTGCCGAATCCCCGGAACAGGCGCTTGCCATGGCGAGCGATGAAAGCAACCAGATGGTTGCCCAGCGCTACCTGCTGAGAATTGCCAGCCGCTACCAGAACAGCGGCAACCATGAAGACGCCCGCCTTCTGCTACGCAGTGAACAGATGGCCAATCCGGTTCCGGATCTGGAAAACCAATACCGGCTGCAGGCCATGGCCAGCGCCCTGGAACTGAAAGATACCGACTGGGCCACCGAACTGACTGCCAACAGCAAGGCCGATGACTTCCTGGGTTATCCGAACGAAACCATGGCCCGCGCCGCTACGCTTCAGGCCCGCACCCAGGCCCTCGCCGGCGAGCCTCTGCCGGCGGCACTGACACTGATCCTGCTGGCCCAGACCGACAGCAGCTCTGCCCCGCAACAGCTGCATAACGAAATCTGGAACTACCTGAAAAATGCCTCCCCGGACCAGCTCGGACAGGCCGCAGATAACGCCATGGGCTTTGAAATCGAAGGCTGGCTGGAACTTGCCAACACCCTGCAAGACCCGGACATTGACCTGGATACCCAGGGGCGCCTGATCCGCCAGTGGCAGAATAACTGGCCCGGCCACCCGGCCGCGCAGATGCTTCCGGAAAAACTGGCCCTGCTGGCTGATCTGGCAACATCGCGCCCTGAACACCTGGTACTGGCACTGCCGCTGGACGGGCAACTGGCCGCAGCCGGCAAAGCCATCCGTGATGGCTTCCTGGCCGCCTACTACAGCGACGACAGCACCGACCGCAGCAAGACCGATATCCGCATTGTGGATACCAGCGCCGGCTCTTTCCGGGAACTCTATCAGGAGCTTTCCGAAACCAACGCAGACCTGATCGTCGGCCCCCTGGAAAAGGAAGGGCTGGCCGAGCTTTCCAGCATGAATACCCTGCCGGTTCCGGTACTGGGTCTGAACTACCTGCCCGCCGACAGCCGCAAACCCACGGGCCTTTACCAGTTTGGCCTGTCCGCAGAAGACGAAGCGCGCCAGATTGCAGGCAAACTCGCCGAAGACAACGTCCGCCAGGTACTCGTACTGATCCCCCATGGTGAATGGGGCGACCGGGTAGAAGCGGCCCTAAGAACCCGGGCACAGACCCACGGACTTCGCGCCCTGAATATCGAACGCTTTTTCCCGGAAGACAACTTCAGACAGGTCACCGCCGACCTGCTGGGCATTACCACCTCGCGCAATCGGGCCATTGCGGTAGAGCGCACCATTGGCCTGAACGTCGAATTTGAGCCACGGCGCCGGCAAGACGCCCAGGGCATCGTACTGGTCGCCACACCGACCATTGCCCGCCAGTTCAACCCCCTGTTTGCCTTCTACTATGGCGGCGACCTGCCGGTCTACGCTCCGTCCATCATCTACGGCGGTGAGCCGGACCCGGGCAAGGATCGCGACATTAACAATGTGAACTTTACCGACATCCCCTGGGTCCTGGCGGAAGATAACCCGCTTCGGGAACAGGCACAGCAATACCTGAGTGGCACCCGCGGCCAGCTGGGCCGCCTGTTCGCCATGGGGGCCGATGCCTGGCAACTGAGCAAGCGACTGCCCCTGTTGCAGCAAGTCAGCGACGCCACTATTGACGGCCAGACCGGCGAGCTGAGCATGACCCCGGACGGTGCCATCCACCGCAAACAGCTCTGGGCACAGATCCGTAACGGCCAGCCGGAACTCCTGGAAACACCCGAACAAGAACCGCCGGGCATCGAAGGCGAAACCTCCAACTAAACAGGATGGCCATGGAAGGCTCAAGACAACGCGGAAATCACTATGAAGGCGTGGCCGCCCGCTACCTGATGAGTCGCGGCGTACGCATCCTCGAGCGCAACGTCTACAACCGTGGTGGCGAGATTGACCTGATCGGCATGGATGACGGCGTGCTGGTATTTTTCGAAGTCCGCTTTCGCAAAACCGACAGCCTGGTCGACCCGGTAAGCTCCATCACCTGGCAAAAGCAGAAACGACTCGTTAAAGCCGCCGCTTTTTACCTGCACCGCCAGGGCCTCTGGGACAGCCCCACCCGCATCGACGTGGTTGGCATATCACCGGGTTCCGCCAGCAAATACCGGGTACAATGGATCCGAAACGCAATTCAGGCAGATTGATTCAACAGCATGAACGATACCGAACAGAAGATTAACCAGTGGTTTGCCAGCCACATGGAGCAGACGGCCCAGGCCGCCAGCCAGGTTGCCCCGGCCATCGAACAGGTGGCGGACGCCTTTGTGAACACCCTGTTGCAGGATGGCAAGATTGTCGCCTGCGCCAACGGCAACGCCAACGTGGTGGCCCAGTATTTCTGCACCGCACTGCTATCACGCTTCGACCAGGAACGTCCGGCCCTCCCCGCGATCAACCTGGGGGCGGATGCGACTACCTACTCTGCCATCTGCAGGGATAACCGGTTCAACGACACCTTCTCAAGGCAGGTAAGAGCCGTCGGCAAACCCGGAGACCTGCTGTTTGTGGTGGTCGACGACGGTCATAAAGCCAACCTGATCCAGGCCATCCAGGCGGCCCATGACCGGGAAATGAGCGTGGTTGTACTCAGCGCCCGGGAAAAATCCGATATTTCCTCCCTGATGCACCCGGAAGACCATGAAATCGCCTTGAACGACCTGGCGCCCCATGAAGCCATGCCCCTGCTCCTGGTGATCATCAACGCCCTGTGCGACCTGATCGACCATAAGCTTTTCGGCGGCTAAGAAAAAAGCCGGATGTCTCCATCCGGCTTTTCGCATCATTGCACAACCATCTTCAGGCTTACTTGACCACCTTCAGTGTAGGCCGGCCACTCGGACGCTCATCTGCCCGCCTGGACTGGCCCGCATCATCGTTACCCTCAGGATCAGGAGAGCCGGGTTCGCTGCCGAACACCATTCCCTCACCGTTTTCCTTGGCATAGATGGCCATAACCGCCTGCAGCGGAATAAACACCTGCATGGGTACACCGCCAAAGCGGGCGCTGAACTCCAGCGCGCCGTTTCCGATCACCAGGCCCCGAACTGCACCGGGGCTGATGTTCAGAACGATCTGGCCGTTAGCCACATGCTCGGTGGGCACCTGAACACCCTGCACACCCGCATCAACCACAATGTAGGGCGTGCAGTCGTTATCCAGAATCCACTCATTCAACGACCGGACCAGATAAGGCCGGCTGGATGTCATGGCAATACTCATATCCGACACTCAACCACTCCTGCCCCGGCTCCGGGGGCTGATAATCAGCTGCGAATATCTTCTTCCAGGTCAGAAAGGCTGGCCTTGAATCCTTCCCGGGCGAAGATGCTGTCCATGTATTTCTGAAGAGGCTTGGCCTGCTTCTCATTCATTTCGATGCCCAGCGCCGGCAGGCGCCAAAGGATCGGAGCGATACAGCAATCCACGATAGTGAACTCTTCAGACAGGAAGAACGGCATCTCGGCGAATAGCGGGCCGGTAGCCAGCAGGCTTTCTTTCAGCTCTTTACGGGCTGCATCAGCCGCCTTGCCAGTGGGCTGCGCCAGGATCTGATCCACCAGCCTGCACCAGTCTTTCTGGATGCGGTGAATCATCAGCCGGCTGTTAGCCCGGGCAACCGGATACACAGGAAGCAGCGGCGGATGCGGGAAACGCTCGTCCAGGTATTCCATCATGATATTCGGCTCGTACAGAACCAGGTCACGATCCACCAGGGTCGGCAAGGCGTTGTACGGATTCAGGTCTGCCAGCTCAGCCGGCGGGTTATCCGGATCCACATCCACAATGTCAACGGTAACACCCTTCTCGGCCAGGACAATACGCACACGATGGCTGTAATGACTGGCTGGATCCGAAAAGAATGTCATTGATGACCGCTTGGTCACAACGCCCATATAGCTACCTCACGATTCTACAAACCGAAACAATCCAGAAAACGCAAAAACCAGCGGACCCGACTGGGCCCGCTGGAATTCAGGATCCGGGATTATACCCTAAATCTTAATGTACGTCTTTCCAGTACTCGCGGTTAAGCAGGTACGCGAAGATGAAGAAGATCACCACAAAGATCAGGACAAAAATCCCCAACCGCTCGCGCTCTACTTTTACCGGGTCACCCATGTAAGACATGAAGTTGGTCAGGTCCCACATAGCCTGGTCGAACTCAGCACCGGACATGCTGCCTTCGATGGCGTACTCGGGGCAGACATCACCGTTGTTGATGTTGCCACTGAGCGGCTCTACCGACGCGTCTACACCGATGTTCGGCTTGACCGCACACAGACCCTGCAGGCCAACCATTACGTGGGGCATGCCCACCAGGTCGAACACAGCGTTGTTCACGCCCAACGGACGGGACTCGTCCTTGTAGAAGCCACGCAGGTAGGAATATACCCAGGACTCGCCACGCACACGGGTTTCCAGCGTCAGGTCGGGTGGCGGAGCACCGAACCAGTCAGCAGCCATGTCCTTGTTCATGGAGTTCTTCATCAGTTCACCGATCTTGGCACCGGTGAAAATCAGGTTCTCCTCGAACAACTGGGCAGGGATCTCCAGGTCATCCGACACGCGCTTGTAGCGGGCGTATTCCATGGAGTGGCAACCCATGCAGTAGTTGGTGAACAGTGCCGCACCACGCTGCAGGGATTCCTTGTTGGTATGATCCGGCTCCATCGGGTCAAGAGGAACCGCGACACCAGCTGCCAGGCCGATGGCCGGCAGGATGGCGAAAACGAGACCAAAAATAAGCTTTCTCATCATCCTGTCACCCTTTCTGGAACTGGCTTGGTTTTCTCCATGCGTGTGTAGAACGGCATGAGGATAAAGTACAGGAAGTACAGGGCGGTCAGAATCTGCGCAGCCGTAGTACGACCTTCCGTTGCCGGAACAATACCCAGGTAGCCAAGGATGATGAAGCTCACCGCAAAGATGGCCAGTGCGATCTTGCTCAACCAGCCCTTGTAGCGAATAGAGCGAACCGGGCTTCTGTCGAGCCATGGCAGCACGAACAGGATAGCGATGGCCGCACCCATTACCACAACACCCCAGAACTTCGCATCCAGGCCGAACAGGTCAACCGTGACCGCACGCAGCATGGCGTAGAACGGTGTGAAGTACCATACCGGCGCAATGTGCGCAGGCGTCTTCAGGTTGTTAGCCGGCTCGAAGTTCGGCTTCTCGAGGAACAGGCCGCCCATTTCCGGGAAGAAGAACACAACAATGAAGAAGATGAAGAAGAATACCGCCACACCCAGCAGGTCATGCACGGTGTAGTACGGGTGGAACGGGATACCGTCTTTCGGAATACCGTTTTCGTCCTTGTTCTTCTTGATCTCGATACCGTCAGGGTTGTTGGAGCCAACTTCGTGCAGCGCCAGGATGTGCAGGACAACCAGGCCCAGCAGGACGATCGGCAGGGCAACCACGTGCAGTGCGAAGAAGCGGTTCAGGGTAATACCGGAGATCAGGTAGTCACCACGAATCCACAGAGACAGGTCTTCACCGATAACCGGGATGGCACCAAACAGGTTAACGATAACCTGGGCACCCCAGTAGGACATCTGACCCCAGGGCAGCAGGTAGCCCATGAACGCTTCGGCCATCAGCACCAGGTAGATCAGCATACCGAAGATCCAGATCAGCTCGCGCGGCTTCTGGTACGAGCCGTACATCAGACCCCGGAACATATGCAGGTAGACCACCACGAAGAACGCAGAGGCACCGGTTGAGTGCAGGTAGCGCAACAGCCAGCCCCACTCCACATCACGCATGATGTATTCAACGGAAGCGAAGGCGCCTTCCGCAGACGGGTTGTAGCTCATGGTCAGCCAGATACCGGTAACCAGCTGGTTAACCAGTACGAGCATGGCCAGCGAACCGAAGAAGTACCACATGTTGAAGTTCTTCGGCGCATAGTACTTCGCCAGGTGTTTGTTCCAGGCGTCAACAACCGGCAGACGCTCATCTACCCAATTCAGAAGTTTCTGCATCACGCTGCCTCCGGATCAAGACCAACGGTCATGGTCGTGTCGCTGTCATACCGGTAAGGCGGAACCTCCAGGTTCAGAGGAGCCGGCTGCCCGGAGAATACCCGGCCCGACAAATCGAACTTGGAACCGTGACACGGACAGAACAGGCCGCCCAGCCACTCGTCGCCCAGATCCGCCGGAGCCACTTCCGGACGGTAGGTCGGCACACAGCCCAGGTGAGTACAGATTCCCACAAGCACAATAAACTCCGGCTTCAGGGAGCGCGTAGACCCACTGATATACTCCGGCTGCTGGCTGGTTGCTGTAGACTCGGGATCTTTCAATCGTGGACTGAGTTTCTCGATATTCTCGAGCATCTCAGGGGTACGCCGGATAATCCACACCGGCTTTCCGCGCCACTCCACGGTGATCTGCTGGCCTGGATCAATCTTGTCGATGTTGACGGTTACCGGTGCACCCGCTGCTTCCGCTTTCGCACTGGGATTCCAGGACGCTACGAAAGGAACGGCTGCACCGACGACGCCGACACCACCTACCACAGACGTGGCACCGATCAGAAATCGGCGCCGGCCTTGGCTCACGTCGCCATTACTCATTATGGTTTTCTCCCATCAGGCGAGGCACAGATGCGGAAAACCCGACTCTGCGCTTCGAAAAGGACTTCACAACCCGAAAATGTAAGCGCTGAAATGGTAATGAAATTAACCACCGCTTACAAGCCGGAATGGCGGCTGGCCTGCCTTATCCCTGCGCCAGATCAAAAATATTTGCGCCAGACAGACATAAAAAAACCCGGCCAAAAGACCGGGTTTTCCATCGGCAGGAACTGCCAATTAACGCTTGGAGTACTGCGGACGCTTACGCGCTTTACGCAGACCCACTTTCTTACGCTCAACCTTACGTGCATCACGGGTTACATAACCCGCTTTGCGCAGGGACGGGCGCAGAGTTTCGTCGTATTCCATCAGGGCGCGGGTCAGGCCGTGGCGAATTGCGCCGGCCTGACCACTGATACCACCACCCTTAACAGTGATAGTGATATCGAAACGATCTTCAGACTCGGCAACCACCAGCGGCTGACGAACGATCATCCGAAGAGTTTCACGACCGAAGAAATCTTCGATGGTGCGACCGTTGATAGAGATGTTACCGCTACCCGGCTTGATAAAGACGCGAGCCGTGGATGATTTGCGGCGACCAGTACCGTAATTTTGTGCTACAGACATATTCGCCTTCCGTTAGATGTCGAGTTCTTTGGGCTGCTGGGCGGCATGAGCATGCTCAGCGCCTGCGTACACTTTCAGCTTCTTGAACATGGCACGGCCGAGCGGGCCTTTCGGAAGCATGCCTTTTACGGCCTTCTGAATGATTTGCTCGGGAGCCTTGTCAACCAGCTTCTCGAAGTTGATGGATTTGATTCCACCCGGAAAGCCGGTATGGCTGTAATACATCTTTGCTGATGCCTTTTTGCCGGTAACCTTCACCTGGCTGGCATTGATAACAATGATGTAGTCGCCAGTGTCCACGTGAGGGGTATACTCAGGCTTATGCTTGCCCCGCAGACGAAGGGCGATTTCGGTTGACAGACGACCCAGCGTCTTGCCGGCTGCGTCTACAACGTACCAGTCACGTGTTACTGTTTCTGGTTTCGCACTCAGAGTCTTCATTGATTCCGCCTTGAACGCTATATAAGAAACGTTAAAAACCACCACCGGTAAATGCAAGGCATCCGGAGGAGGTTCATACCTGTATGTTGACGTTGACACCATTCGGGGCTGAGATAGTGACATCGCCTTGAAAAGCCAGGGCGCGAAGTATACTCGAACCCACCAGGAATGCCAACCCTGCCCATCTGTGTTTCGTTAAACCCCTATCCCGATGGAGCAAGGACGCTTTCCGAACGCCCGTAAAGGCGACTCACATTCGCCAGCAACACTTCCGCCAGGGCCTCCGCATCCTGCCCCCGCAACCGGGCCAGGCAATCCAGTATCGCCGGTAAGCAAGCCGGGCTATTCATTCCTTTCTCAACGCCGGCCGGCGCCATATCCGGCGCGTCGGTTTCCAGCACCAGGGCTTCTGCCGGCAGCCGGCCTATGGCATCCCGGGTTTTCCGGGCCCGGTCGTGGGTAATCACACCCCCGACGCCGATATAACACCCCAGGTCCACCAACTTACTGGCCTGCTGGTAACTGCCAGAGAAACCGTGCACCAGCGCCCTGCCCTGCCATCGCTCAGCCCGCAGGGCAGCATGGACCTGGTCGTGGGCCTTCACCGAGTGGATCACCAGGGGATAATCGTGCCGGGTGGCCAGCTGTATCTGGGCGCGAAACCAGGGCAGCTGTTCTTCAAAGCTACCCTTCAGGCCATCCAGCCCACATTCACCCACGCCAATACAGCCATCGGGGTAACTGCCCAACCGTTGCCCGAGCAGCTCGAGGTCCGCCGCTGTGTGTTCTTCCACAAACCACGGATGAATACCCAGGCAATACCAGATCCCGCGCGCCGGGTTCGCCAGTGCCTGGACACGATCCCAATCGGCCCTGCGCACCCCCGGCACCACCAGGGCCCTGACCCCGCCCTTTGCGGCTGCGGCCAGCTCCTGCTCCCGAACCCCGTCGAAACGCGGAAAGTCGAAATGGCAATGGGCATCTACCAGCCTCATGGTCACCTCAGCTTCGGGAGCGATTGGCTCAATGCTCCCGGGTTTTGTGGAATTCGACGTCCGGGTACCGCTCCTGGGCCAGGTTCAGGTTCACCATGGTCGGCGCGATATAGGAAAGGCGGTCGGCGCCGTCCAGGGCCACGTTGTCCTGGTTCTTGCGCTGGAACTCGTCCAGTTTGCGGTCGTCAGAGCAGGTCACCCACCGGGCTGTCGCCACGTTAATCGGTTCGTAAATAGCCTCAACCTTGTACTCGCTCTTCAGGCGGGCCACCACCACATCAAACTGCAGCACACCAACGGCCCCAACGATCAGGTCGTTGTTACGCATCGGCCGGAACACCTGCACGGCACCCTCTTCCGACAGCTGGATCAAGCCTTTCTGCAGCTGCTTGGCCTTGAGCGGATCCTTCAGGCGAATCCGACGGAACAACTCCGGCGCAAAGTTCGGAATGCCGGTAAACTTCATGTCTTCGCCGGCGGTGAAGGTATCACCCAGCTGGATAGTGCCGTGGTTGTGCAGGCCGATGATATCGCCGGCAAAGGCTTCTTCGGCATGCTCCCGGTCGCCGGCCATAAACGTCAGCGCATCGGAGAACCTTACCTCCTTACCGATGCGCACATGGCGGGCTTTCATACCCTGATTGTAGCTGCCGGAAACGATCCGAACGAAGGCAATGCGATCGCGATGCTGCGGGTCCATGTTGGCCTGAATCTTGAACACGAAGCCGGAGAAACCGTCTTCCGTGGGCTGAACCACTCTCTGATCGGTCTCACGGGGTTGCGGGGTCGGTGCCCACTCCACCAGGCCGTCCAGCATGTGGTCCACACCAAAGTTACCCAGCGCCGTACCGAAAAAGACCGGGGTCAGTTCACCGGCCAGGAATGCCTCCTGGTCGAACTCGTGGGAAGCACCTTTCACCAGTTCGATCTCGTCCCGCAGGTCACTGGCATAGCTTCCGATAGCCTCATCCAGCTCCGGACTATCCAACCCTTTGATAATGCGCTTTTCCTGAATCGTGTGACCCTGGCCAGACTGGTACAGAATCACCTCGTCACGCAGCAGGTGGTAAACGCCCTTAAAGCCTTTGCCCATGCCGATCGGCCAGGTGATCGGCGCGCAGGCGATTTTCAGAACGTCTTCCACCTCGTCCATCAGCTCGATCGGATCCCGGGTATCCCGGTCCAGCTTGTTCATGAACGTGAGGATAGGCGTATCACGCAGCCGGGTAACTTCCATCAGCTTGATGGTCCGTTCCTCTACGCCCTTGGCACTGTCGATAACCATCAGGCAGGAGTCTACGGCGGTCAGCGTCCGGTAAGTGTCCTCAGAAAAGTCTTCGTGGCCCGGGGTGTCCAGCAGGTTCACCAGCTTGCCACCGTAGGGAAACTGCATCACCGAGGTGGTTACCGAGATGCCCCGCTCCTTCTCCATCTCCATCCAGTCAGACTTGGCATGCTGGCCGGATTTTTTACCCTTTACGGTACCTGCTTTCTGGAGAGCCTGGCCGAACAGCAGGACTTTCTCGGTAATGGTGGTTTTACCGGCGTCCGGGTGCGAGATAATCGCGAAGGTGCGGCGCTTGGCCACTTCCTGGGAAAGGTTAGACATAGAAATCGGAAACCTGAATGGTATGGTTGAAAAACGAGCTATTATACGGGCCAGAGGGGGCTCAGGTGAACCGTAAAGCCATGACTCGGGCATCTTCACGGCCGGGACCGTCGGGATAGTAGCCTCGCCGACGGCCTATTTCCCTGAAACCTTCACCGGCATAGAGTTCTATCGCCGCCCGGTTGCTGTCCCGCACTTCTAGGATCATGCAGACCATGCCGTCTTTGACGGATTCTGCCAGCGCGTGCTGCAGTAACTGGCGCCCGGCGCCCTGACCGCGCAATTGCGGATGAACACAAATATTCAGCAAATGGGCTTCATCGAACAGGTAGTTGATCACGGCAAACCCCAGAACCCGGTGATCCTGCTCCAGGGCCCAGAGCCGGTAGCCGTCTTTGAAGCAGTCCCGGAAAATACCTTCTGACCACGGGTGCGAATGCCCGAGGCGCTCCAGCTCCATCACCTGTGCCATGTCTTCTGACGCCAGTGTTCTTATCACTGCGCTGTCAGGGCGAAGAAGGACTGATGGTTTACCCACGGCAGTGCTCAGGCTTTCAGGGGCTTGATCAGGTGCCACAACTTGCGCTTGCGCTCCGGATCGGTGGCAAGGGTGGCCAGGGACGTCTCGAAAACAACCTCCGGCTCCCGCCCCAGCGCCTGGCTATACCAGTCGCCCACTTTCCCCAGGACAACAACCTTCTGCCCGGACAGGCCTCCGAACAGCGCTTCAAGGGCCACAGCAAGGTGTTCAGCGCCATTGAGGCTCACCTTGAGGTTATTGAACAAGGGCCAGTGCAAGGAATCAGAAGCCTTGCAGGCATCCTCGCCAAGGCTGCGAAGAATATTTCGGGCGAGGGTTTCCTGCAGCGCCAGACTGGAGTCTTCAGACAATTCGGCAATCAGGGTAACCCGCCGTCCGGTCCAGGCCTTCAGATTAAGCCGTGGCACATCCTCAGCGACCGTGACCGGCTCTGCTGGCACAGGTTCAGGCTCAATAGCCTCTACCCCGGGGGCTGGCGCCTCAGCCGGGCTGACAGGCGACTCTGCGCCCACGCTCGCCGGGGCCTTCGCTGACGGCTCCATCAAGCTTTGCAGGCGGGCAATCTTGTCCCGGTTACGGGAAGCCTGCTCCGGGTCTGCACGTCGTGCACGCGGAGCAGCCGGAATAACCGGGACTTCAGGCACAGCAACCGCTTCCGGCTCCTGCACCCCGAAATCGTAATCGGGACTTGGCGCAGCACCGGGAAGGGGATCGCGGGCATACCACATGCGTATGCCCGACATGCCCAGATAGAACTGGCGCTCGGCTTCGGTCTGAATCACATCAGTCTCCGATGGACCTGAATAGCGCACTCATACCCGATTCAGACATCCGCCACCTGGGGATGCTGCCGGATACCGCCTGCGGCAATGAGGTTCAGGGCTTCGATGTAGGCCTTGGCAGAGGCGATAATGATATCGGTATCGGAACCCACACCATTAACGATTCGACCACCCCGCTCAAGGCGCACGGTGACCTCCCCCTGGGCATCGGTACCGCTGGTAATGTTGTTGACCGAATACAGCTGCAGGTTACAGCCAGAATCCACCAGGGACTCGATCGCCTTGAAGGTGGCATCCACGGGGCCGCTACCTTCCGCCTCGACCGTGTGTTCATCGCCATCTACGGTAAGGGTAAGCTTTGCCTTGGGCACTACGCCGGTCTCGGAGCAAACCTGCATGCATACCAGTCCGTAGCGACCGATCTCTTCTTTCTGCTTGGTGTCGCTGGCAATTGCCTGAAGATCTTCATCGAAGATTTCGTGCTTGAGGTCGGCCAGCGCCTTGAACCGGGTGAACGCTTCGTTCAGTTCGGTTTCGGTCTCGAACTGGATACCCAGCTCAAGCAAGCGGGTACGGAAAGCATTACGGCCCGAATGCTTACCCAGCACCAGGCTGTTGGTGTGCCAGCCTACGTCCTGGGCACGCATGATCTCGTAGGTCTCGCGATGCTTGAGCACGCCGTCCTGGTGAATACCGGACTCATGGGCAAAGGCATTCGCACCCACAATTGCCTTGTTCGGCTGAACCGGGAAACCGGTAATGGTGGATACCAGGCGAGACGCCGGGACAATGTGCTGGGTATCGATCCGAGTGTCGATATGGAACAGATCCTGCCGGGTACGTACCGCCATCACGATTTCTTCCAGCGAGGCGTTACCGGCACGCTCGCCCAGACCGTTGATGGTGCACTCAACCTGGCGTGCACCGCTACTGACCGCTGCCAGGGAGTTGGCTACGGCAAGCCCCAGGTCGTTATGGCAGTGCACCGAGAAAATAGCTTTATCGGCGTTAGGGATACGATTGAGCAACTGGCGAATGGTTTCACCAAACTGTTCCGGAATGGCATAGCCAACGGTGTCCGGAATGTTGATGGTGGTTGCACCGGCATCGATGGCCGCTTCAATAATACGACACAGGAAGTCCAGCTCGGAACGCCCGGCGTCCTCGCAGGAGAACTCCACATCATCTACATGGCTACGGGCACGCTTTACTGCCCGTACCGCCTGCTCTACCACTTCGTCTGGCTGCATTTGCAGCTTGTGCTGCATGTGGATAGGCGAGGTTGCAATAAAGGTATGGATACGGCCACTGGCTGCGGGCCGGATAGCCTCTGCTGCCCGATCAATGTCTTTATCGAGGGCACGGGCAAGGCTGCAAACGGTGGAATCCTTGATGGTCTCAGCAATGGCCTTCACCGCCTCGAAGTCACCCTGGCTGGCAATCGCGAAACCCGCTTCGATCACATCCACCCGGAGCTTTTCCAGCACCTTGGCAATACGAAGCTTTTCGTTCTTGTTCATGGTGGCGCCGGGGCTTTGCTCGCCATCCCGGAGAGTGGTATCGAAAATGACCAGATGATCGCTTGCCGCCATCGAAGGGCTCCCGTCAGAAACTTGGATGTGGTTGATGGGAGGCAGTATATCACTTCTCCCGGGCCTGAAATGAAAAAACCCCCGGC